>NZ_JBHFHD010000006.1:0-399401 GCF_041927335.1 Herbiconiux liangxiaofengii | reverse complement strand
ACAACCACAAGGGCTGTCTGGGGTTTTTGGCATTTGACATTGTGCACGCTGTTGAGTTCTCAAGGATCGGACACCATAAAACCAGGCCGTCAGGCCGCCGTTCCAGGCAACTTCTCTACCCTAGCACCATAACTGGCAGCTGGGGTTTCGATCTTTTCATCTTTGGTACCTATCCCCACAAGGGATGGTCTTCCGGAAAGTGAAGATCTGATGTCCCGCTTGAGGCCGGTAAGCTCTTCCGCTTTCCGCACCTGTGGGGTGACGAGTTAGAAGATTACGCGGGGCCCCGGGGGCTGGCAAATCATCATGCAGCCCGGGCGTGTCGCGCCCCGGTCATCCGGCGAGCGACAGCCCCGCGAGGGTCTTCTTGCCCCGGCGCAGCACCGCGAAACCACCGGCGAGCAGGTGCTCGGCCACCCGGGCCTCGGCGTCGTCGACCTTGGCGTTGTTGAGGTACACGCCCCCCTGGGCGATCGCACGACGGGCCTCGCTCGTGCCCGAGACGAGTCCGGTCGCCACCAGTGCGTCGACGACCGAGGTCTCCCCCGTCACCTGCGCGGTCGGCAGTTCGGCCAGTGCCGACTCCAACGTGGCCGCATCCAGTTCGGCGAGCTCGCCCTGCCCGAACAGCGCCGCCGCCGCAGCGATGGCCGCATCCGTCGCCGCCGGCCCGTGCACGAGCGCCGTCACCAGGTAGGCGAGGGTGCGCTGCGCCTCGCGGCGGAACGGCTCGTCGGCCACCGCCTGGGTGAGCCGCTCGAGTTCGGTTCGCGGCAGGAACGTGAAGATCTTGAGCCGGGCGATCACGTCGGCATCGTCGGTGTTGAGCCAGAACTGGTAGAACGCGTAGGGGCTGGTGAGCGCCGGGTCGAGCCAGATGGCGTTCCCCTCGCTCTTGCCGAACTTGGTGCCGTCGGAGTTCGTGATGAGCGGGGTGCCGATGGCGTGCACGCTCACCCCCTCCGCACGATGGATGAGATCGGTGCCGCTGGTGAGGTTGCCCCACTGGTCGCTCCCGCCGGTCTGCAGCACGCAGCCGTAGCTGCGGTAGAGCTCCAGGAAGTCCAGTCCCTGGAGGATCTGGTAGCTGAACTCCGTGTAGCTGATGCCCGCGTCGGAGTTCAGGCGGGCCGACACCGCGTCTTTCTTCAGCATCGTTCCGACCCGGAAGTACTTGCCGATGTCGCGCAGGAAGTCGATCGCCGAGAGCGGCGCCGTCCAGTCGAGGTTGTTCACCATGCGGGCGGCGTTCTCGCCCTCGAAACTCAGGAAACGCTCGATCTGACCGCGCAGGTATCCCACCCACTCGGCCACCGTGTCACGCGAGTTCAGCGTGCGTTCGGCAGTGGGCCGGGGATCTCCGATCAGCCCGGTCGATCCGCCCACGAGCCCGAGCGGTCGGTGACCGGCGAGCTGCAACCTGCGCATCACGAGGATCTGCACCAGGTTGCCCAGGTGCAGGCTCGGCGCGGTGGGGTCGAATCCGCAGTAGAACGTGACGGGCGGGCCGGCGAGGAGCTCTTTCAGGGCCGCCGCATCCGTCGACACGTGCACGAGCCCGCGATAGAGCAACTCATCCCAGATGTCGTCGAACGAGGTGTCGTTCTGCGGCAGGAGAAGAGCGGGATTCACGAGGTCTGACACGAGATCCGAGCCTACCAGCGGGGTGTCATCGGGGCAGCTTGGGGTGGCGCTTGTAGGGCGACACCGTCGGGTCGCCCGCCAGGAAGAACCGCCACGAGAAGGGCGCCAGTCCGCCGGCCCCGCCCACGCCGGTGCGCAGGCTCCTGCCGATTCCGGATGCGCGGGCGGGCGGGGGCGTCAGCGAGAACGGCGGGGCGTCGAGCGCGGCTCCGTCGTCGGAGAGCGCGATGCCGAGGGCCCGGACCAGCAGCGCGGGTCCGCGCGCGAGGTCGAGGTCGGAACGGGAGGTGCTTCGGCGCAGCCGGGCCAGCTCCAGACCCTCGATCACCTCCCCCGCGCGCAGCAGCACGGCCGACGCCTCTCCCGCCGGGGAGCACACGACGTTGGCGCACACGTGCATCCCGTAGGTGAAGTACGTGTACAGGTGACCGGGCTCGCCATACATCGATGCGATGCGCGGGGTGCGGCCTCGGAAGGCGTGCGAGCCGGGGTCGACACCCTCGCCGGCATAGGCCTCCACCTCGGTGAGGCGCACGGCCACTCGACCCTCGGGCGAGTCGTGCGCGAGAACCGCGCCCAGAAGCCGAGGTGCCACCTCGAGGGCCGGCGCCGTGAAGTCGAACGCGGGAACGCCGGTCACCGACCGCTCAGAACAGCCGCACGCCGAGGGCGAGGCTCACGACGATGCCGGCGACGACCACCGCACCCGCCAGGGCGATGATGATCCAGACCACCCGGCTCGGAAGGGGTCGGCGCCAGAAGCCGGGGTCGTCGGGGTCGCGCGGGGCCTTGCCGGTGGGGTCGGTCACTCTGCGCCTCCGGTGATCGCGGTCGTCTGCGTGAGGAGCACACGCACCCGTTCGGTGAGGGCGGCGAGCTGCTCGCGCACCCGAACCCCGGCGGTGCCGCCCGAGCCGTCGCGGCTGGCGACCGAGCCCTCGATGGTGAGCACCTCGCGCACCCCCGGCGTGAGATGCGGGGAGATCGACGCGAACTGGTCGTCGGTGAGCTCGTCGAGCTCGAGATCGTGGTCCTCCGCGAACTTCACGAGGGTGCCGGTGATCTCGTGCGCGTCACGGAACGTGAGGTGCTGCTTCACCAGCCACTCCGCGACATCCGTGGCCAGGGAGAAGCCCTGGGGCGCGAGCTCGGCCATCCGCTCGGTGTGGAATTCGAGGGTGGCGACCATTCCGGTGAAGGCCGGCAGCAGCACCTCGAGGGTCTTGATGGAGTCGAAGACCGGCTCCTTGTCCTCCTGGAGGTCGCGGTTGTAGGCCAGCGGCAGCCCCTTGAGGGTGGCCAGGAGGCCGGTGAGGTTTCCGATCAGCCGGCCCGCCTTGCCCCGGGCGAGCTCGGCGATGTCGGGGTTCTTCTTCTGCGGCATGATCGACGACCCGGTGGAGTACGAGTCGGAGAGCGTGACGAAGCCGAACTCCTTGGTGTTCCAGATGATGATCTCCTCGGCGAAGCGGGAGAGATCGATGCCGATCTGCGTGGTGACGTACGCGAACTCCGCCACCACGTCGCGCGAGGCGGTGCCGTCGATGGAGTTCTCGACGCCGTGCGCGAAACCGAGGTCGTGCGCGACGAGCTCGGCATCCAGGCCCAGCGTGTTGCCGGCGAGAGCGCCGGAGCCGTAGGGCGACGCGTTCGCCCGCGCATCCCAGTCGCGCAGCCGTTCGATGTCGCGCACCAGGGGCCAGCAGTGCGCGAGCAGCTGGTGGGCGAGCAGCACGGGCTGGGCGTGCTGCAGGTGGGTGCGGCCGGGGAGGATGGCGTCGAAGTGCGCGTCGGCCTGCGCCGCCGTGGCGTCGATGAGGTCGACCAGCTGGCGGCGGATGGTGGCCGCATGGTCGCGCAGCAGCATGCGCACCAGAGTGGCGATCTGGTCGTTGCGGCTGCGGCCCGCGCGGAGCTTGCCTCCGAGCTCGGCCCCGGAGAACTCGATCAGGCCACGCTCGAGCGCGGAGTGCACGTCTTCGTCGGTGGCCAGCGGGGCGAACTCGCCGCTGTCGACGGCTGCGGCGAGCTGATCGAGCGCGGCGAGCATGCCGTCGAGCTCTGTGGCCGAGAGGTAGCCCGCTCGGGCGAGCGCCCGCGCGTGCGCCCTCGAGCCCTCGATGTCGTACTGCGCGAGCTGCCAGTCGAAGTGAGTCGAGCGGCTCAGCTCGGCGAGCTCGGGGGCAGGGCCGCCGGCGAAGCGGCCGCCCCAGAGGGAGCCGGCCTCGCCGGCCCGGTTGGAGACGTGGTCGGTCATGTGTTGCTCCTTAGGCGGCCGACTCGGCCGCGTTCTGCTCGAACAGCCAGACCAGCAGTGCCTTCTGCGCGTGCAGCCGGTTCTCCGCCTCGTCCCAGATGACGCTCTGCGGGCCGTCGATGACGTCGGCCGCCACCTCGTAGCCGCGATCGGCCGGCAGGCAGTGCAGGAAGAGCGCGTCATCCTTCGCCCGCGCCATCAGGGCCTGGTCGACCTGGTACCCGCCGAAGGTCTTCACCCGGCGGGCCTTCTCGTCTTCTTTGCCCATCGACACCCAGGTGTCGGTGACCATGACGTCGGTGCCCTCGGCGGCGGCGGCCGGATCGGTGACGACGGCCACCGATCCGCCCGTCTCCGCGGCGCGGCGCTCGGCATCGGCCACCACCTGCGGGTTCGGCGCGTACTCGGCGGGGCAGGCGATCCGCACGTGCATGCCCGCCGTGGCTCCGGCGAGGAGGTAGGACTGCGCCATGTTGCTCGCCCCGTCGCCGAAGAAGGTGACCGTGAGGCCCTTCAGCTCGCCGCGGTGCTCGCGGATGGTGAGGAAGTCGGCCAGCAGCTGACAGGGGTGGAAATCGTCGGACAGTGCGTTGACGACCGGCACGGTGGTGCCCGCAGCCATCTCCTCGAGCCCGGACTGCGCGTAGGTGCGCCACACGATCGCGGCCACCTGGCGTTCGAGCACCCGGGCGGTGTCGCTGGCCGTCTCCTTGCCGCCGAGCTGGCTCGAGGCGGTGGAGATGATCAGCGGTACCCCGCCGAGATCGGCGATGCCCACCGCGAACGAGACGCGGGTTCTGGTGGAGGACTTGTCGAAGATGACGGCCACCGTCTGCGGGCCCTCGAGCGGGCGCGCCTGGAAACGGTCGGTCTTCAGTCGCCCGGCGAGGTCGAGGATCTGGGCCTGCTCGGCCGGGGTGATGTCGTCGTCGCGAAGGAAGTGCCTGGTCATGCTCGCCTCGGTGGATCGTGGTGGGTGATCGGTGGTCGAAAGGATCAGGATAGCGGGAGCGCGTGGGCGCGCGCGCCGGGGCCGCTCAGTCGGCGTCGACCGTGGCGAAGGCCGTGCGCATCCGGTTGCCGAACTCACGCACCTCGTCGTCGCCGATGATGAGCGGAGGCGCGATGCGCAGGCTCGAGTCGTTCGGCGCGTTGACGATGAGGCCGGCGGCCAGCGCCGCATCCGACACCTTCTGGGCGACGGGCTCGCCGAGGCCGACCCCGACGAGGAGCCCCTGACCGCGCACCTCGTGCACGAGCGGGGAGTCGATCTCGCGGATGACGGTGCGCACCTGCTCACCGCGGTGCAGAGCGTTCTCGATCAGCCCCGACTCCTCGATGTGGGCCAGCACCGCGTTGGCGGTGGCTGTGGCCAGCGGGTTGCCGCCGAAGGTGCTGCCGTGCTGGCCGCGGGTGAAGAGCTCGGAGGCCCAGCCGAAGGTGACGAGCGAGCCGATCGGGAAGCCACCGGCCATGCCCTTGGCGATGGTGACGGCATCCGGAACGATGCCGGCGTTCATGTAGGCGAACCAGGCGCCGGTGCGGCCGACGCCGGTCTGGATCTCGTCGACGATCAGCAACACCCCGTGCTGCTCGGTGAGCTCGCGGGCCCGGCGGAGATATCCCGCCGGGAGGTCGATCACTCCGGCCTCGCCCTTGACGGGTTCGAGGAAGAGTGCCGCCACCGAGTCGTCGATGGTGGCCTCGAGGGCCTCGATGGTGCTCGGGATGTGCTCCACTCCCCCGGGCATCGGCTCGAACGGCTCCCGCATGGCGGGCTTGCCGGTGAGCGCGAGGGCCCCCATGGTGCGGCCGTGGAAGGCGTTCTCGAGCGCCACGATGCGGCGGCGGGTGGGGCCCGAGTTGAGGCGGGCGAGCTTGAACGCGGCCTCGTTGGCCTCGGCGCCGGAATTGCAGAAGTACGCCCGACCCGCATCCCCCGCCCCCGTGATGCGCTTGAGCCGCTCGGCCAGCTCGAGCTGGGGCGGCGTGGAGAAGTAGTTCGACACGTGGGCGAGGGTGGCTGCTTGCCGACTGACGGCCTCGACGAACACCGGATGCGCGTGACCGAGCGAGTTCACCGCGATGCCGGCGAGGAAGTCGAGATAGCGGTTGCCCTCGTCGTCCCACACCCAGGCGCCCTCGCCACGCACCAGGGAGCGGAGCGGCATGCCCATCGTGCGCATGAGCGAGGCGTCGAAGCGGTTCTTCCACGGGGAGGAGGACAAGGGGCGGGCCTTCCGGGTTCGGGTTCGGGTACGGGTGTTCGGGTTCGGAGTTCGCGGCGTCAGAGGACCGCGGGAGCCGGCTCGTCGTCGAGCGACGACACCACCTGGGTGCCGATGCCGCTTCGGGTGAACACCTCGAGCAGGATGGAGTGGGGCGCGCGGCCGTCGATGATGGCGGCTTTCGGCACTCCCCCGTCGACGGCTTCGAGGCAGGCCGACATCTTCGGGATCATGCCCGACTCGAGAGCGGGCAGCAGGGCGCGCAGTTCGGCGCTAACGATCGCCGAGACGAGGGAGTCGCGGTTGGGCCAGTCGCTGTAGAGGCCCGCGACGTCGGTGAGGATGACGAGCTTCGCGGCCCCCAGGGCCACCGCGAGCGCGGAGGCGGCGGCATCGGCGTTCACGTTCAGCACCTGACCGGGCTCGTCGACGTCGGGCGCGATCGACGACACCACCGGGATGCGTCCGGCGTCGAGCTGGGTGAGCACAGCCTCGGGGTTGACCCCGATGACGTCGCCCACGAGCCCGAGGTCGACCATCTCGCCGTCGATCTCGACGCCGCGCTTACGGCCCTCGAAGAGGCCTGCATCCTCACCCGAGAGTGCCGCCGCGAGCGGACCGTGCTCGTTGATGTGGCTGACGATGTCGCGGCTGATCTGGCCGGTGAGCACCATGCGCACCACGTCCATCGCCTCAGGGCTGGTGACCCGGTAGCCACCCCGGAACTCGCTCCGGATGCCGAGCCGTTCGAGCATGCGGGAGATCTGCGGGCCTCCGCCGTGCACCACCACCGGCCGGATGCCGGCGTACCGGAGGTAGACCATGTCCTCGGCGAAGGTGCGCTGCAGGTCGGGATCGACCATGGCGTTGCCGCCGAACTTCACCACGATGATCTCACCGTTGTAGCGCTTGAGCCAGGGCAGCGACTCGATCAGCGTGTTCGCCTTGACGTGGGCCAGCTCGGCGTCGGCGGCGGAGGGTGCGATGTACTCGGCCATCAGCTGGCGTACGCGCTGTTCTCGTGCACGTAGTCGTGCGTGAGGTCGTTGGTGAAGATGGTGGCCGTGGCGTCGCCCGACTTGAGGTCGATGAGGATGGTGGTCGCCCGCGGGGTGAGGTCGACGAGCTCCCGGGGCTCGCCCGGCTCGCCGCGGCGGCACACCATCACGCCGTTCATCGACACGTCGATGGCGTAGGGGTCGAAGACGGCGTCGGTGGTGCCGAGAGCTGCGAGCACCCGGCCCCAGTTGGGGTCGTTGCCGAAGATCGCGGCCTTCAGCAGGTTGCTGCGCGAGACGGCGCGGCCCACCACGACCGCGTCGTCCTCGCTGGCGGCGTTCACCACCTCGATGGCGATGTCATGGCTGGCGCCCTCGGCGTCGGCCTGCAGCTGAAGGGCGAGGTCTCGGCAGAGCTCGGTGAGCAGGGCGGTGAACTCGACCTCGTCGGCCTCGACACCGGAGGCTCCGGAGGCCAACAGCGCGACGGTGTCGTTGGTGGACATGCAGCCGTCGGAGTCGAGGCGGTCGAAGGTGACCCGGGTTGCGGCCCGGAGCGCGCGGTCCAGCGGAGCCGGGTCGAGCGCCGCATCCGTGGTGATGACGACGAGCATCGTGGCGAGGCCCGGCGCGAGCATCCCGGCGCCCTTGGCCATGCCGCCGAGCGACCAGCCCGCCGGCGAGACGGCCACGGCCTCCTTCGCCCTCGAATCGGTGGTCATGATGGCGAGAGCGGCGTCGTGGCCGCCCTCGTCAGACAGTTCTCCTGCCGCGACGGGCACGTTGTCGACGATCGCGTCGCGGAACGTCTGGTCACCCACGCCGATGAGGCCGGTCGAGCAGACGAGCACGTCGCCCGCCGACACCTGGAGCGCTTCGGCGACCGCCTCGGCGGTGGCGTGCGTGGTCTGGAACCCGAACGCCCCCGTGAAGCAGTTGGCCCCGCCCGAGTTGAGCACCACGGCGGCCACCCGGCCGTCACGGATGACCTGCTCCGACCAGATGACCGGGTTGGCCTTGGCGCGGTTCGACGTGAACACCGTGGCCGCGTTCAGCAGCGGACCCTGGTTCACGACGAGCGCCAGGTCGCGTGCCCCGGTGGACTTGAGGCCGGCGGCGACGCCTGAGGCGGTGAAGCCGGCGGGGCGGGTGACGCTCACGGCGCGACTCCGTTCACGGGCAGGCCGATGTTCTCGGGCAGGCCCAGGGCGATGTTGGTGGACTGGATCGCGGCACCGGCGGTGCCCTTGACCAGGTTGTCGAGCACGGTGACGGTGACCACGCGCTCGGCCGCCTCATCCACCGCCAGCCCGATCAGGGCGGAGTTGGAGCCGATCACGTCGGACACCCGGGGGAAGGAGCCCTCCGGCAGCAGGTGCACGAACGGCTCGTCGTTGTAGGCCAGCTCCCAGGCCGAACGCACGTCGTTCGGGCTCACTCCCGGCTGCAGCCGGGCCGTGGAGGTGGCGATGATGCCGCGCGACATGGGCACCAGCATCGGCGTGAACGAGACGGAGACCTGCTGGCCCGACGCGATCTCGAGGTTCTGCACGATCTCGGGCACATGACGGTGCACCCCGCCCACCCCGTAGGCGTGGGCCGAGCCGAGCAGCTCGCTCGCCAGCAGATCGGTGCGCAGGGTCTTGCCGGCACCCGAGGGGCCGACGGCGAGGACCGCTCCGAGGTCGGCCGGCTGGATGACCCCTGCGCGCAGGCCCGGAGCGAGTGCGAGGCTCACGGCCGTGACGTTGCAGCCGGGCACCGAGATGCGCTTCGCCCCCACGAGCAAGGCCCGCTGCTTGCCACCGTCGGCCCGCACCAGCTCGGGCAGCCCGTAGGGCCAGGAGCCGTGGTAGTCGGACTTGTAGAACTCCAGCCAGGCGTTCTCGTCGGTGAGCCGGTGATCGGCACCGCAGTCGACCACGAGGCTGCCGTCACCGAGTTCGGCCGCGATGGCGCCCGAGTGGCCGTGCGGCAGGGCGAGGAAGACGATGTCGTGGCCTGCGAGCACGCCGGCCTCGGTCGGCTGCAGCACCAGGTCGGCATAGGAGCGGAGGTGGGGCTGCACGTCGATCAGGCGCTGGCCGGCGTTCTTGTTCGCGGTGACCGTGCGCACCTGGAACTCGGGATGCGCGGCGAGCAGCCGGAGCAGCTCACCACCGGCGTATCCCGAGGCACCCGCGATCGCAACTGTATAGACCATGAATCCAACCTAGCCGCTCGCCGGAGCCCCTCACTCCCGCACGGTCGCGCCGAAGCGCTCCCCGGCCACGGCGGCACCGGCGAGCTTAGCCTCGCTCGCCTCCCCCGCGGTGAGGGTGCGATCGGGAGCCCGGAAGCGCAGGGCGAACGTGAGCGACTTCGCGGCCTCGGGCAGTCCCGAGCCGCGGTAGTCGTCGACCAGCCGGATGCTCTCCAGCAGATCGCCCGCGCCCTCGGCCACCGCACGACGCACGTCGTCGGCCGGAACCGCCGCGTCGACGACGAGCGACAGGTCCTGGGTGGCGGCCGGGTACCCCGAGATGGCCGACACCTCGATGGTCGATCCGGCGACCGCCATCAGCGCGTCGAGGTCGAGCTCGGCCACCGCCACCACACGCGGCAGGTCGAGCTCGTGGGTGAGCGCGGGCAGCAGTTCGCCCGCGAAGCCCACGCTCCGCTCGCCGCCGCCGTCGCTGACGAACAGCTCGGCCGTGCGGCCCGGGTGCATCGATTTGTGGGTGCCGGCGGCCACCCGCAGGTCGACCGCGAGCGCCGACTCGAGCAGGCGCACCACGTCGAGCACGTCGGCGATGCCGGCGGGCACGGGCGGCTGCCCCGGCTGCTTGTCGACGGCGTTGCCGAGCACCAGCACGCCCACGTGCCGGGGCTGCGGCGGGATGCCGGCCTCGAGCGTGGCGAGTTCACCGGTGTCGGGAAGGCGCGCTCCGGCCGGCAACTCGGCCTGGCCGTACTCGCGGCCGGACTCGGGCACGAACACGAGGCCGATCTCGAACAGGGCGAGGTCGGTGAGACCGCGCGAGAGGTTGCGGCGGGCGATGTCGAGAAGGCCGGGCACGAGCGAGGTGCGCAGCAGCGCCGCCTCGGAGTCGAGCGGGTTGGCCACCCGCACGGCCGCGACCGGCTCGTCGAGCGGGCTGCCGAACGCGCGGTTCATGGTCTCGCCGATGAAGGGGTAGGCGAGCACCTCGGTGAGGCCTCCGGCCGCGAGCACGTCGGCGGTGCGCCGGCGCGTGAGCTGCGACACGGTGAGCCCGCGGCCGGGAGGCGCGACCGGCAGGATCGACGGGATGCGGTCGTACCCGACGATGCGGGCGACCTCCTCGGCGAGTGAGGCCTTGTCGGTGATGTCGGGCCGCCAGGTGGGCGGGGTCACCACGAAACCGGCTGAGGTCTCCTCGACCGAGGCCCCGATCTCGGCCAGCGAGCGCGCGGTCTCGTCGCTGGTGAAGTCGACGCCCACCAGCCGCTGCACGTAGCCGAACGGAAGCAGGATGGCTCCGGGCGCGGGGTGCTCCTCGTGCACCGATCCCAGGCCGTCGGCCGTGCCACCGGCGAGGGTCTCCAGCAGCTCCACCACGCGGGCGGCGGCGGGCTGGGCCACCGAGGGGTCGACACCGCGCTCGAACCGCCGGGAGGCCTCGCTCGGAAGCTTGTGCCGGCGGGCCGTGCGGGCGATCGACACCGGGTCGAAGTTGGCCGCCTCGATCAGCACGTTCGTGGTGCCGTCGCCGATCTCGGTCGACGCGCCGCCCATCACCCCGGCCAGGCCGATGGCGCCACGGTCGTCGGCGATCACGAGGTCTTCGGGGTGCAGCGCGCGGGTCTGCCCGTCGAGGGTCTCGAGGGACTCGCCCGCGGCCGCCCGGCGCACCACGAGACCGCCCTGCAGCGCATCCAGGTCGTAGCCGTGGATGGGCTGGCCGAACTCGAGCATGACGTAGTTGGTGATGTCGACCACGAGTGAGATCGAGCGGATGCCGGCGAGCTTCAGCCGCGACACCAGCCAGGCGGGGCTCGGCCGGGTCGGGTCGACGCCGCGCACCACGCGAGTGACGAACACGGTGGCGCCCACGCGGCCGCGGATGGGCGCCTCGTCGTGGATGGCGACCGGGAACCCGCTCGTGGCCGCCGCGGTGACGCGGTCGACCGGGTCGCGGAAGGCCGCACCCGTCGAGTGGGAGTACTCCCGGGCGATGCCGCGCACGGAGAAGGCGTAGCCGCGGTCGGGGGTGACGTTCACCTCGACCGCCGAGTCGTCGAGGCTCAGCAGAGCCAGTGCGTCGGTACCCACCTCGGGGTCGAGCCCGAGGGTCGAGAGCCGGAGGATGCCGTCGTGATCCTCGCCCAGGCCGAGTTCGCGGGCCGAGGCGATCATGCCGTCGGAGACGTGACCGTAGGTCTTGCGGGCGGCGATGGCGAAGCCCCCGGGCAGCACCGCGCCGGGCAGCGTGACGACCACCTTGTCGCCGGCGAAGAAGTTGCCGGCGCCGCAGACGATGCCGCGCACATCCGCACCCCCGTCGGCCGCTGCCTGGCCCTCGGGCGCCACTCGCACCTGGCACCACCGGATGGTCTTGCCGTTGGACTGCGGCTCGGGCTCGAACGAGAGCACCTCGCCCACCACGATCGGGCCCTGGAGGTCGAAGTCGTGCGACCCCTCCTCTTCGAGCCCGACCTTCACGAGGGCGGCGTGGACGTCGGCGATCGACGTGCCGGCGGGCAGGTCGACGTACTCGGCCAGCCAGGAAAGAGGTACCCGCATGACTAGACCACCATTCCGAACTGCTGGGAGAAGCGGATGTCGCCCTCCACCATGTCGCGCATGTCGTTGAGATCGTTGCGGAACTGCAGGGTGCGCTCGATACCCATGCCGAACGCGAAGCCCGAGTACTCGTCGGGGTCGATGCCCGCCGACCGCAGCACGTTCGGGTTCACCATGCCGCAGCCGCCCCACTCCACCCAGCGCGCGCCGCCCTTGGCATTGGGCTGCCAGACGTCCATCTCCGCGCTGGGCTCGGTGAACGGGAAGTAGTTGGGGCGCAGGCGGATCTTCGCGCCCTCGCCGAACATCTGCCGTGCGAAGTGCTCGAGGGTGCCGCGCAGGTGCGCCATGGTGAGCCCCTTGTCGATGGCGATGCCCTCGACCTGGCTGAACACCGGGGTGTGCGTGGCGTCGAGCTCGTCGGTGCGGTACACGCGCCCGGGGGCGATGACGTACACGGGCAGCTCGCGCTCCAGCAGCGAGCGCACCTGCACCGGGGAGGTGTGGGTGCGCAGCACCAGGTGCGACTCGGGCGGGTCGATGAAGAAGGTGTCCTGCATCGCGCGGGCCGGGTGGTCGGCGTCGAAGTTCAGGGCGTCGAAGTTGAACCACTCGCTCTCGACCTCGGGGCCTTCCGCGACCTCCCAGCCCATGCCCACGAAGATGTCGGCGATGCGATCCTGCAGAAGAGAGAGCGGATGCCGCGCGCCGATGCGCCGGCGCGCGGGCAAAGCCGTGACGTCCACCGTCTCGGTGGCCAGCCGACGTTCCTCCTCGAGGGCGACGACCTCGGTCTCGCGCGCGGCGATCGCCTGGTTCACGCGGGCCCTGGCCTGCCCGACGAGCTTGCCGGCCGCGGCCTTCTGGTCACCGGGGAGCGACTTGATCTGGGCGTTCAGCGCCGAGAGGGTGGAGGCCTCCCCGGCGTGCTGAGCGCGCACGGCGCGGAGGGCGGCGGAATCGGTGGCGGACTCGAGGGCCGCGAGCGCCGCATCGACCGCGTCGCTCACCGCCTGCTCGGTGATGGCGATGGGTTCAGACACGAGTCACAAGTTTACGCGGCCGGGCGCTACTCCGTCGCCGCGTTCTCGGGGTTGCCTCCGGTGGCGGCCAGCGGGCCGGGCATCGCGGCGCCACCCTGCTCCGCGCCGGTGAGCAGCACGACCGCTGCCTTGCCGCCCCGACGCCGTGCGAGGCGACGTGCCACCCACGAGAGCGTGAGGTTGATGGCGAGGTAGATCACGAGGGTGATCAGGAACAGGGTGAACAGGAACCGGTTGCCGTAGAAGCTCGAGAGGTTGTTCATGGTGGTGCGGATGAGCTCGTTGTAACCCACGATGTACCCGAGGCTGGTGTCTTTCAGCAGCACCACGAGCTGAGCCACGATGATCGGCAGCATCTGCCGGAAGGCCTGCGGGAACTCGATCTGCAGCTTGGTCTGCAACCGGGTGAGGCCGAGGCTCAGCCCCGCCTCGCGCTGGCCTCTCGGCAGCGAGACGATCCCGGCCCGCAGCGCCTCGCCGATCAGGGCGCCGTTGTAGACGGCGAGCGCGATCACGACGGCCCAGAACGCTCCGGTCGAGGCCACCAGCAGGATGAAGAGCATCATCAGGAGCACCGGCATGCCGCGGAAGAACTCGAGCACGATCGTGGTCGGGATGCGCACGACGGCGAGCGGAGAGGTTCGCAGCAGCGCGAACAGCACCCCGATCGCGATCGCCCCGACCGCGGCGACGGCCGCCGCCTGGAGGGTGCCGAGGACACCCCGGCCGAGGGCGCCCCAGAATTCGGGGTCGGTGACGAGCTTCTCCCACCGGCTCCAGTCGAAGAAGCCAGGAAGGGTGATTCCACCGGACTCCCTGGGCTGGGCGAGGGTGAACACGATCCAGGCCAGGCCGGCCGCGACGATGAGCACCACCACCACGGAGGCGATCCGGGACCGGCGCCGGGCGCGGGGCCCCGGCGCGTCGAACAAGACGGAAGCGCTCATCGCTGCACCGCGAATCTCTTCTCGAGCCGCCCGGCCAGGATGCCGAGCGGGATGGTGATGACGAGGTAGAAGGTGGCGACGGCCAGCAGCACGGCCACCACGGCGTTGCCGTTCGCGTTGGCGAGGGTGCGGCCGACACCGAAGAGCTCCGCCACGAAGAAGGCGCCCGCCACCGAGGTGTTCTTGGTGAGGGCGATCAGCACGTTGATCAGCGGTGGGATGACCATGCGGAAGGCCTGGGGGAAGATGATGACCCCGACGGTCTGGCCGAAGCCGAGACCGAGGCTGCGAGCCGCCTCCGCCTGGCCCACCGGCACGCCGTTGATGCCCGAGCGCAGGGCCTCGGCGACGAACGGCGAGGTGTAGGCGGTGAGCCCGATGATGGCGCACCAGAAGTACGGCAGCTCGGAACCGAGGTAGGGCAGGATGATCGCGCAGAAGAACAGCACGAGCGTGAGCGGCGTGTTGCGCAGCAGCTCGGTGTACACGGCGGCGACCCCGCTCAGCGACGGGATGGGCGAGATGCGCATGGCCGCGACCACGGTGCCCACCACGAGGGCGGCGAGCCCCGAGATGACGAGCAGCGAGAGCGTCTGGCCGAAGCCCTCGAGGTAGGCCGGCAGGTTGTCGATGACGACGTTCATGGGCACTCCTCTCTGTCGGGGACGGGGTCGGGGTTCTGGGGCAGGGCGTGGGACCCGGGAGTCGGGGAGCCGCGGTGGCGGCTCCCCGCATCCGGATCAGTAGCGGTCGACCGCGGGCGGCGCGACGAACGGCAGGATCTCGCCGGCCGTCTCGTTCCAGGCCTCCTCGTAGGAGCCGTCGGCGTAGGACTCCTCGAGCACGTCGTTGATGAAGGTGCGGAACTCGGTGTCGTCCTTCGCGAGGCCGATGCCGTAGGGCTCCTCGGTGAACGGTTCGCCGACCACCTTGAACTCGCCCTCGTTCTGGGCCGCGAGCCCCGCGAGGATGACGTTGTCCGTCGACACCGCGACCACCTGGCCCGTGCGCAGCGGCTCGAGGCAGTTCGTGTAGGTGTCGGTGAGCACCACGTCGGCACCGAGGGCCTCGAGGTTGGCCGCCGGGGTCGAGCCGGTGACCGAGCAGACCTTCGCGCCGACCAGGTCGTCTTCACCCTTGATGTCGTCGTTGTCGGCGAGGGTCAGGATGCTCTGACCGGCCTGGTAGTACGGCCCCGCGAACGAGATGACCTCTTTGCGCTTGTCGTTGATGGTGTAGGTCGCCACCACGATGTCGACCTGGCCGTTCTGGATGAACGGCTCGCGGTTCGCCGAGACCGTCTCGACCCACTTGATCTTGTCGTCGTCGATGCCGAGCTTGCCGGCGATGATCTTGCCGATCTCGACGTCGAAGCCCTCCGGCGTGCCGTCGGGGCCGACGAGGCCGAACAGCGGCTGGTCGAACTTGGTGCCGATGGTGATCGAATCGGCGCTCGACAGCTTCTCCATGGTGGAGCCGGCGGCGAACGTGGGGGCCGGCTCCGGGCTGTCATCGGAACCGGCGGAGTCGTCTGACCCCGCGCAACCGGCGAGGACCAGTGCGGTCGCTGCGGCGAGTGCGAAGAACGATAGCTTCGTGTGCTTCATTGGTCGTACCTCTCGTGTGCTGTGTGCCCCGCGGCAGGTGCGCGGGGATGGTGCCCGCCTGGTGGGCGAGGAATGGTGCCCTAGTGGGCGAGGATCTTGGAGAGGAAGTCCTTGGCCCGCGGGGACTGCGGGTTGCCGAAGAACTCCTCGGGTGCGGCCTCTTCTTCGATGCGACCGTCGGCCATGAAGAGCACCCGGTCGGCCGCCTTGCGGGCGAAGCCCATCTCGTGGGTCACGACGATCATCGTCATGCCCTCTTTCGCGAGGCCGACCATCACGTCGAGCACCTCGTTGATCATCTCGGGATCGAGCGCGCTGGTGGGCTCGTCGAGCAGGATGAGCTTGGGCTCCATGGCCAGCGACCGGGCGATGGCCACGCGCTGCTGCTGGCCGCCGGAGAGCTGGGCGGGCATCTTCTTGGCCTGGTTCGCCACACCCACGCGCTCGAGCAGCTGCATGGCGCGCGCCTCGGCGTCTTTCCCGGAGAGACCGCGCACCTTCATCGGCGCCAGCGTCACGTTCTCCAGCACGGTCTTGTGGGCGAAGAGGTTGAACGACTGGAACACCATGCCCACGTCGGCGCGGAGCGTGGCCAGCTCCCGGCCCTCGCTCGGCAGCACGGTTCCGTCGATCGTAATGGTGCCGGAGTCGATGGTCTCGAGGCGGTTGATCGCCCGGCAGAACGTGGACTTGCCGGAGCCGGAGGGCCCGATCACCACCACGACCTCGCCGCGCGCGACGGTGGTGGAGATGTCTTTCAGAACGTGCAGCTCGCCGAAGTGCTTGTCGACGTGGTCGATGACGACGAGAGGTCCGGACTCCGGTGACACTCGAACAGGGGTATCGGCGGAGCTCATGCGGATCACCCAACCACACCCGTTCAGGGGGGTGCAATGAAGAGTGAGGTTTTGTAACCGAAGCGAAACACGCTCAGGAGCGCAGGGCGAACGCGCTCTCGTAGAGACAGACGGATGCGGCGGTCGCCAGATTCAGCGACTCGGCCTGCCCGTAGATGGGCAGCGACACGGCCCGGTCGACTGCCGTGAGGGTCTCGTCGGTGAGGCCCCGAGCCTCGTTCCCGAAGATCCACGCGGTGGGCTTGGCGAGCAGGCCGGCCGTTCGAACGTCGAGCAGGTCGTCGCCCTTGATGTCGGCCGCGAGGGCCTGCAGGCCCGCCTCACGGGCCCGGCTCAGTACGTCGTCGAGGGTGGCCTCCACGGCCACCGGGAGGTGGAAGAGCGACCCGGTGGTGGAGCGCACCACCTTGGGGTTGTAGAGGTCGACCGAGCGCCCGGTGAGGATGACCGCGTCGGCTCCCGCCGCATCCGCCGCCCGGATGATGGTGCCGGCGTTGCCGGGATCACGCACCTCTTCGAGCACGGCGATGAGACGGGGACCTGCCGCGAAGATGTCTTTCACGGCGGTGGGGAACTGGCGGCAGACCGCCACGAACCCCTGCGGGGTGACCGTGTCGGCCATGGCGTCGAGCACCTGCTCGGTGACGAACTCGACCTCGATGCCCGCATCGGAGGCGCGGCGGGCGAGGTCGGGGTACCGCTCGAGGGCCGTGGGCGTGGCGAAGAGGTCGGCGATGAGGCCCGGCTCGAAGGTGAGCGCCTCGCCCACCGACTGCGGACCCTCCAAGAGGAAGAGCCCGGTCTCAGACCGGGCTCCCTTCTTGGCGAGTTTCGCCACGGCCCGAACGCGCGGAGATCGCGGATTGTCGAGCATGCGGCGGGACTCTTTTCTGTTGTGGGTGCTGCCGGGGCGGTGAGGCCTAGGCGGCGGTCTTCGGAGCCGAGGTGTCGGCGGGAAGAGCAGCCTTGGCGCTCTGCACGATCGCGGCGAACGTGGCGGGCTCGTTCACGGCGAGCTCGGCCAGGATGCGACGGTCGACCTCGATGCCGGCCAGGGCCAGGCCCTGGATGAGGCGGTTGTAGGTGAGGCCGTTGGCACGCGACGCAGCGTTGATGCGCTGGATCCAGAGGCGACGGAAGTCACCCTTGCGCGCACGGCGGTCACGGTAGGAGTAGACCAGGGAGTGGGTGACCTGCTCCTTGGCCTTGCGGTACAGGCGCGACCGCTGACCGCGGTAGCCCTCGGCGCGCTCGAGGATGACCCGACGCTTCTTGTGGGCGTTGACGGCCCTCTTCACTCTTGCCATTGTTCTCTTCCTTCTGGTCTCGTTCGGCGGTAGCGGGGGCTACAGGCCGAGAAGCTTCTTGGCGACCTTGGTGTCGGCCTTGGACAGCACCTGGTCTTTGTTCAGGCGAGCCTTGCGCCCCGGGGCCTTGACCTCCAGGTTGTGGCGCATCCCGGCCTGCTGCTTCATGATCTTGCCGCTGCCGGTGACCTTGAAACGCTTCTTCGCCCCGGAATGGGTCTTCTGCTTGGGCATGGTTCTCCTTGTGTGTTCGGTCTGGCTACTCGGCCGCAGGTGCGGCGGGAGTGGTTTCGGGGGCCTCGGCCGACGAGGTCTCGTCGGTGGGGGCGTCGTCGTGGTTGCGGGCCCGGGATGCGTCGCGCTTGGCGTTCTGCTCGGCCTTGGCCTCGGACTTGTTCTTCAGCGGGCCGATCACCATGACCATGTTGCGGCCATCGATGGTGGGGGTCGACTCGACGGTGCCGAACTCGGCCACGTCTTCCGCGAAGCGCTGCAGCAGACGCACGCCCTGATCGGGGCGCGACTGCTCGCGACCGCGGAAGAGGATCATCGCCTTCACCTTGTCGCCGGCCTTCAGGAAGCCCTCGGCGCGCTTGCGCTTGGTCTCGTAGTCGTGCACGTCGATCTTCAGACGGAAGCGCACCTCCTTGAGGATGGTGTTCGCCTGGTTGCGGCGGGCTTCCTTCGCCTTCTGCGCGGCTTCGTACTTGAACTTTCCGTAGTCCATGATCTTCGCGACCGGGGGCTTGGAGTTGGGTGCCACCTCGACGAGGTCGAGGTCTGCCTCCTGGGCAAGCCGGAGCGCGACGTCGATGCTGACGACGCCGACCTGCTCGCCACCGGGGCCCACGAGGCGCACCTCGGGGACTCGGATACGGTCGTTGGTACGGGGATCGCTGATGCGTTACTCCTTAGTTTCGTGTGTGGACGAAAGCTGAGGAACCACGCGCGCGGGCGAATTCTCATTCGCATCACGGCACGTCACACCCTGTCTTCCCGCCGGAGCGGAAGGGGTGTGCTGACCCGGTAACCTGATGAAGCGGTATGCGCGGGTGGGAGATTCTCCACTTTCGTACTGAGGCCGATGACCTCAGAGCCTCGGACACTCTAGCAGAGTCTGCTCTGCTGCGACAGCCCGGCCATCCGCGGCCCCACCCTCACCAGTAAGGACCCCTCGGCATGAGCGACTCCCACCACCTCGACGACAACTCGGATGCCATCCGCGACATCGCGGAGGTGCCCGCCGTCGAGGTGATCACCACCACCGCCGTGCACCTGATGAGCGCGGCCGCGGTGAAGTGCGGCCTGGCCGACGACCCCGACGTGGAGCTCGACCTCGACGAGGCCCGCAAGCTCATCACCGCCCTCGCCGGGCTCGTCACCGCCTCGGCCCCGTTCCTCGGCGACCAGCACGCCCGGAGCCTGCGCGACGGGCTCCGCTCGCTGCAGCTCGCGTTCCGCGAAGCCTCGGCCGTGCCCGACGCCATCGGCGAGGGTCCGGGCGAGAAGTACACCGGCCCCGTCAACTGACGGCGGCGGCCGCCACCGGCGCTGGCACCGGCGGTCACCCGACGGCGGTCACCCGCACTCCGAGCGAGTCCACGCGCTCCGCGATCACGGGATGCTCGGCCCAGCGTTCCTGAAGCCGGCCGGTGAGCGCGGAGAGGGCCGCCTGATCGAGCCCGGGGAGCAGGGCGAGCAGCACCACGACGTCGTGGCCGCGCATCCGATAGCCGGGGTCGCCCGCCACGAGGCGCACGGCCGCCACCGCTGGTTCTGCCTCGACGGTGTGCTCGAAGGCCGCGACCACGTCGGGGTCGGTGACGGCCGGCAGCCAGGTGGTGTCCCGGGCGACCGCCCAGACCGCGGGGCGGCGCAGCACGAACTCCGTGGGGGAACCCGGGTCGAGCACGATCAGCTCGGTGCCCTCCGCTGCGGCCGCCAGCGCGATGCGCCTGGCCTCGACGGGGATGGGGCGGGCCCGCGGATTCCAGGCCGACAGCGCCGCCACCGAGGTGAAGGCCGGCAGCACGGTGCGGCCGTCGGGGCCGCCGACCGTGACCAGGGAGAGCTCCTGCGTCTTGTCGACGCGGAGCCCGGCGTCAGTGACCCCTTCGTCGCCGGCATGGGCCACGAGCGGCACGAGGAGGCGCGCGCCGCGGAGCGCCTCGACCACCGGGACGGGATCGGCCGGCCCGCCGCCGTCTTCAGCGCCCGCCGCCGCGGCATGGAACGCCTCGAGGGCGGCCAGCAGTGCCGGGGGCGCGGCTCCGTCGTCGTCTTCGTGGCCGTGCGGCTCGAAGTGACGCCCCTCCCAGGGCTGGCCCGCGGAGTCGGCGAGGTGCGACGGCAGCGCACGGCCGCCGTCGTCGACGGGGCCGCGATCAGTCAGAAGCCACGTCCAGCGCCTCGGCCAGCGTGAACGCGCCCGAGTAGAGCGCGCGGCCCACGATGGCGCCCTCGAGGCCGAGCGGCACGAGCTCGCGCAGCTCGATCAGATCGTCGAGGCTCGAGATGCCGCCCGAGGCGATCACCGGGCGGGAGGTGCGCTCCATCACCTGGCGCAGCAGTTCGACGTTGGGGCCCTTGAGCGTGCCGTCTTTCGTGACGTCGGTGACCACGTAGCGCGCGCAGCCCGCCTCTTCGAGGCGCTCCATCACGTGCCAGAGGTCGCCGCCGTCCTGCGTCCAGCCGCGGGCCGCGAGCGTGGTGCCGCGCACGTCGAGGCCCACCGCCACCGCGTCGCCGTACTGCGCGATCACGCTGGCGGCCCACTCGGGGTTCTCCAGCGCGGCCGTGCCGAGGTTGATGCGCTTGGCGCCGGACTCCAGGGCCGTCTCGAGGCTCGCGTCGTCACGGATGCCGCCCGACACCTCGACGTTCACGCCCTTGGCCTGGCGGATGACCTTCTTGATCACGCCGAGGTTGCTGCCGCGCCCGAAGGCGGCGTCGAGGTCGACGAGGTGGATCCACTCGGCGCCCTGCGAGATCCAGTCGGCGGCCGCGTCGACCGGGTCGCCGTGGAAGGTCTCCGTGCCGGCCTCGCCCTGCGTGAGCCGCACGGCCTTGCCGCCGGCCACGTCGACGGCGGGCAGGAGCACCAGAGCCGGTGCCTTGTTGAACTCGCTCATTACCTGTCCTTGCTGATGGAGGGGGCCGATGCCCCTCGCGATCGTAGCGACTCGCGGGGCGCAGGGCGAAACCCGGCCCGCGCATCCGTCGTTCTCAGGCTCGCAGCGAGCCGATCCAGTTCTGCAGCAACCGGATGCCGGCTTCGCCGGACTTCTCGGGGTGGAACTGGGTGGCCGACAACGGCCCGTTCTCGACCGCCGCGATGAACCGGCCGCCGTGATCGGCCCAGGTGACCCGCGCGGGGCGGCGCCGGCCGTCGGGATCGATCTGCCAGTCCTGCGCCGCATAGGAGTGCACGAAGTAGAAGCGCTCGTCACGGATGCCGTCGAAGAGCACCGAATCCTGGGGGGCGTCGACCGTGTTCCACCCCATGTGGGGCACGACCGGGGCCTTCAGGGGCTCGATCACGCCCGGCCACTCGCCGAGGCCCTCGGTGTCGACCCCGCGCTCGATGCCGTCGGCGAACATCACCTGCATGCCCACGCAGATGCCGAGCACCGGCCGGCCTCCGGCGAGCCGTCGGTCGATCACCTCTCCCCCGCGAACCGCGGTGAGCTGATCCATCACGGCGCGGAAGGCGCCGACCCCGGGAACGAGGAGACCGTCGGCCTCCATCGCGGCCGTGCGATCGGCCGTGACGGTGACGTCGGCGCCGGCGCGCTCGAGGGCCTTGGCCGCGGAGTGGATGTTGCCGCTGCCGTAGTCGAGCACCACCACGCCCGGACGGGTCACAGTGCACCCTTGGTGGAGGGGATGCCGGAAACGAGCGGGTCGAGGGCCTTCGCCTGACGGAAGGCGCGCGCGAAGGCTTTGAACTCGGCCTCGGCGATGTGGTGCGGATCGCGGCCGCCGAGCACCGTGACGTGCACGGTGAGGCCCGCGTTGAAGGCGATGGCCTCGAAGACGTGCCGCACCATGGAGCCGGTGAAGTGCCCGCCGATGAGGTGGAACTCGAAGCCGGCCGGCTCGCCGGTGTGCACGAGGAAAGGACGGCCCGAGATGTCGACCACGGCCTGAACGAGCGCCTCGTCGAGAGGCACGAGCGCATCGCCGAATCGTGTGATGCCCGACTTGTCGCCCAGCGCCTGGCGGATGGCCTGACCGAGCACGATCCCGATGTCTTCGACCGTGTGGTGCACGTCGATCTCGATGTCGCCCCGCGCGCGCACCGTGAGGTCGGTGAGGGAGTGCTTCGCGAACGCCGTGAGCAGGTGGTCGTAGAACGGCACCGACGTCTGGATGTCGGCGACGCCGGTGCCGTCGAGGTCGAGCGAGAGCTCGATCGACGACTCGCTCGTCTCGCGCTGCAGGCGGGCGGTGCGGGGTGCGGTCATGCCCTCGATCCTACCGGCCGCCGGTCACGCCCTTGCCGTGGTGAGCTCTCGCATCGCGTCGAGGAACGCCGTCGTCTCGGCGGCGGTGCCCGCGCTCACCCGGAGGTGGCCGGGGATGCTGAGGTTGCGGATGATGATGCCCCGGTCGAGCAGCTGCTGCCAGAGCCACTCCGGGTCGTCGACGCCCCCGAAGAGCACGAAGTTCGCCGTGGTGGGCCAGGGCTGGTAGCCGAGCTCCGTCAACCCGTCGACCATGCGGTCGCGCTGGGCCTTGATGTCGTCGACCATGGCGAGCATCGCGGGGGCGTGCGACAGGGCGGCCACCGCGGCCGCCTGGGTGAGGGCGGAGAGGTGGTACGGCAGGCGCACGAGCCGCAGCGCATCCGTCACCGCCGGATCGGCCGCCAGGTAGCCCACGCGCGCGCCGGCGAAGGCGAATGCCTTGCTCATGGTGCGGGAGACGATGAGGCGGGGGCGGCCCTCGAGCAGCGACAACGCGGTGGGCTCGCCGGCCGGCGCGAACTCGGCGTAGGCCTCGTCGACCACCACGATGCCGTCGAAGGCGTCGTACGCCGCCACGATGGTGTCGAGGCCGAGCGGCGTTCCGGTGGGGTTGTTGGGGGCACAGAAGAACACGATGTCGGGATCGGTGCGCTCGATCCAGCTCACCGCGGTCTCGGGCGAGATGAGGAAGGCGTCGTCGCGCTCCCCCGCGATCCAGCGGGTGCCCGTGCCGGCGGCGATGATCGAGTGCATCGAGTACGTGGGCGGGAACCCCAGCACGGAGCGGCCCGGGCCGCCGAAGGCCATCAGGATCTGCTGGAGGATCTCGTTCGACCCGTTCGCGGCCCAGATGTTCGCCGCGGTGAGCGACGCCGAGGGCTCGGTGCCCACGAGGTAGGCGGCGAGCGATTCACGCAGCGCCGTGAACTCGCGGTCGGGGTAGCGGTTGACCGTGATGAGCTCGCGGGCGATGGACTCGATGATGTCGCGAGCCACGTCTTCAGGGATGGGATGGGTATTCTCGTTGACGTTCAGCTCGACCGGCAGGTGCAGGTGCGGTGCCCCGTAGGGCTCCAGGCCCCGCAGATCATCGCGGATGGGCAGATCGTCGAGAGAAGTCACCGTCGAATTCTACCGACGGGGCGATCCCTACTCAGCGAGGTCGATGGGGACCGCGATGCGCTGGCCCGGCTGCACCGAGGAGGTGCTCAGCTGGTTGAGGCTGCGGATCTCGGCGATGACGTCGCGCGGGTCGGACTGGGGAGCGATCGACTCCGCGATGCTCCACAGCGACTGGCCGGCCTGAACCGTCAGGTAATCGAACTCGGTGGTGACCGAGGAGCTCGTGGCGACCGCCGAACCACCCGCGGCGAGGGCCGCGACACCGAGGGCGGCGACGATGGGCGCTGCGACGAGGGCCGCGAGGACCTTTCGGCCGCGCGCCGTGATGCGCAGGCGGGTGGTGGGGGTGGTGCTCACGTTCGCGGTTGCGATGCTCATGATTCCTCCTGAGGATTTCGCACCGACGGTCGGCCGGGACCGCCGGTGCGAAGTTATGTTCCGAATCTATATTCGAATGTGGATGCCGTCAAGTCGTGATCTCGACGGAATACCCCGACACACTCGAACACAGATGCGTTTTCGAGCAGTTCTCGGATACAGTTTCGATCGACAGCTGAATCACATCACCAACCACCGACATCGGTGAGAGAGCGCAGGTAGACGTGGCGAACGACTCGGGCCGCACCAGGCGGCGCAAGAGCCTCAGCGACAAGCAGCTCGCCATCCTCGACGTCATCCAGCGCTCCGTGCTCGCCCGTGGCTACCCGCCGAGCATGCGCGAGATCGGCGACGCCGTGGGCCTCGCGTCGCTCTCCAGCGTCACCCATCAGCTCAACCAGCTCGAGCTCTCCGGCTATCTGCGGCGCGACCCGAACCGGCCCCGCGCGATGGAGGTGCTCATCGACATGCCGGCGCTCGACGACGCACCGTCGCCCGACGCCGACTCTGCTCCGCCCGTGGGAGACGCCACCCTCGTGCCGCTGGTGGGCCGCATCGCCGCGGGCATCCCGATCACGGCGGAGCAGCAGGTCGACGAGGTGTTCCCGCTCCCCCGCCAGCTCGTGGGCAACGGCGACCTCTTCATGCTCAAGGTGGTGGGCGAGTCGATGATCGACGCCGCCATCTGCGACGGCGACTGGGTGGTCATCCGGCAGCAGAACACTGCCGAGAACGGCGACATCGTGGCCGCCATGCTCGACGAGGAGGCCACGGTGAAGGTCTTCCGCCAGCGCGACGGACACACCTGGCTGCTGCCCCGAAACAGCAACTTCGAACCCATCCTCGGCGACTACGCCACCGTGCTCGGCAAAGTGGTGGCGGTGCTCCGGGCCGCCGTCCTTCTCCCCCTGCGTCCCAAACCTTCCCCCTCCCTCGCGGAATGGGGGCATTTTGGCGCAACTCGACGGAGGCCGAGGCCATGGGGCGGGGCTAGGCGGAGACCTTCGCGCGAACGCGACGGGTGGCCTCGATCACATTCTTGAGCGAGTCGACGGTCTCGTCGTAGCCGCGGGTCTTGAGACCGCAGTCGGGGTTCACCCACACCTGCCGCTCCGGGATGGAGCCGAGCGCCTTCTCGAGCAGTTCGGTGACCTCGTCGACACTCGGCACGCGCGGCGAGTGGATGTCGTAGACGCCCGGGCCCACTCCGTGGTCGAAACCGCTGGACTCGATGTCGTGCACGACGTCCATGCGCGAGCGCGCCGCCTCGATCGACGTGACGTCGGCGTCGAGCTTGCGGATCGCGTCGATCACCACCCCGAACTCGGAGTAGCAGAGGTGGGTGTGGATCTGCGTGGCCGGACGCACCCCGGCGGTGGCGAGCTTGAACGACCCCACCGACCAGTCGAGGTAGGCCTCCTGGTCACGCGCCTTCAGCGGGAGCAGCTCGCGCAGGGCGGGCTCGTCGACCTGCACGATGCCGATGCCCGCGGCTTCGAGGTCGGCGATCTCGTCGCGCAGCGCGAAGGCCACCTGGCGGGCGGTCTCGCCGAGCGGCTGGTCGTCGCGCACGAACGACCAGGCGAGGATGGTGACCGGGCCCGTGAGCATGCCCTTCACCGGCTTCGCGGTGAGCGACTGCGTGTACACCGACCAGTCCACCGTGATCGGCGCCGGCCGCGAGACGTCGCCCCAGAGGATCGACGGGCGCGTACACCGGCTGCCGTACGACTGCACCCAGCCGTTCTCGGTCACCGCGAAACCGTCGAGGTTCTCGGCGAAGTACTGCACCATGTCGTTCCGCTCCGGCTCACCGTGCACGAGCACGTCGAGCCCGATCTCCTCCTGCAGCTCCACCACGCGGCGGATCTCGGCCCGCATCTGCTCGGTGTAGTCCTCGGCGCTCAGCTCCCCCTTCACGAAGCGGGCGCGGGCGCGACGGATGTCACCGGTCTGCGGGAACGAGCCGATGGTCGTGGTGGGCAGGAACGGCAGCGCGAGGGCGGCCTCCTGCGCCTCGAGGCGTTCGGCATATGCCTCGCGCTCGAAGTCGTCCCCGGTGAGGGCGGCCTCACGGAGTCGCACGTCGCCGTCGCGCACCCCGGGGGCGGCGAGCCGGTCGGCGAGGGCCTCGGATGCCGCGTCGAGCTCGGTCTGGATGGCCACGCGCCCTCCGCTCAACCCGTGTGCCAGCGTGGCGATCTGCTGCACCTTCTGATCGGCGAAGGCGAGCCACGACTTCAGGCGCTCGTCGAGCTTGGACTCGTCGGCGACGTCGTGCGGCAGGTGGAACAGCGACGTCGACGACGACACCGACACGTTGACGGTGAGGGCGCCGAGCGCTTCGAGCTTGTCGAACGCCGCCGCCAGGTCGCCTCGCCAGATGTTGTGGCCGTCGACGACTCCGCCCACCAGCACGGTCTCGCCGAGGTGTTCGACCTGGGTGGGCAGCGAACCGCGCACGAGGTCGAGGCCGATCGCCTCGACCCCCGAGTCGACGAGCACCGGCAGGGCGTCGTCGAGGCTGTTGTAGGCCGCGGAGACGAAGATGGCCGGCCGCTCCCCCGCGGTCAGCACCTCGTAGGCCCGCCGCGTGGCCTCGAGCGAGACGGCACGGTCGATGTCGATGCTCTCGCTGACGAGACCCGACTCGTCCAGCTGCACCCACTCGGCTCCGGCATCCGCCAGCTTCGCGAGCAGCTCGGCGTAGACGGGGAGCAGGTCGTCGAGGCGATCGATGGGCCGGAAGCCCTCGGGGGCGTCGTCACTCGGCTTGCTGAGCAGCAGGAACGTGACGGGGCCGACGATGGCCGGGCGGGTGAGGTAGCCCTCGGCCTTGGCCTCGAGGAACTCCTCCAGCAGCCGATCGCTCGCCAGCGAGAAGTCGGTCTCGGGGCCGATCTCGGGCACGAGGTAGTGGTAGTTGGTGTCGAACCACTTGGTCATCTCCAGTGGTGCCCTCGCCCCCTCGCCGCGCGCGACGGTGAAGTAGCCCGCCAGGTCGAGCCGGCCGTCGTCGCCCACCAGGTCGGCGAAGCGGGTGGGCACGGCCCCCACGGTCACCGCGGCGTCGAGCACCTGGTCGTAGAACGAGAAGCTCTCCGGAATGGAGGAGTCGCTCTGGCCGAGCCCCAGCTCGACCAGCCGGGCGCGGGTGGCCGAGCGCAGCCCGGCGGCCGCCTGCTCGAGCTCTTCGGCGCTGATCGAGCCGGCCCAGAACGCCTCGACGGCCTTCTTGAGTTGACGGCGTCGGCCGATGCGCGGGTAGCCGAGGATCGTTCCGGCGGGGAAGGAGGACTGATTCGTCATGCGTATTCCTTGATCGAGGGTGAGACGAGGCCGCACTCGCGGAGCACGCCGAGGGCGGCCTCATGGCGGTTGAACGTGTAGAGGTGAAGCGACGGGGCACCGCCGGCCAGCACGGCCCGGGCGAGACGCGAGGCGTGCTCGACTCCCACCCGCAGCCGGTCGGCGTCGTTCGTGGCGCGGTCGAGGGAGTCGAGCAGATCGGTGGGGATGCGCTCGCCCGAGAGCTCGGCCACCCGGCGCAGGCGGGCCGCGCTGGTGACCGGCATGATGCCCGGGATGATGGGCATCGTCACGCCGGCGTCGCGCGCACGCGCCACGAAGCCGAGGTAGTCGTCGGCGTCGAAGAAGAGCTGGGTGATGGCGAAGTCGGCCCCGGCGACCTGCTTCGCCAGCAGGGCGTCGACGTCGTCGAAGCCGGCGCGGTTGCGGGGATGCCCGTTCGGGAAGGCGGCCACCGACACCTGGAGCCTCTGCCGCCCTTCGTCGACGCGGCGGGCCCCCGGCAGTCCCGGCAACGCGGCCTCGGTGTAGGGCATCCGTTCGGCCTGCACCCGGTGGATGAGCTGCACCAGCTCGCTCGCACTGCCGAGGTCGCCGAGCACGATCTCGTCTTCGGGCACGCCGAGCGGCGGGTCGCCGCGCAACGCGAGGAAGCTCGTCACGCCGGCCTCGATGAACTCCCGGATTACGACGGTCGCCTCCGCGTGCGACGAGCCGACGCAGGTGAGATGCGCCAGCGCCCGCACGGGTGTCGTGCGGTGGATGTGCCGCAGCAGTTCGAGCGAGGAGTCGCGGCTGGAGCCGTTGGCCCCGTAGGTGACCGAGATGAACTCCGGGCCCACGGCCGCGAGCTCGCGCACGGTGTCGCGCACGGCGAGAGAGGCCGCCTCCGACCTCGGTGGGAACAGCTCGAATGAGAACCCGGTCACCGTCACTCCCTCCGTTCGATCGCGCGCATGGGCGATTCGCGGGGCGGGTGCCGGGCTCGGCTGTCGCACCATGAGCCGCGCGGTGCGGCCACTGATGGGATGACTCTATTCAGCGAACGTCGTGCACGCCGGGTGCGTGACGGTATGTGACGGCAGAACGTCGGAGCCCGCCCGGTGGCTATGCCATCCGGACGGGCTCCGACGTCTGTGGTGCGGGCGCGTTACCGCGAGAACTCGGTGAGGCGCTCTTCGAACTCGGGGTTCACGAGGGCCTTCACGTGCGTGCCGCCCTCTTCGTACTCCGTGCTCAGCACGGTGTTCTTCTCGTGCAGCATGGTGACCACGTCGCCCCTTTCGTACGGCACGAGCAGGTCGACCTGCACGCTCGGCTGCGGGATGATGGCGTCGATCTTCGCGAGCAGCTCGGGGATGCCCTCACCGGTTCGCGCCGACACGAACACCGCGTTCGGCTCGAGGCCGCGCAGCACCAGACGGTCGTCGTCGGCCACGAGATCGGACTTGTTGAACACGACGATCTCGGGGATGCCGCGCGCACCCGCCTCGCCCATGACATCGCGCACCGTGGTGATCTGCGACGCGGGGTCGGGGTGGGAACCGTCGACCACGTGCACCACGACATCCGAATCGGCGACCTCTTCGAGCGTCGAGCGGAAAGCCTCGACCAGCTGATGCGGCAGCGCCCGAACGAAGCCCACCGTGTCGGCGAGGGTGTAGGGGCGGCCGTCGGCCGTGACGTTCTTGCGCACGGTGGCGTCGAGCGTGGCGAACAGCGAGTTCTCCACCAGCACGCCGGCACTCGTGATGCGGTTCAGCAGCGACGACTTGCCCGCGTTGGTGTAGCCCGCGATCGCGACGCTCGGCACCGCGTTGCGCTTGCGGTTGGCGCGCTTGGCGTCGCGGGCCGGCTTCATCTCCTTGATCTGCTTGCGCAGCTTCGCCATGCGGGTGTGGATGCGGCGACGATCGAGCTCGATCTTCGTCTCACCCGGCCCGCGCGAGCCCATTCCGGCACCCGCGCCGCCCACCTGGCCACCGGCCTGACGCGACATGGAGTCACCCCAGCCGCGCAGTCGCGGCAGCAGGTATTCCAGCTGCGCGAGCTCGACCTGGGCCTTGCCCTCCCGGCTCTTGGCGTGCTGGCTGAAGATGTCGAGGATGACGGCGGTGCGGTCGATGACCTTCACCTTCACCACGTCTTCCAGGGCGCGGCGCTGGCTCGGGGCGAGCTCGGTGTCGGCGATGACCGTGTCGGCGCCGAGCGACTGCACGATGGCGCGCAGTTCTTCGGCCTTGCCCTTGCCGAAGTAGGTGCTGGGGTCGGGATGCGGCCGTCGCTGCAGAAGGCCGTCGAGCACGACGGCTCCCGCGGTCTCGGCCAGCGCCGCGAGCTCGTGCAACGAGTTCTCGGCGTCGGCGAGCGTTCCCTGCGAGTAGACGCCGATGATCACGACGTTCTCGAGCCGCAACTGCCGGTACTCGACCTCGGTGACGTCTTCGAGCTCGGTGGAGAGCCCGGCCACGCGCCGGAGCGACTGCCGGTCTTCACGATCGAACTGGTCGCCGTCGTAGCCCGCATCCGACCGTTCACCGGTGGTCTCGGACCGCTGGATGGCCTGCGCGGCACCCTGTTCGAACAACCGGTAGCCGCTCGAACGCTGCTCGGCTCGCGCCAGCACCCGGGCCACGGCGTCGTCGCTCGTGGAGGTGGGCTCGGTGGTGGGCTCTGCGTTCTGGTGGTCTGACATTGGCGTCAAGACTAGTCTCCTTGTTTGCTAGATTCCCTCTATGGATGGCGAGCATTACTTCTCTGCGCAGCCCGCGGGGGAGCTCTCGCTCCGCGAGCTGACGGTGACCCTGGCCGGGGCGGAACACCGTCTCGTGACGGCGTCGGGCATCTTCAGCCCCGATCGCATCGACGTGGGCACTCAGGTGCTGCTGGCGAACGTGCCCACTCCTCCACCCGGCGGGAATCTCTTGGATCTCGGGTGCGGTTGGGGGCCGATCGCGCTCACGCTGGCGCTGGAGTCACCTCGCGCGACGGTCTGGGCCGTCGACGTGAACGAGCGTGCTCTGGATCTGGTTCGTCGGAATAGTCACATGATGGGTCTCGATAATATCAACGCCTGTCGACCGGAGGATGTTCCCGACGACGTGACATTCATGACCATGTGGTCGAATCCGCCCATCCGGGTGGGCAAGGCCGAGCTGCACTCGATGCTCCAGCAGTGGCTGCCGCGACTCGAGCCCGACACCGACGCGTGGATGGTGGTGCAGAAGAACCTCGGCTCCGACTCCCTGCAGCGGTGGATGGACGCCGAGTTCGACGACCTCTCCGTGCAGCGGGCCACCACCAGCAAGGCCTTCCGGGTGCTGCGGGCGCACAAGCGGGGCTGAGGCTCAGGCGATCGACAGATCGCCCTCGTACACGAGCTCTGCGGGCCCCGACAGCGACACGTGCTCGCCGTCCTCGGTGGGGAACATCCGTACGCCCACCACTCCCCCGGGCACGGTGACGCGCCACGCGTTCGGTGCCCCGCGACCGGCCCAGTGCCGGGTGGCGAGGGCGGCGGCGGCTGCACCGGTGCCGCAGGAGAGCGTCTCACCGCTGCCGCGCTCGTGGACCCGCATCCGGATGTGGCCGACGGCGTCGCGCACCAGCGGGTCGCTCGGCACCACGAACTCAACGTTCGCGCCATCGACCGGAGCGGGTTCGAGGTGCGGGATGAAGCCGAGGTCGGCCTGTTCGAGTTCGGCGTCGTCGGCGAGGGCCACCACCACGTGCGGGTTGCCCACGTTGATGCCGAGCCCGGGGCGGGCCACCTGCAGGTTCTTCGCCCGCACGAGGGGCTCGCCGCCATCGAGCTGCCAACGGCCGAGGTCGACCTGGAACCCCAGGGCGTTCAGCTGCACGTCGCGCACCCCGGCCCGGGTACCGATGACGAGGGTCTCGCCAGGGGCGAGCTCGGCCAGGCCGTTGGCCATGAGGTAGCGGGCATAGACGCGGATGCCGTTGCCGCACATCTCGGAGAGCGACCCGTCGGCGTTGTGGTAGTCCATGAACCACTCGGCCGCCGGGTCTTCGGCGAGTGCGGCCGCCCCGGCGGGCAGGCTCGCCGAGCGCACCGCGCGGATGACCCCGTCTGCTCCCACGCCGAAGCGGCGATCGCAGATGGCGGCGATCTGGGCGGGTGCGAGGTCGATCTCGCCGTCGGGATCGGAGAACAGCACGAAGTCGTTCCCGGTGCCCTGACCCTTGGTGAAGTGCAACTCGGCCGGCATCGCTCCAGTCTGCACCATCTAGGCCCCCGCTCCGTCGAGGTCTCGCTGACGGAGAACGGATGACGCCACGGCGTCGAGGGCCTCGGAATCCAGGGCGTCGACGTCGAGCGCCCCCGGGTACCGCTTGAACCAGCTCACCTGCCGTCGGGCGTAGCGGCGGGTGAGGGCTTGGGCCTCGGCCACAGCCTGACCCTCGTCGGCGGTGCCGTCGAGCTGCGCGAGCGCTTGCGCGTAGCCGATGGCCCGCGAGGCCGTGACCCCGTCGCGGAGCCCGAGCGGCACGAGCGACGCCACCTCCTGAACCAGGCCGGCAGCCCACATGCGCTCGACCCGAGCGTCGAGACGCTCGACGAGCCGCGCCCGGTCGACACCGAGCCGCACCACCGCCGACGGTCGCCAGCGCACCGGCTCGTCGGGCAGGGTGCCGGAGACCGGCTCGCCGGTGAGCTCCACCACTTCGAGCGCGCGCACGAGCCGGCGGCCGTTGAACTGGCCGATCGACTCGGCCGCCGCGGGATCGATGGCCTTCAGCCGGTCGTACAGCGAACGGACTCCGGTCGACTCGAGCTCGCCCTCCAGGCGGGCCCGCACGGCTTCGTCGCGCGCCGGGAACTGGAAGTCGAACAGAACCGACGACACATACAGGCCCGACCCTCCCACCAGCAGGGCGGTGCCGCCGCGGGCCAGGATGTCGTCCACCGCAGCCCGGGCGTCGCGCTGATAGGCGGCGACGGAGGCCTCGTCGGTGACGGCCAGCACGTCGAACAGGTGGTGCGGCACCCCGCGGCGCTCGGCGGGCGCGAGCTTGGCCGTGCCGATGTCCATCCCGCGGTAGAGCTGCATGGCGTCGGCGTTGACCACCTCGGCGAACCCGCCGGCGCGCTCGATGCGTTCGGCCAGGGTGAGCGACAGGTCGGACTTGCCGGTACCGGTCGCCCCGACCACCGCGATCAGCGAGGGCGACGCGTCGTCCATGCGCCGCTACCCGCGCAGATCGTCGGTGGCGCTGTAGATCGGAACCGCGGCGACACCGTGGTCCTGAGCCCTCGGCGCAGCCGGGCTACCGATGCGCAGGCTCGGCAGACCCAACGAGACCGGCCGGGGCGAGCCGCTGGCGGCTCCGGATGTCGCGGAGGCACCCGTGGGCACACCGCACGACTCGGCCTCCGCCCGATCCCAGGCATCCCCCGCCCGGGTGCGGCGCACCTCGAGCGGCGCACCGTCGGTGTCGGCGATGAGGTGGAAGGGAGCGGCCTGCGTGACGGTGACCGAGACCACGTCACCCGGCCGCGGACGAGCGGATCCGGCCGGCACCTCGAAGTGCACGAGGCGGCTGTCTTCCGCCCGACCGCTGAGCCGGTTCGTGGCGGTGTCTTTACGGCCCTCGCCGTTCGCCACGATGAGATCCACCCGGCGGCCGACCATCTTCTGGTTCTCCTCCAGCGAGATGCGGTCCTGCAGGGCGGCGAGCCGCTCGTAGCGCTCCTGCACGACCGCGTGCGGCACCTGGTCGGGCATCGTGGCCGCCGGAGTACCGGGCCGGATGGAGTACTGGAACGTGAACGCCGACGCGAAGCGGGCCTCCTCGACCACGCGCATCGTCTCGAGGAAGTCCTCTTCCGTCTCGCCGGGGAAGCCCACGATGATGTCGGTCGAGATGGCCGCATCCGGCATCTTCGCGCGCACCCGGTCGAGGATGCCGAGGAATTTCGACGAGCGGTAGGAGCGGCGCATCGCGCGCAGGATGCGATCCGAGCCCGACTGCAGCGGCATGTGCAGCTGCGGCATCACCGCGGGCGTCTCGGCCATGGCATCGATCACGTCGTCGGTGAACGCGGCCGGGTGCGGGCTGGTGAACCGGATGCGCTCAAGCCCCGGGATGGTGCCTGCCGCGCGCAGCAGCTTTCCGAACGCGAGGCGGTCGCCGAACTCCACCCCGTAGGAATTGACGTTCTGGCCGAGCAGGGTCACCTCGATGGCCCCGTCGTCGACCAACGCTTGGATCTCGGCGAGCACCTCGCCGGGCCGCCGGTCGCGCTCCTTGCCGCGGAGTGCCGGCACGATGCAGAAGGTGCAGGTGTTGTTGCAGCCGACCGAGATCGACACCCAACCGCTGTAGGTGGAGTCTCGCTTGGTGGGCAGCGTGGAGGGGAACGTCTCGAGCGACTCGAGGATCTCGATCTCGGCCGCATCGTTGTGACGGGCGCGCTCAAGGAGCTTCGGCAACGCCCCCATGTTGTGGGTGCCGAACACCACGTCGACCCACGGTGCCTTCTCCAGGATGACGTTCTTGTCTTTCTGGGCCAGGCAGCCGCCCACGGCGATCTGCATACCTTCGTGGCGCCGCTTCACCGAGGCGAGCTGACCGAGGTTGCCGTAGAGCTTGTTGTCGGCGTTCTCGCGCACGGCGCAGGTGTTGATGACCACGATGTCGGGCTCGGAGCCGTCGGCCTTCACGTAGCCCGCCGCCTCCAGCGACCCGCTCAGGCGCTCCGAGTCGTGCACGTTCATCTGGCAGCCGAACGTGCGCACCTCGTAGGTGCGGGCTCGCCCCTCGAGGGTGCGCGCCGCGGGCGACGTCGCGATGAGGGTGGGGGCTTCACTGACGGTGCTCATGATCGCTCCAGTCTACGAACGAACGCGGCACCGCTCCTCATCGCGCTCAGCGGAAGCGCGGGCCGCCGAAGGTCTTGCGGGTACTCATGGCCCGCCGCGTCGCCTCGCGCACCACCCCGGAGCTGAAACCACGCCGGCTCAGGAAGCCCATCAGCCGACGCTCGACAGTCTGCTCGTCGTAGGCCGAGAGCTGACTGACCCGCTTGGTAGCCGCCTCCAGCGCGAGGGAGAACTCGTGATCGTCGTCGAGGTTCTCGAGCGCGACCGAGATGAGCTCGGCCGGGATCTTGCGGGCCGAGAGCTCCCGGGAGATGACTCCGCGGCTCTTGTGGTTGCGCTCCGACAGCTTCTCGACCAAAGCCTCGGCGAGGGCTGCGTCGTCGAGGTAGCCGAGTTCTTCGTAGCGGGCTACGAGCTCGTCGGCTTCCTCCGGCGCTGCACCCTGCGCCATCAGCAGCTCCCGCGTCTCGCCCGCCGACAGCTGCCGGCGGCCGAGCGCACGCACTACCGTGTCGCTGACGCGCGCGAGCCGCTCCTCATCGCTGAGTTCGGGCTCGTCGTCGAAGTCGTCGTCGTCGACACCAGACGCAGCCGCACCAGCCCTCGAGCCGCGCGAGGGATGGCTCGAGCGGCTCGAGCGCTCCCGTCGCGCGGCATCGAGGCTGATGATGTCGTTCATCGCGCGACTACGCACCCTTGCGGCCGGCGGCCAGCTTCGGGGCGATGGGCTCGACGTTGGGCGCCGCGGCGGCGGCAGCCGCTGCCGCAGCAGCACCGACTTCGCCGACGCCCAGCTTCGCCAGGATCTTGTTCTCGATCTCGAGTGCGATGTCGGGGTTCTCCTTCAGGAAGCGACGCGAGTTCTCCTTGCCCTGCCCGAGCTGATCTCCGTCGTAGGTGTACCACGCCCCCGACTTGCGCACGATCTCGTGCTCCACTCCGAAGTCGATCAGGCTGCCCTCGCGGGAGATGCCGACGCCGTACAGGATGTCGAACTCGGCCTGCTTGAACGGCGGCGCCATCTTGTTCTTCACGACCTTCACACGGGTGCGGTTGCCGACGGCTTCGGTGCCCTCTTTCAAGGTCTCGATGCGGCGGATGTCGAGCCGCACGGAGGCGTAGAACTTGAGCGCCTTACCGCCGGCCGTGGTCTCCGGGCTGCCGAAGAAGACGCCGATCTTCTCACGCAGCTGGTTGATGAAGATCATGGTGGTGTTCGTCTGGTTCAGGCCACCCGTGAGCTTTCGCAGCGCCTGAGACATGAGGCGGGCCTGCAGACCCACGTGGGAGTCACCCATCTCGCCCTCGATCTCGGCGCGGGGCACCAGGGCCGCCACGGAGTCGATGACGATGAGGTCGATCGAGCCCGAGCGCACGAGCATGTCGGCGATCTCGAGCGCCTGCTCCCCCGTGTCGGGCTGGGAGACCAGCAGCGAGTCGATGTCGACCCCGAGCTTCTTGGCGTACTCCGGGTCGAGCGCGTGCTCGGCGTCGATGAAGGCCGCGATACCGCCGGCCCGCTGGGCGTTGGCGATGGCGTGCAGGGTGAGCGTGGTCTTACCCGACGACTCCGGCCCGTAGATCTCGACGATGCGGCCGCGCGGAAGTCCGCCGATGCCGAGCGCGACATCCAAGGCGATTGAGCCGGTGGGGACGACCTCGACCGGGGCCCGGTCGTCGCTGCCGAGGCGCATCACCGACCCCTTGCCGAATTGCCGGTCGATCTGGGCGAGAGCGGTCTCGAGTGCTTTTTCGCGGTTGGCGTCTGACGGCATTTCGGCTTCTTTCGGTCGTGCGGCCGGAGCGGTGCTCCGTGCTCGCGATGGTGTGCCCACAGGCTGTCGTGTGTCCGATCTTCCGGCCGGGCAACGACAAGGCGTTCAGGAGTTCATCGAACAGTTCCCACGGTAGGCACCACCCCCGACATCAGTCGTGGCCGGTGCTCATCTGTGGAGAACGTCTTCGATGCTCCCGCTGTGCAGAACACTACGCACTCCCGAAGATATGTTCGAGACCCGAAGTCGGCGTGTCGACGACTTCGGCATCCGGAATCGGGGTGGGAACGACGAAGAGCCCCGGACGGATCCGGGGCTCTTCACAGCCGGCTTCAGCGCCGGGGCCGGCGTCAGTTCCTGGGCTGGGCCGGCAACCCGGCACCGTGGCGACGCGACTCGGGCACGTCGGCCGCCCGGCAGACCGCGATCCACACCTCTCGCGGGGCGATGCCGGCCCTCAGGGCCTGTTCGGGCGTGCGATCACCCAGGTCGACCAGGTTGAGGTCACGTGTGACCACCTGGCCGTAGGCGTCTCCGAACTCGTCGGCGACAGCCTGACGGAACTCGCTCAGGCGCACCCTCAGCGGGCGACGAGGTCGGCGTCGAAGCCGGCGACGAACTCGTCGGGAACCGTGTCGGGAATGGGATCGATGCCCTCGACGATGGCGAGCCGGTCTCCGACTTCGCGCATGATCACCGAGATGGGCGTGTCGAGTGCGTCGGCCACCGAGGCGAGGATCTCGCTCGAGGCCTCTTTCTGACCACGCTCGACCTCGCTCAGGTAGCCGAGCGCGACGCTCGCCTTACTTGCCACTTGACGAAGGGTGCGGCCCTTCTGCAGGCGGAAGTCCCGAAGCACGTCGCCGATTTCTTGACGAACTAGAATCACTGGACCCTCCTTGCGTTCAGTCACGGTGTTGTCGAGTGGCACTCGAACCGCCCTTTTCGGTGGTTCGTAGCAGAAACTCTAGACGACGGGGACTGGACATATCTTGTGAATGACTTCAGATGTAACGAGATCGAAACGCGGTGCATTCCCGGTGCCCACCGGCCCGGCAAGCTCACAGGAACTCCTCCAGGAGGGCGAGTGCGCGGGCGGTCACAGCGGCCCGGACGGCGGCTCGATCGCCCTCGACGGCGAGCTCGATGCTCCGCACGTCGCGGCCAACGGCCAGCCCGATGAAGGCCGTTCCGGCCGGGTGCCCGTCCTGCGGCCCGGGACCCGCGACGCCGGTGGTGGCGATGCCGACCCCGGGTTCCACGCCGTCGACGGCCAGCGCTCGGCGCACCCCCACCGCCATCTGCATCGCGACATCCGGATGCACGGGGCCGTGGGCCGCGAGCACCTCGGCGTCGACCTGCAGCAGGCTGTGCTTGACGGCGGTGTCGTAGGCCACCACTCCCCCGCGGAGCACCGCGGATGCGCCGGGAACCTCCACCAGCGCCGCGGTCAGAAGCCCGCCGGTGAGCGACTCGGCGACACCGATGGTGAGCTGACGCGCCGACAGCACGGACACGATCCGCTCCGCGGCCTCGAAGGTCGAACCGGTCACGCTGTGCTCTTGGGCGCCCGGTTGAGCCGCCAGGCCTGGACCAGGTAGTCGATTCCGGTCACCACGGTGAGGATGACCGCGAGTGCCATGAGCACCGCGTTCACCCAGTTCACCCAGTCGCCGAACAGGGTCGGGAACGGCAGCAGGGCGAGCGAGATGGCCACCGACTGCACCAGGGTCTTCAGTTTGCCGCCCCGCGATGCCGGGATGACGCGGTCGGAGAGTTGCACGAAGCGCCAGACCGTGATGCCCACCTCGCGCACGAGGATGACGATCGTGACCCACCACGGCAGCTCGTTCAGGATGGACAATCCGACCAGCGCGGCCCCGGTGAGCACCTTGTCGGCGATCGGGTCGAGCAGCTTGCCCAGGTCGGTGACGAGGTTGCGGCTGCGCGCGATGTGGCCGTCGATGCCGTCGGTGGCGATGGCGAGGATGAACAGCACGGCGGCCGCCCAGCGCAACCACCCGTCGGCGCCGCCATCCGCCAGCAGCATCACGAAGAACACCGGGGCGAGCAGGATGCGCACGATCGTGATCGCGTTCGGCAGGTTCCAGTTGCTCGGCTTCGACACCGCGCCGTTCGTGTGCTCGGTGCTGCTCACGTGTTACTCCCTGCCGGTCAGTCCCCAGGCGTCTTCGTCGGTGTCGCCCTCGACCTCAGGGTACTGGTCGAGCGACGCCGACACCGCATCGGAGCCGTAGCGGTCGCCCACCAGTCCGGGCGCCGACGATGCCGCCGCAGAGGTCGTGGCGGCCGCGGCAGCCGACGCCGCCGATGCCCCCGCCGACGAGCCGCCGCGGATCATGGCCAGCACCTCGGGCAGCTGCTCGGCCGTGACGAGCACGTCTCGCGCCTTCGAGCCCTCGGAAGGGCCCACGATCTCACGCGACTCCAGCAGGTCCATCAGGCGGCCCGCCTTGGCGAAGCCCACCTTGAGCTTGCGCTGGAGCATCGAGGTGGAGCCGAACTGGGTGTTCACGACGAGTTCGGCGGCCGCGAGCAGCAGCTCGAGATCGTCTCCGATGTCGGCGTCGATCTGCTTCTTCTCGGCCACCACGGCGACGTCGTCGCGGTACTCGGGGCGCGCCTGTCGGGTGACGTGCTCGACCACCTTGGCGATCTCGTTCTCCGTGACCCAGGCGCCCTGCACCCGGATGGACTTCGACGACCCCATCGGCAGGAAGAGCGCGTCTCCGCCGCCGATCAGCTTGTCGGCGCCCGGCTGGTCGAGGATGACGCGGGAGTCGGTGACGCTCGTCACCGCGAAGGCGAGCCGCGAGGGCACGTTGGCTTTGATCAGGCCGGTCACCACGTCGACCGAGGGCCGCTGCGTGGCGAGCACCAGGTGGATGCCGGAGGCGCGGGCGAGCTGGGTGATGCGCACGATCGAGTCCTCGACGTCGCGGGGAGCGACCATCATGAGGTCGGCGAGCTCATCGACCACGACGAGGAGGTAGGGGTAGGGCTTCAGCACGCGCTGCGAGGCCGGCGGCAGCTGGATCTCGCCGGCGATGACGGCGCGGTTGAAGTCGTCGATGTGACGGAACCCGAAGCTCTCGAGGTCGTCGTACCGCATGTCCATCTCCTTCACCACCCACGACAGCGCCTCGGCCGCCTTCTTGGGGTTGGTGATGATGGGGGTGATCAGGTGGGGCACGCCCTGGTAGGCCGTGAGCTCGACGCGCTTCGGGTCGATCAGCACCATCCGCACCTCGCTGGGCTTGGCGCGCATGAGCACACTCGTGACCATCGAGTTGATGAAGCTCGACTTGCCCGAGCCGGTCGAACCGGCCACCAGGAGGTGGGGCATCTTCGCGAGGTTGGCGAGCACGAACTTGCCCTCGACGTCTTTGCCCACGCCGATGGTCATCGGGTGCGGGTCGGTCATGGCCTTCTGCGACCGCAGCACGTCGCCGAGCGACACCACCTCGCGGTCGGTGTTCGGGATCTCGATGCCGATGGCGCTTCGGCCCGGGATGGGCGACAGGATGCGCACCTCGTTCGAGGCGACCGCGTACGACAGGTTCTTCGACAGCGCGGTGACCCGCTCGACCTTGACGCCCGGTCCCAGCTCGATCTCGTACCGGGTGACGGTGGGGCCACGGGAGAAGCCCGTCACCGACGCGTCGACCGAGAACTGGCTCAGGACATCCGTGATCGCCCGCACGATGTCGTCGTTCACGGCCGAGCGGGCCTTCGACGGCTCGCCCACGGAGAGGTTCGACACCGACGGCAGACGGTAGTTCGCCGGGTCGGAGGCGGGGGCAGGGGTGAGCCCCTCGACCTCGCCGGTGCCGGTGATGTCGACCGGGGCATCCGGGATCGGGGTGGCGAAGGCGGGCAGCGCCTCGGTGGATTCGTCGTCGAGGAGACCCGTGGTCTGCAGGCGGCCCGGCAGCACCTCGCCCGTCACGCGCTTGATGGCCTGCTCGGCCGCCTCGATGTCGTGCAGCAGATCGTTGCCGAAGTTCTCGGTGCTGTCCGAATTCGTGCCGTCGAACCGCGCACTGTCGAACTCGGCCGCGATCGCGAACGGCTCCTCGGGCGCCGGGGTGCGGTCTTCGATGCGCGGCGAGAGCGGCGGAGCGGCCGACTCCGGGTCTTCCTCGCGACCGCTGGAGTTGCGGCGCCACCAGGGCAGGGCTCCCGACTCCTCGGGCGTCGCGTCGAGGTCGAGCATGTTCACATCGTCGTCGGCCGCTTTGCCTCGGCGGTTGCGCTTGGCGGCCACGGGTGCGGTCTCACCGGCCTGTGCCTGCTCCTCGGGTGCGGGCTCGCCGAAGAGGTAGGCGTAGAGCTCGCGCAGGCGCCGGCCGATGCGGTTCGGGGGCGTCTTGGTGATGATGAACAGCGACAGCGCCAGGAACACGATGAGCACGGCTGCCGAGCCCGCGGGCGTGATCAGGGCCGCGAGCGGGGCGGCGGCGATCCAGCCGATCACGCCACCGGCGAGGGCCAGCACGTCCATGCCCTGCGACGGGTCGGGCGCCTGACTGAAGATGTGGCAGAGGCCCGACACCGACACCAGGAACACGGCGAGGCCGATGCCGATGCGGCCGTTGTCGTGCACCGAGTTCGGATGCCGGAACAGCCACAGAGCCAACAGCAGCAGGATGACGGGCAGCGCGTAGGAGACACGGCCGAACAGGCCGCCGAACGTCCACGCGTTGATCGACACCGCCACCGCGTTGGAGGCGAGGAACCACTCCACGATCGCACCCGACACGGCGAGCACGAAGAAGAAGAACGGAAGGCCGTCTCGGCGCTCCTCCTTGGCCAGCTTCTCGGGCCCGAAAGCCCGGGCCGCGCCGCCGGTGACGTGCGCGAGAGCGAGCCACAGCCGGGTGAGCGGGTTCGGCCCCTGCTCCTCCTGCATGACCGGGTACTTCACGGTCTTCTGCGCGGCGGTCTTCGACGCGGCCGCACGGGTGGGCGTCTTGCGAGGCGTCGCGGCCGACCCGCGCGTGGTGGACGCCGGTTTGCGCGGCGTCGACTTACTACTGGTGGCCATGGTTTCACGCTACCCGTGGCCGATGGCATCGGCCGGTCACCGGCCACGGGTGTTGTGAAATCGACGCCGGTTACGCCTCGATGACGAGCGGCACGATCATCGGGCGGCGGCGCAGGCTCGAGTTCACCCAGCGGCCGACCGTGCGGCGCACGACCTGCTGCAGGGCGTGCGAATCGCGCACGCCGTTCTGCGCGGCCTCCGCGAGGGCGGCGCTGATCTTGGGCTTGACGGCGTCGAACACGCTCGCGTCTTCGGCGAAGCCCTTCGCGTGGATGTCGGGGCCCACCACGATGCGGCCGGTCTGGGCCTCCACCACCACGACGATGGAGATGAAGCCCTCCTCGCCCAGGATGCGGCGGTCTTTCAGATCGGCGTCGGTGATCTCGCCCACCGACGAGCCGTCGACGTAGACGAAGCCGAGGTCGTGCTGGCCGACAACCGTGGCCACGCCGTCCTTCAGGTCGATGACCGTGCCGTCCTCCGCGATGATCGTGTTCTCGCGGGGCACGCCCGACTCGATGGCGAGCTTCTGGTTCGCCACCAGGTGACGGTACTCGCCGTGCACGGGGAGCACGTTCTTCGGCTTCAGGATGTTGTAGCAGTAGAGCAGCTCGCCCGCGGCCGCGTGACCCGAGACGTGCACCTTGGCGTTGGCCTTGTGCACGACGTTGGCGCCGAGCTTGGTGAGGCCGTTGATGATGCGGTACACGGCGTTCTCGTTGCCGGGGATGAGGCTCGAGGCGAGGATGACGGTGTCACCAGGGCCCACCTCGATCTGGTGCTCGTTGTTGACCATGCGCGAGAGGACGGCCATCGGCTCGCCCTGCGACCCGGTGGACATGTAGACGATCTTGTCGTCGGGGATGTCTCCGGCCTTCTTGAAGTCGACCAGGACGCCCTCGGGCACCTTGAGGTAGCCGAGTTCGGCGGCGATGGTCATGTTGCGTACCATCGAGCGACCCAGCAGCGCGACCCGGCGGCCGTTCGCGGCTGCCGCATCCAGGACCTGCTGCACGCGGTGCACGTGGCTGGAGAAGCTGGCCACGATCACGCGACGGGGAGCGCGCTCGATGATCGACTCGAGCACCGGGCCGATCTCGCGCTCGGTGGGCGTGAATCCCGGCACGTCGGCGTTGGTGGAGTCGGGGAGGAAGAGGTCGACGCCCTGCTCGCCGAGGCGGGCGAAGGCGCGCAGGTCGGTGAGGCGGCCGTCAAGCGGCAGCTGGTCCATCTTGAAGTCGCCCGTGTGCAGCACGACGCCGGCGGGGGTCTTGATGGCGACGGCCAGCGCATCCGGGATCGAGTGGTTCACGGCCACGAACTCGCACTCGAACGGCCCGAGGTTCTCGATCTGGCCCTCGGCCACGTCGAGCGTGTAGGGCTTGATGCGGTGCTCCTTGAGCTTCGCCTCGACGAGGGCGAGCGTGAGGGCCGAGCCGATCAGCGGGATGTCTTCGCGCAGCTTCAGCAGGTAGGGCACGGCGCCGATGTGGTCTTCGTGGCCGTGCGTGAGCACGATGCCGATCACGTCGGCGAGACGGTCGCGCACGATGCTGAAGTCGGGCAGGATCAGGTCGACGCCCGGCTGGTTCTCTTCCGGGAACAGCACGCCGCAGTCGACGACGAGGAGCTTGCCCTCGAACTCGTAGACCGTCATGTTGCGGCCGATCTCGCCGAGGCCGCCCACGGGGGTGACGCGCAGCGTGCCGGCGGGCAGGATGGGAGGAGTGGTGATGGGGCTCTGCATGGGCCCTCCTTGTTCTTCTTCTCAATGAGGTTCGCGCTTCGTGCGCGCCTAGTGGCTTGTGCACCCGCCGGAGCGGATGAGGCCCGCGTCAGCGGGTGGTGCCCGCCACCTTCGGCAGGGCTCCGCCGGCGGCCGCGTTGCGGTCGGGGCGGAAGTTGCCGAGGTCCAGGCCCGGGATGTCGCGCACGAGATCGATCTCGCTCTCGATCTGCGCGGCCTCCCATTCCTCGGGCCCCACGAGGGGCAGGCGGACGCGCGGGCTGGAGATTCGGCCGAGCCCGTGCAGGATGTATTTGGCGGCGACCGTGCCGGGAACGTGCGTCATCACGGCACGCACGAGCGGCTCGAGCGCCTGGTGCGCCCTCGTGGCGGTGGCGAGGTCGCCCGCGTTCACGGCGTCGACGATCACGCGGTAAGGGGCAGGCGCGATGTTGGCCGTGACCCCGATGAGGCCCGCGGCGCCGATCGCCATGTGCGGCAGCACGTTCGCGTCGTCGCCCGAGAAGTAGAGCAGCCCGGTCTGGTTGAGCACGCGGCTCACCTCGCTGAAGTCGCCCTTGGCGTCTTTGACGGCCAGGATGTTCGGGTGCTTCGCCAGGCGCAGGATGGTGTCGTACGTGATGGGCACACCGGTGCGGCCGGGGATGTCGTACAGGATGACCGGTAGGTCCGTCGCATCCGCGATCATGCGGAAGTGCGTGAGGATGCCCGCCTGGGTGGGCTTGTTGTAGTACGGCGTGACGACGAGGTTGCCGTCGGCCCCCGCCTTCTCGCTCTGCCGGGCGAGCTGCATGGCGTGCGCGGTCTCGTTCGAGCCGCCGCCTGTGATGATCTTGGCGCGGCCCGCGGCCACGTCTTTGCCCACCTCGACGAGCCGGATCTTCTCCGGGTCGGTGAGGGTCGACGTCTCACCCGTGGTGCCCGAGACGACGATGCCGTCGGCCCCGCCCACGATGAGGTCGTCGATGAGCTTCTCGACGCCTGGCCAGTCGACCTCGCCGTCGGCGGTGAACGGGGTGACCATGGCGACCAGCACCTGGCCGAACGGGTTCGAAGCGAAAGACACGTCTACAGGGTATCGGTTCGCGGCGCTCGGGCGATCAGGCACGGGTTCAGGATGCCGGCTCAGAAGCCGAGCCGACCGAGGAGCTTCGGGTCGCGCTGCCAGTCCTTGGCCACCTTGACCCGGATGTTGAGGTACACCTGCTTGCCCACCAGCGGCTCGATCTCGGCACGGGCGCGGGCGCCCACCTCGCCGAGCCGCGACCCCTTCGGGCCGATGATGATGCCCTTCTGGCTGTCGCGCTCGACGAACAGGTTGGCGTAGATCTCGAGCAGATCGCGGTCGTCGCGCTCCTGCATGTCGTCGATCGTCACCGCGATGGAGTGCGGCAGCTCGTCGCGCACACCCTCCAGGGCCGCCTCGCGGATGAGCTCGGAGATGCGGCTCTCCAGCCCCTCGTCGGTGTACTGGTCGTCGGGGTAGAGCCGCTCCGAGCGGGGCAGCAACCGGATGAGCTCGCTCGACAGCACGTCGAGCTGGATGCGGCTGGTCGCCGACACGGGGATGACGGTCTCCCAGTCGCGCAGCTCCGAGACGGCCAGCAGCTGCTCGCCCACCTGCTGCTTCGACGCCGAGTCGATCTTCGTGACGATGGCGACCTTCTTGGCCTTGGGGTACTGGTCGAGCTGCTCGTTGATGAAACGGTCGCCCGGGCCGAGCTTCTCGTCGGCCGGCAGGCAGAAGCCGATCACGTCGACGTCTCCCAGGGTGGACTGCACCAACGAGTTCAGGCGCTCGCCCAGCAGGGTGCGGGGCCGGTGCATCCCGGGGGTGTCGACCAGGATGAGCTGGCCGGCCGGGTCGTGCACGATGCCCCGGATGGTCTGCCGGGTGGTCTGCGGCTTGGGGCTCGTGATGGCGACCTTCTCGCCCACCAGGGCGTTCGTGAGCGTCGACTTGCCCACGTTCGGCCGGCCGACGAAGGTGACGAACCCGGCCCGGAAGTCGTCGGGGCCTGAGGTGCCGGCGGGGCCGGCGGCGTCGTTGTCGGTCATGCGTTCTCCTCGATGGGGGTGGATCGTGTGGGGGGCGCCTCGGTGGTCGAGCGATGCACGAGCACCGTCACCACGCGCTTGCGGCGGCCGTCGATGCGGTCGGCGGTGAGTACGAGGCCGGGCACCTCGGCGGTGGACCCCGCCTCGGGCAGGCGGCCGAGGGCCTTGGTGAGCAGTCCGCCCACGGAGTCGACGTCGTCGTCGTCGAGCTCGAGGTCGAACAGCTCGCCGAGCTCGTCGACCGGCAGGCGGGCGCTCACGCGGTACCCGTCGTCGTCGGTGGGCTCGACCTCCACCACGTCGCGGTCGTACTCGTCGGAGATGTCGCCGACGAGCTCCTCGATCAGGTCTTCGAGGGTCACGAGCCCGGCGATGCCGCCGTACTCGTCGACGACCATGGCGAGGTGGTTCGACTCGGTCTGCATCTGGCGCAGGGTGTCGTCGACCTTCTTCGACTCCGGGATGAACAGCGGCTGACGCGCGAGCTCGCGCACCGGCATCGTGTCGACCAGGGTGGGACGCTCGTAGCTCACGCGCGCCACGTCGCGCAGGTGCAGCACGCCGGCGATCTCGTCGACGTCGTCGTCGACGACCACGGGGATGCGGGAGACGCCCTTGCTGAGGAAGAGCCCGAGGCCGTGCCCCACGGTGGCGTCGTCGTCGATGGTGACCATGTCGGTTCGCGGCACCATCACCTCGCGCACCACGGTGTCGTTGAACTCCAGGATGGAGTGGATGAGCTCGCGGTCGTCCTCCTCGAGCACGTCGAGCTCGGTGGCCTCGTCGACCATGCTGAGCAGCTGCTCCTCCGAGGCGAAGCCGGCCGAGCGCGCCCGCGCCGGCGTGACGCGGTCGCCGATGGCGACCAGGAGGTTCGCGATCGGGCCGAGCACCACGCGCACGAGATGCACCGGCACCGCTCCGTACCGCACCACCACGCGCGGATGCACGCGGCCGACGCTGCGCGGGCTCGAACCCACCAGCACGAACGAGACCACGATCATCACCACCGCCGAGAGCACGAGAGCGAGCCAGAGCTCGTCGATGGTGAACGCGAACGCCACCGTCACGAGCACCGCCGCGGTGGTCTCCGACACCACGCGGGCGAAGTTCGCCGCGTTCAGGTGGGCGCCCACGTCGTTCGCGATGGCCCGCAGCGACCTCTTCGCCCGGTAGCGCTCGGCGAGATCGAGCAGGTCGCCGCGGGAGAGCGACGTCATCGCCGAGTCGATCGACGCGAACAGGCCGCCCAGGGCGACCAGCACCACGGCGGCCAGGAGGAAGAGGGTGATCGTCATACCCGGCGGCGGCGCTCGCTCATCGCGTAGCCCACCAGGATGTCGCGCTGGATGCCGAACATCTCACGCTCCTCTTCGGCGTCGGCGTGATCGAAGCCGAGCAGGTGCAGGATGCCGTGGGCGGTGAGCAGCAGCAGCTCCTCCAGCGTCGAGTGGCCCGCGGTCTGCGCCTGCGACTCCGCCACCTGCGGGCAGAGCACCACGTCGCCGAGGAGGCCCGCCGGGGTGGGCGCGTCTTCGGTACCGGGTCGCAGCTCGTCCATCGGGAAGCTGAGCACGTCGGTGGGGCCGGGCTCGTCCATCCACTGCACGTGCAGTTGCTCCATGGCGGCCTCGTCGACCAGCACGATCGCGAGCTCCGCATCCGGATGCACGTGCAGGAAGTCGAGGGCGAAGCTCGCGAGCCGCAGCAGGGCCGTCTCGTCGACCTCGACCGACGACTCGTTGTTGACCTCTATCGACACCGGCTGTCCCTACCGCTTTCCGTTGTTGTAGCGGCGATCCCGCTCGGTGCCCGTCTCGTGCCCCTGCTGGCGCGCCAGCTGCACCTGGTCGTACTTCGTGTAGGCGTCGACGATCTGGCCCACCAGGGTGTGCCGCACCACGTCGGCGCTGGTGAGCGTGGCGAAGTGGATGTCGTCGATGCGGTCGAGGATGCGGCTCACGACCTGCAGGCCGCTCGTGCCCACGGGCAGGTCGACCTGGGTGATGTCGCCCGTGACCACCATCTTCGAGCCGAAGCCCAGGCGGGTGAGGAACATCTTCATCTGCTCGGGAGTGGTGTTCTGCGCCTCGTCGAGCACGATGAAGGAGTTGTTCAGGGTGCGGCCGCGCATGTAGGCCAGCGGCGCCACCTCGATGGTGCCCATGGCGAGCAGCTTCGGCACGACCTCCGGGTCCATCATCTCGTTCAGCGCGTCGTAGAGCGGGCGCAGATACGGGTCGATCTTGTCGGTGAGCGTGCCGGGCAGATAGCCGAGCCGCTCCCCCGCCTCGACGGCCGGACGGGTGAGGATGATGCGCTCGACCTCTTTGCGCTGCAGCGCCTGCACGGCCTTCGCCATGGCGAGGTAGGTCTTGCCGGTGCCGGCAGGACCGATGCCGAACACGACCGTGTTCTCGTCGATCGAGTCGACGTACTCCTTCTGGCCCAGCGTCTTCGGGCGCACGCTCTTGCCGCGGGCGGTGACGATCGCCTGGCTGAGCAGTTCGGCCGGGCTCGAGCCACGGTCGCTCTCGAGGATGCGCGCCGACGACGACACCTCGGTGGGCGTGAGGTCGTGGCCCTGACGCACCATCAGCAGCAGCTCCTCGACGAGTCGGCGGGCCGCCTCGACCTGGGTGGCGTCGCCCGAGAGGGTGATGTCGTTGCCGCGCACCAGCACCGAGACCAGAGGGAACTGGCGCTCCACGGTGGTGAGCAGGCGGTCTTGCGGGCCGAGCAGTCGCACCATCTCGATGCCGTCGACGTGCAGCTTCGCCTCGCCGAGAGGGCCGGAGGCCGGGGAAGCAGGGTTCGTGGGGGTCAAATTACTCTTTCAGCCCGCCCGCGAGAACGTGGGCGTGCACATGGAAGACGGTCTGGCCGGCGTTCTCACCGGTGTTGAACACGAGACGGAACTCGCCGTCGGCGCGCTCCTCGGCGATCGACCTCGCCACCTCGACCACCTCGGCCAGAAGGCCGGGGTCGCCCGCGGCGAGCTCCACCACGTCGCGGTACCGCTCGGTCTTGGGCACCACCAGCACGTGCACGGGAGCCTTCGGCGCGACATCGTCGAACGCGATCACCCGATCGGTCTCGCGCACGATGCTCGCCGGGATCTCGCGCGCGATGATGCGGGAGAAGATCGACGGCGACGGGGATTCGGTGGTCATGGCTCCATTGTAGGTTCGACCACCGTCGGTGAGGAGGGCGGGACGACGGGCCGTGAGCGGGTTTCGCTACCAGCGTCCGAGCAGCACGTTCAGCACCGCCACGGCGGCGGGGCCGGCGGTGGAGGTGCGGAGCACCTCGTCGCCGAGCCGCACCACCTCGGCACCGGCCTCGCTCAGCTGCTCGAGCTCGCGGGGCGAGATGCCACCCTCCGGGCCCACCACGAGCAGGACGCCCCGGGTGTCGTCGGCATCGAACCGCAACGAGCTCAGCCGCACCTCGGCACTCGGCTCGAGCACGACGATGCGGCAGCCGCCGGCCACCCCGTCGCGGATGAGCTCGGTCACCTCGACCAGGTCGTCGACGTGGGGCACGAACGGCCGGATGGACTGCTTCGCCGCCTCGCGCACGATGGCGGCCCACCGGTCCCGGCCCTTGACCGCCTTCGGGCCCACCCAGCGCGACACCGAGCGCTCGGCCTGCCACGGCACGACGCCCGACACCCCGAGCTCGGTGGCCGACTGCACCGCGAGCTCGTCGCGGTCGCCCTTCGCGAGCGCCTGCACCAGCACGATACGGGGAGACGGTTCCGGATGCCGCTGCACGCGCTCCACGGCGAGCTCGAGCTCCTTGGCCTCCGCCCGCACCACCACGCCCTGCACGACCAGGCCCCGCCCGTCGCCGATCGCGGTGTGCTCGCCGACGCGCATCCGATTCACCGTCGCGGCATGCCGCGCCTCGTCGCCCGTGATGGTGACCACGTCGCCGATCTCGTGCGGCACCACCGACAGTTCCTCGAGCAGGAAGAGGGAGCTCATCGTCGGCTCAGACGTTCAGGAAGCGGTCGCGGAGCTTCGCGAACAGCCCCTGCTGGAACTGCCCCAGCGAGGGCTCCGGATACTTGTGGGCGGCGGCGAGCTGCTTCATCAGCTCCTTCTGCTTGTGGTCGAGCTTCGTGGGGGTGACCACCTGGATGCCGACCCGCAGGTCGCCCCGGCCGTTGCCCCGCAGGTGCGTCACGCCCCGGCCCTTCACCGTGAGCACCTCGGCGCTCTGGATGCCGGGCTTGAGCTCGAGCTCGATGTCTCCGTCGAGCGCCTTGACCGTGGTGGTGGTGCCGAGCACCGCATCCCACATCTGCACCTCGAGGGTGCAGAGCAGATCGTCGTCGTTGCGCGAGAACACGTCGTGGTGACGCACCTTCATCTCGAGGTACACGTCGCCCTGCGGGCCGCCGGCGGGGCCGACCTCGCCCTGGCCGGGCAGCTGCAGGCGCAGCCCGGTGTCGACACCCGCGGGGATGTCGACCGGCAGGGTGCGGCGGGCGCGCACGCGGCCCTGACCCTGGCAGGTGGGGCACGGGTTCGGCATGACGGTGCCGTAGCCGCGGCAGGTGCCGCAGGGTGCGCTGGTCACGACGTTGCCGAGCAGCGACCGGACGGTGCGCTGGATCGACCCCGAGCCGTGGCAGATGTCGCACGTGACGGGAGCGGTTCCCGGCGCGCAGCACGACCCGGTGCAGGTCTCGCAGAGCACGGCGGTGTCGACCTCGATGTCGCGGTGCGTGCCGAAGATCACCTCGCCGAGGTCGACCTCCACGCGCAGCAAAGCATCCTGGCCCCGCTCGGCGCGCGACTTCGGGCCGCGGCTGCCGCCGCCCTGCCCGCCGAAGAAGGTCTCGAAGATGTCGCCGAAGCCGCCGAAGTTCTGTCCGCCTCCGCCACCGAAGCCCTGCTGCGGGCCACGGTCGTAGTCGCGGCGCTGGCCAGGGTCGCTCAGCACGTCGTAGGCGTGGGTGACCTGCTTGAACGTCTCCTGGGCCTCCGGGCTCGGGTTCACGTCGGGGTGCAGCTCGCGCGCGAGCCGGCGATAGGCCTTCTTGATCTCTTCGGGCGTCGCCTCACGCGAGACGCCCAGCACGTCGTAGTGGTCAGCCACCAGGGGCTTCTCCTTCGTTGTCGCTTCTGTCGCTTCGAATCGAAAAGATGAAAATCGGATGCCGCGGCCGGCCGCGGGTCAGCTCGCGCTGCCGGTCTCGCCCAGCGTGCGGGAGAGGTAGCGCGCCACCGCCCGCACCGCGGAGATGTTGCTGGAGTAGTCCATGCGGGTGGGGCCGAGAACCCCGAGCCGCGACACGGCGCTGCCGATGCCCGTGTAGCCGCTCGCGAGAATCGACGTCTCGCCCAGCCCGAACGATTCGTTCTCGCGGCCGATCGAGACCACGAGGCCGCGCTGGTCGGCCTCGAGCTCGCTGAACAGACGCAGCAGCACCACCTGCTCCTCCACCGCCTCGAGCACGGGGAGGATGCTGCCGTGGAAGTCGCCCTCGGTACGCACGAGGTTGGCCGCACCGGCGATGAGGAGTTTCTCCTGCCGGTTGGCGGAGACCTGCTCCTTCAGCGTGGCGGCCACCACGGATGCCGTCGCCGCCTGCGCGGCCGGGAAGCGGTCGGCCACCGCGTCGAGCACGCCCGCCGCCTCGATCAGCCCGCGGCCCCCCGCGGCCTCGTTGAAGCGCTGGCGCAACTGCCCGATCAACTCGTCGTCGACATCGCCCGGCACATCGACGATGCGCTGCTCCACGTGGCCGCTGTCGGTGATGATCACCGTCATGAGCTTGCGCGGTGCGAGCGCCACCACCTCGATGTGACGCACGCGCGCCTGCGAGCGCAGCGGGTACTGCACGAGCGCGACCTGATGGGTGAGCTGCGAGAGCAGCCGCACGGTGCGCGCGAGCACGTCGTCGACGTCGACCGAGGAGTCGAGGAAGGCCTCGATCGCGTGACGCTGGGCCGAGGTGAGCGGACGCATCTCGGAGAGATGGTCGACGAACAGGCGGTAGCCCTTGTCGGTGGGGATGCGACCGCTCGAGGTGTGCGGTGCCGCGATCAGCTCCTCCTCCTCCAGCAACGCCATGTCGTTGCGGATGGTGGCGGCGGAGACACCGAAGGAGTGGCGTTCGGCGATGCTCTTCGAGCCCACCGGCTCGCGGGAGGCCACGTAGTCCTGCACGATCACGCGGAGCACTTCGAGGCTGCGTTCGGAGACCATCGATCCACCTCACCTCTCGCTGCGCGTGCTCCGCAGGTTGGCACTCAACCTGCCTGAGTGCCAATCATATCGCGCCTGGGCTGAGGCGGGTTCGTGACACAGTGAGCGAAAATCATTGCTTGGGCTTACCCCTGCCGCTATCTTGGCTTGCGTACCACCCCCAGAACATCCGTCTGAAAGGCGCGAGACATGACCGACCCCAACGCAACGCCGAACGATCCGGCCTCAGGCCAGCCGACGCCGCCCTCGGGTCAGCCCACGCCGCCGCCCGGCTACCAGGCTCCCCCGCCCGGGTACCAGGCCCCGCCGCCCGGCTACCAGGCTCCGCCGCCCGGCTCGAACTACCAGCAGCCCGCTGGCTACCAGCAGCCCGTCGCCGGCGCACCGCTGTCGCAGGCCGACGACAAGCAGTGGGCGTTCCTCGCCCAGCTCGGCGGCATCCTCGGCTTCCTTCCGCCGCTGATCATCTGGCTGGTCTTCAAAGACCGCGGCCCCCTCACCAACCAGGAGGGCAAGGAGTCGCTGAACTTCCAGATCACGGTGGCGATCTTCGTGGTGGGCCTCTACATCGTCGGCACCATCACTGCCTTCATCTTCATCGGCTTCCTGTTCTACTTCCTCGCCTGGGCCGCTCAGATCGCAGGCGTCGTGTTCGCGATCGTCGCGGGCGTGAAGGTGAACGGCGGCGGCACCTACCGCTACCCCTTCAACTTCCGCTTCATCAAGTAACTCCGGCCTCGCCGAGTTTCACCGAAATGCCCCCTCAGAATTCCTGAGGGGGCATTTTGGCGTACCTCAACGGGGGCGCCAGCCCCGGGAGTACAGGGCGCGCTCCACCCGCGACACCTCAGCGGGAAGGGTGGCGAGGGCCTCCTTGCGGATGCGGACGACGAGCTGACCCGCGTGCTGGAACTCCTCGATACGCCGTTCGTCGCGAGCGTACTGCGAGTCGTCCAGACGGTGTTGCTCGCCGTCGTACTCGACGATCACCCTGAACCCGGGAAACTGCAGGTCGGCCCGGCCGATGAAGCGACCTCTTGCGTCGAACACAGGTTCGTTCAGCACCGGTTCGGGAAGGCGCCGCCGCGCGATCGCCAGGCGCACGAGCGTCTCGGGTCGCGACTCGGCGCCGTCGCGAAGCATCGGCAGCGCCACTCGCGCCGCTGCCACCCCGCGACGGCGGAATCCCGCGTGCACCCTGGCGGCCAGGCCGTCGACGTCGACGTAGGGGCGCCCGTCGGCCTGGGCGACGTGTCGCGGAGTCAGCACGAAGTGGTCTCCGGCCGCGACCAGGTCGTCGAGACCGCGGAACTCGCCGCTCGCCCGGTGACTGCTCACCAGGATGTCGGCCAGGTCGCACCAGGTACCCGCCGGGTCGGACACCGGAAAGCCATGCCGTTCGACCACTCGCACGGAGTCGGGATCGAGACGGTGCCCGACTACCCCGCGGCCGGCCGGAGCCCGGCGGGGAGCCAGGGTGGAGACGTGCAGGGCGGCATCCGTTCGCTCGAAGCGACTCGGCAGCGGGCACCCCCACAGCACGGCGGCCGTGGTGTGGGTGAAGAAGTCGCCTGGCCGCAGGCGCACGGCGTAGGCGCGGCACCGCTCGAGCACCGAGTCGACCGAGCCCTCGCGGGCCCGCACGCCGTGGAAGGGCCGCTCGAGGTCGGCCGCGAGCAGGCGCTTCGCGCCGAGCCCGGCGCCGCGCCCCTCGGCCACGCTGAACGGAACGGAGGCGAGCTCCGGCGGCAGTTCACTTCGACGACGCATCCGCACATGGTGCCCGAACCTGCCCGCGGGTGCAGAAGTTCTCCACAGCCCCCGCCGAGTTGCGCCAAATCGCCCCTTCGCGGCCCGCGAGGGGGCGATTTGGCACAACTCGGCGAGAGGGAGGGGGCCTCAGGTGAGGCGGCGCACCACGGCGTCGGCCAGGAGACGGCCCTTCAGGGTGAGGGTGAGCTCGCCCCCGAGGGCCGAGCGGCCGTCGACGAAGCCGTCGGCGATGAGCGAGGCCACCTCACGCCGGGGTTCCGGGGCGAGCGAGTCGACCCGCAGTGCTCCGCGCACCCGGGTGAGCAGCAGGATGCGCTCCAGCTCGTGCGTGGCCTCGTCGATGGTCTCGCGGCCCGCGGCCGGCGACTCCCCCGCCGCCATCCGCTGCGCGTACGCCGCCGGGTGCTTCACGTTCCACCACCGGGTGTCGCCCACGTAGCTGTGCGACCCGGGGCCGATGCCCCACCAGTCGTGCCCCACCCAGTAGCCGAGGTTGTGACGCGAGCGTGTGGCGGGGTCGGTGGAGAAGTTGCTCACCTCGTACCAGTCGTAGCCCGCGGAGGCGAGCACCGCATCCGCTCGCTCGTACATGTCGGCCTGCAGATCGTCCGAGGGCTGCGCCACGACGCCCGAGCGGATCTGGCGCGCGAGCTTCGTGCCGTCCTCGACGATCAGCGCGTAGGCCGAGACGTGGTCGGGTCGCTCCGCCACCACGGCGTCGAGCGACCGCTGCCAGTCGTCGAGGGTCTCGCCGGGCGTGCCGTAGATGAGGTCGAGGCTCACCTGCAGCCCCGCATCCTTCGCCCAGCGCACCACCTCGGGAACCCGCGCGGGGTCGTGGGTGCGCTCCAGCGTGGCCAGCACGCTCGGCACCGCCGACTGCATGCCGAAGCTCACCCGGGTGAAGCCCGCGTCGGCGAGCGTCTGCAGGTAGGCGGCGTCGACGGAGTCGGGATTGGCCTCGGTGGTGATCTCGGCATCGGGGGCGAAGCCCCAGGTGTCCCGCGCCGCCGACAGCATGCCGGCCAGCTGCTCGGCGGGCAGCAGCGTGGGGGTACCGCCGCCGAAGAAGACCGTCGACACCGGACGGGCCGCGTACCCCGAGGCCTCGAGCACCCGCGCTCCGAAGCCCATCTCGGCGATGGCCTGCTGCCAGTAATCGGCTTGCTTGACACCGCGCAGCTCGGTGGACGTGTACGTGTTGAAGTCGCAGTAGCCGCAGCGCACCCGGCAGAACGGCACGTGCACGTAGAGACCGAAGTCGCGGTGGGCGGTTCCGGATGCGCGGGAGACAGGCGGCGGCAGCAGACCGTCGGCGGGCGCCGGGTCGCCGAGCGGGAGCGCGGAGGGCACGCGTCAGCGCCGGGCGGCTGAGCCGGACCGAGGGGCCGAGCCGGACATGCTCGGCATCAGCGAACGGAGGTACCGCTTGGTGTACCGCCACTGCATGAACCGGAGCACAGGCATCCCGAGCCGGTAGAACCAGGTGCTGGGGCGCGAGAACGCGCGGATGACGATCCACACCGAGTCGTCGGAGAGGTGCTCGACCACGAAGCTCTCCTCGCCCGACTCGGGATGCCCGGGCAGGGTGCCGTAGGCGAAGCCCCGGCGGCCGGGCTCGTCGACGAGGTACACCACGCGGATGGGCGCGTGCACCTTGAGCCCGAACGTGGAGATGGTGAGCACGGCCGTGGCGCCGGCGGAGACGAGCGGCGTGCCGTCTTCGCCGTAGGCCTGCTCAGGGGTCGACGAGCGCGGACCGAGAGGCCGGCCGGTCTCGTCGTAGCGGAGCCCGGCGTAGTCGCCGCCCGTCGGAGCGGGCAGGGCCACGTCGCCCACCGTGATGCCGGCTCCGCGCTGCACGCCCCAGGCCATCAGGCGGGCCGAGGCCTTCTCGAAGCGGGCCTCGCCACTGCCGAGCCGGGCCCTGGCCTGCATGGGCCGGAAGCCGCGCGGCGGGAAGTACATCAGGTCGGGCGCCTGCGTGGCTCCGACGGCGGCGTAGCTCAGGGGCTGCTCCGACACCGCCTCGGCGGGCGAGGGAAGAGTGGCCGACACGGCTACTTCTTCTCCTTCTTCTCGACGTCGCCGGAGAGGGCGGCGATGAAGGCCTCCTGCGGCACCTCGACGCGGCCCACCATCTTCATGCGCTTCTTGCCCTCCTTCTGCTTCTCGAGCAGCTTGCGCTTGCGGCTGATGTCACCGCCGTAGCACTTGGCGAGGACGTCTTTGCGCATGGCGCGGATGGACTCGCGGGCGATGATGCGCGCCCCGATGGCCGCCTGGATGGGCACCTCGAACTGCTGGCGCGGGATGAGCTCGCGCAGCCGCCCGGTCATCAGCACGCCGTAGGCGTAGGCCTTGTCGCGATGCACGATGGCGCTGAACGCGTCGACCTGCTCGCCCTGCAGCAGGATGTCGACCTTCACGAGGTCGGCCTCCTGCTCGCCAGAGGGCTCGTAGTCGAGGCTGGCGTAGCCCGCCGTCTTCGACTTGAGCTGGTCGAAGAAGTCGAACACGATCTCGCCGAGCGGCATCGTGTACTTGATCTCCACCCGGTCCTCGCCGAGGTAGTCCATGCCCTGCAGGATGCCGCGGCGGCCCTGGCAGAGCTCCATGATGGTGCCCACGTAGTCCTTCGGCGCCAGGATGGCCGCGTTCACCACGGGCTCCTTGACGTTCAGGATCTTGCCGCCCGGGAACTCGCTCGGGTTGGTGACCGTGACGGTCTTCTTGTCTTCGGTGGTGACCTCGTAGATCACGCTGGGGGCGGTGGCGATGAGGTCGAGGTTGAACTCGCGCTCGAGCCGCTCGGTGATGATCTCAAGGTGCAGTAGGCCCAGGAATCCGCAGCGGAAGCCGAAGCCGAGCGCCACCGAGGTCTCGGGCTCGTAGACGAGCGCGGCGTCGCTGAGCTTGAGCTTGTCGAGCGCCTCCCGGAGCACCGGGTAGTCGCTGCCGTCGATGGGGTACAGGCCGCTGAAGACCATCGGGAGGGGCTCGGTGTAGCCGGGCAGCGCATCCGTCGCCGGCTTGTGGGCCGTGGTGACGGTGTCGCCCACCTTCGACTGGCGCACGTCTTTCACACCGGTGATGAGGTAGCCCACCTCGCCGACACCGAGGCCCTGACTGGGCGCGGGCTCGGGGCTGGAGACGCCGATCTCGAGGATCTCGTGGGTGGCGCGGGTGGACATCATCTGGATGCGCTCGCGCGGGCTGAGCTTTCCGTCGATCATGCGCACGTAGGTGACCACGCCGCGGTAGGCGTCGTAGACGGAGTCGAAGATCATGGCGCGGGCCGCGGCATCCGGATCGCCCACCGGAGCGGGGATGAGCTGCGTGACGCGGTCGAGCAGCGCCTCGACGCCGAGGCCCGTCTTACCCGAGACGCGCAGCACGTCGGCCGGGGCGCCGCCGATGAGGCTCGCCAGCTCGGCGGCGTACTTCTCGGGGTCGGCGGCCGGCAGGTCGATCTTGTTCAGCACCGGGATGATGGTGAGGTCGTTCTCGAGGGCGAGGTAGAGGTTCGCGAGCGTCTGGGCCTCGATGCCCTGCGCGGCGTCGACCAGCAGGATGGCTCCCTCGCAGGCGGCGAGGGAGCGGCTGACCTCGTAGCTGAAGTCGACGTGGCCCGGGGTGTCGATCATATTGAGCGCGTAGGTCTGGCCGTCGAGCTCCCAGGGCATGCGCACGGCCTGGCTCTTGATGGTGATGCCACGCTCGCGCTCGATGTCCATGCGGTCGAGGTACTGCGAGCGCATGTCGCGGTCGCTCACGACGCCGGTGATGCCCAGCATCCGGTCGGCGAGGGTGGACTTGCCGTGGTCGATGTGCGCGATGATGCAGAAGTTGCGGATGAATGCGGGGTCGGTGGAGGCCGGCTGGAGGGCCTTCAGGGCTTTGGGGCTCACGCATTCCTCTTGATCGTCGGGACGCCCCATTCTGCCATGCCGTGCTGGGGGGCGACTCACGGCGAAACACGGTGGAATGCCCGGGGCCCGGTTGGGTTGAATCGTCGTATGGCTATTCTTCTCACCGGCGCGACCGGTTTCATCGGTTCCGCAGTCCTCCGTACCCTCCGCGAGCAGGGGCGCGACGTCGTCGCCCTCGTGCGGTCCTCCGCCTCGGCCGACGCGGTCGAGGCCGCCGGGGCACGTGCCGTGCTCGGCGAGATCACCGACCGGGATGTGGTGACGCATCTGGCTCTGGAGAGCGACGGCGTCATCCACCTCGCCTCCCCCGGCGACGAGTCGAGCGCTCCCGCCGACGACGCGTTCGTGACCGCCGTGTTCGCCGGCCTCGAGGGCAGCGACAAGCCGTACGTGCACACCGGCGGCATCTGGATCTTCGGCAACGGTGCCGACCTCACCGAGTCGACGCCGTTCGACCCGCCGGCGCTCACCTCGTGGCGCCTGCCGGTCGAGGCCCGGGTGCGCTCGGCACAGGGCGTGAAGACCACGATCATCGCGCCCGGCATCGTGTTCGGCCATGGCAAGGGCATCCCGAACCTGGTGGCGGATGCGCCGCGCAGCTCGTCCGCGGACTCCGGCTCCGCGGCGCTCGAGCTCATCGGCTCGGGCGAGCAGCACTGGACGACGGTGTTCGTCGACGACCTCGCCGAGCTGTACGTTCTCGCCTACGACCTGGCCTCGGCCGGCTCGTACTACATCGGCGCGAGCGGGCAGAACCCGACCGTGCGCGAGCTGGGCGAGGCGGCCTCAGCGGCGGCCGGGCTCGACGGCCGGGTGACGGCGACGACGGATGCCGCTGCACGGGAGCGCCTCGGCGACGCGTTCGCGGACGCACTGCTGCTCGACCAGCAGGCCACGGGAGCGGCGGCGCGCATCGACCTCGGCTGGGAGCCGAACGGGCCGTCGCTCGTGGAGGAACTGCGCTCAGGCTCCTACGTGCGCTAGCCCCTCCCCCCCTCCCTCTGCGGCACCCCCGTCATCGAACCGTCGCAGATCGCCCTCTCGTCGCCGATCGAGGGCGGTTTGCGACGGCTCGGCGGGCCGGCAGCGCGGGGGTCAGCGCGGGAGGGTGGCCACGGTGGATGCCACGTCGGCGGGGGCGAGGAAGTGGCCCTCGCGCTCGACGCGGTGCACGAGGGCGGCGAGGGACGCGTTCACGGGGGCCTGGCGGCCGAGGGTGCGGGCGGCAGCCACGACGGCGCCGTTGAGATGGTCGATCTCGGTGAGCTGACCCCGGCGGATGCTCTGCAGAGTCGACCCCGGGTTCGGGGTCGGTCCCATCCGTCTGGCCATCAGGCGCGGCAGCAGCCGGGCCAGAGGGTGCGGGGCGAGCTGGAAGGCGCGCAGGAGCGGGTCGCTGAGGCCGAGGAGCGGCTCGAAGCGCACGCCTGCGGCCCGGGCCACGGCGACCGCCTCGCGCATGCTCGAGGTGAGCACGGCGCGCAGCCGCGGATCGGCGATCGTCTCCTGCACCGGCAGGCCGGTGATGGCGGGGAGGGCGTTGATCTGGTTGACGATCAGCTTCGTCCACTGCGCGCCCTCGAAGTTCGCGGTGGTGGCGATCGGCAGCAGCGGCGCGAGGGTGGCGCTGGCGAGGTCGAGAGCAGCGCGGGCGGCGGCCCCGGACCGTGGGTCGAGGCCGGGAGTCGTCGGCAGGCCGAGGTAGGTGGTGGCCGGGGTCGTGATCGAGACCTCGCCCGGGGAGAGGTACGACGCGGCGAACAGGGCCAGCGCACCCACGACCGGGGTGGCCGGCAGGTGGGCCGCCGCCGCGGCGGCGCCGCCGAGTCCGTTCTGCACGACCACGAGCGGGACGCCTTCGAGGGCGGCGGCGTTCGCCGAGAGTGCCGCCGCGGCATCCTGGGCTTTCACGGTCAGCAGGGCGAGGTCGTACGGCGCCCCACGATCGACGGCCAGCAGAGCGGATGCGCGGGGCCGGGCCCGATGCTCACCCCAGTGCCCCGAGAGGTGCAGCCCCTCGGCGACGATCGCGTCGAGCTGGGCACCGCGAGCCGTGAGCGAGACGTCGTGGCCGGCGCGGTCGGCCAGGGCGGCTATGACGCCGCCGACGGCTCCGGCACCGATGACCGCGAGGCGCACGTCAGGAACCTGCGGCGGTGGCGGCGGCCGCGGGGGCCCCGGCGACGGGGACTGTGACCGGACCAGGGGCTTCGGACGGCGCGGGGAGGCGTCGGATGCCCTCGAGGAGGTCGGCGGTGGAGGCGGCGGCACAGAGGCGGATCCAGCCCTCGCCGGTTCGGCCGAACGCGCTCCCCGGGGCTACGGCGACGCGCTGCTCGATCAGGAATCGCTCGGCCCAGGAGGCGACGTCGCCGGCGCTGGCGTGGGAGACGTCGACCCAGAGGTAGAACGCGCCCGTGGGTGCGAGGTGGTGGATGCCGCGCTCGGTGAGCAGGGCGACCGCGGCGTCGAGGTTGGCGCGGTAGTGGGCGGCCGCATCCGTCACCGGTTGCTGCGACCCCGTGAGGGCCGCCGTGACCGCACGCTGGGCGGGCGTGTTGACGCAGCTGATCATGGCCTCCTGGGCCGCGCGGAGCAGCGGAGCGAAGCCGGGCGGCGTGAGCAGCCAGCCCACGCGGGCACCGGTGAGGGCGAAGGTCTTCGACGCCGAGAACACGGTGAGCACGCGGTCGGTGGCCGAGGGCGCGAGGGCGGCGAGGCTGATGTGCTCGACACCGTAGGTGAAGCGCTCGTAGACCTCGTCGCTGATCACCCAGAGGTCGTGGCGCTCGGCGAAGTCGAGCAGGGCCGTGAGGGTCTCGCGGTCGAACACGGCGCCAAGGGGGTTCGACGGCGAGTTCACGATGAGCACGCGGGTGCGGGAGGTGACGAGGCGGTCGAGCTCGTCGAGGTCGGGGGTGAAGCCCGCCGCGGGGCGGAGCGGGTACGGCACGGGCACGGCCGAGACGAGGTGCGCGTTCATCGTGAAGGTGGTGTAGCCGGGGTCGGGCACCAGCACCTCGTCGCCCGGGTCGAGCAGCAACGACATGGCGAGGTAGAGCCCCTGTGTGGCGCCGGCGGTGACCCACACGCGTTCGAGGTCGGTGACGATGCCGTTCTGTTCGGCCACCGTGGCCACGATGGCCTCGCGCAGCTCGGTGATGCCGCCGTTGGGGGTGTAGTCGGTGTCGTCGGCCTGCCAGGCGGCGGCCCCCACCTCGAGGGTCGCGGGGTCGACCGCCACGTCGGGTTCGCCCACCACGAGGTAGATCACGTCGTCGATCGAGTGGGCCAGTTCGAAGAGGCGACGGATGCCCGATTGCGGGACGGTGTCGGTGTGGGCGGCGAGGCGTGGCATAGGGTTCAACGGTACCGCGTGCGCTCAGATTGTCTGGGCGGGATCCACCTGGTAATGTTGCCTGTTGGCTTACGCATCCGCGCGATCAGTTGGGTGCGAACAGCGAGTGGCTCCATCCGCGGCCCGGCCGCAGCGGACCAATCGCACCGCACTCATCCGAACAGATACAGAGGTTATTTCCGTGGCAAACATCAAGTCGCAGATCAAGCGCATCGGCACCAACAAGAAGGCCCAGGAGCGCAACAAGGCCGTCAAGAGCGAGCTCAAGACCGCCATCCGCGCCACCCGCGAGGCCGTCGTGGCCGGCGACAAGGACAAGGCCGCCTCGGCCCTGGTCACCGCCGCCAAGAAGCTCGACAAGGCCGCCTCGAAGGGCGTCATCCACAAGAACCAGGCGGCGAACCGCAAGTCGGCCATCGCCAAGCAGGTCGCGTCGCTCTGAGCCATTCGCTTCGAGCGTCGTCTCACGCTGAGTAGGGCCCCGCTTCGGCGGGGCCCTTTCTCGTGTGGCCGGGGGCGGGGTGAGCGTCTGCCTCGTCGCCGCAGGTCAGAGGGTGCCGCGGGACGAGATGACGCTCACCATGTGCTCGAGGGCGAAGACCGGGTCGCGCCCGGCCCCCTTGATGCTCTCGTCGGTCTCGGCGAGCACCTGGATGCTCCGGCCGAGGCCCTCCCCCGTCCAGCCCGAGAGGTCGCGGCGGGCGCGATCGATCTGCCAGGGCGCCATGCCGAGCTGACCGGCCAGCTGCCCCGAGCCGCCGCGGGTGCCGAGCACCTTCGCCATGGTGCGGAGCTTCATCGCGAAGGCCGCCACGATCGGGACCGGATCGGCCCCCGAGGCCAGAGCGTGACGCAGCAGCGCCAGCGAATCGCCGTAGGCGCCCCCGATCGCCGAGTCGGCGACGGCGAAGGCGTTCGTCTCCACACGCCCGGCGTAGTAGCGCTCGACGGTGACCTCGGTGATCTCCTCGGCCGAGTCGGAGGCCAGCTGCGCGCAGGCCGCCGAGAGCTCGGCCAGGTCGTCGCTGAAGGCGGAGACGAGCGCCCTGATCGCCCCGGGCGACACCCTCTTGCCCGCCGCCCGGAACTCCGCCGACGCGAACTCGTACTTGTCGGAGTCGCGTTTGAGTTCGACGCAGACGACCTCGATCGCCACCCCCGCTGCCGCGCGGACGGCTTCGAGGAGCTTCTTGCCGCGCACCCCGCCGCCGTGCCGAAGCACGAGGTAGGTGTCGTCGGCCGGATACGCGAGATACGAGATGACGTCGTCGATGAGGGCGTCGGTGCACTTCTCGACCCCACTGATGCGGATGAGCCGGGGCTCGCCGAACAGCGACGGGCTCGCGAGCGACAGCAGCTCCCCCGGACCGTACGACGACGCCTCGATGTCGGAGATCTCCAGGCTCGGATCTTCGGCCTTCACCAGGTCGCGGAGCTGACGGATGGCCCGCTCGGCCAGGAACGACTCGGTGCCCGACACCAGCACGACGGGAGCGGGGCGAATCTGGTTCCATTCGAGCTGGGGGATCGCCACTTTCGCGCTGGGCTTCGCTGCCGTCTTTGACGACGAGCGGCTTCCGCGTGCGACGGCCATGACCACCTCTTCCCGATCGCCTCCAGCCTAACGAAGACGTCCGACCCCGGCGCCGCGACCGACCCCTGTCCCCCGGCCCCGGCGCCGGGCCTCGGGCCCACGCGATCACGGCGGCACCGCGCGCTCCGTCCAGACGGTGAGCGCGCCCGGCGTGCCCGCCACCACGACGAGCCCCGCGAGGTCGGTGCGCAAAACCCGGGTGCCCGTGCGCCCGAGGATGCCCAGGAGCGCGTCGGTCGGATGCCCGTACGTGTTGTCCGCCCCCACCGACACCACGCCGAGGGTGGCGCGCGCCTCGGCGTAGAGCGCCTCGCTCTGGTCGGCGCTGCCGTGATGGGCGACCTTCACGATGTCGACCGGGGCGACAGCCGAGATGGCGTCGACCCCGCGCTGGGCGAGCTCGCCCAGGTCGCCGAGGAACAGCATCCGGATCGTGCCGGTGAACATCACGGTGACGCTGGCGTCGTTTCCCCGGAGCGGGGAGTCGGGGCGGGGCCAGAGCACGTCGTAGCGGTCGTGGCCGAGGGAGCCCGTGAGCCCCCGGCGGGCCGGGATGACGGCGGCGCCCGCCTCGCTCAGCCGGGCGAGCATCCGTTCGTCGCGGGCGCCGTCGGGCGGTCCGACCAGGGCGCGGTCGACCCGGCCGACCACGGCGTCGAGCCCACCGACGTGGTCGCGGTCGTAGTGGGTGAGCACGAGCAGGTCGATGCGGCTGATGCCGAGGCGCTCGAGGCACTCCGCGAGCGCCTCGGGCTCGGGCCCCACGTCGACCAGCGCGACCTCGTCGGCACTCCGCACGAGCACGGCATCGCCCTGCCCGATGTCGCACGCCGCGAGCTGCCAGTCGCGCGGAACGGATGCGGACCGGCCGAGCTGCCCGCCGGCAATGGCTCCGGCCGTCACCACCAATCCCAGCACGGTGACGAACGCACCGATGCGAGCTCGGCCCGGGCGGCCCGGCGCCCAGAAGGCGGTGGCCGCCACGACGAGCAGGGCCACCGCCGCCACGACGGCTGCGGCGACGCCGTCGGGAACCGGGATGGCGGCGACCGGGGCGGCAGCGAAGAAGCGGGCCACCGCGGCGATCCAGGCGGAGGGAAGCCACGGCAGCCAGGCCAGCCAGGCGGCGAGGCCCGGAGCGACCACGGCGGCGATGCAGACGATCAGGCCCAGCACGCTCACCAGCGCCGCCGCCGGCTCGGCGAGGAGGTTGGCGGGCAGCGTGTAGGGCGTGAGCTGCGGTGCGAGCAGGAACAGCACCGGTTGGCAGGCGAGCTGGGCGGCGACCGGTACGGTCAACGCCAGTGCCAGCGGCCGCGGCATGATGCGGGCGGCCACGGCGGCCAGGGGGCGGGTGAGCACGAGGAGCCCGGCTGTCGCGAGCACCGAGAGCGCGAACCCGGCGCTGCGGCCGAGCGCCGGGTCGAGCGCGAGCAGCACCACCACCGAGAGGGCGAGCGGTGGGAGGCCGGCCCCCGGTCGCCCGGCGGCGAGCGCCACCAGCACGATCACCGCCATGGTGGCGGCCCGCAGCACGCTGGGCTCGGGTGTGACGAGCACCACGAACAGACCGAGAACCACGACCGACACGGTGATACGCAGACGCCGGCCGAGGCCCACCGCTCCCCCCACGAGCATCACGGCGGTCACGACGACGGCGCAGTTGGCGCCCGACACCGCGGTGAGGTGGGTGAGGCCCGACACGGTCATGTCGTCGACCAGGTCGTCGGCCACCAGGCTGTCGTCGCCGATGGCGAGCCCGGTGAGCAGTTGTGCGCCGTCGCCGGGGAGGTGGGCGGTGGCGGTGCGGAAGGCCTCGCGCACGCCGCCGGCCCAGCCGAGGTACCAGGGCGGGTCGGCGACGACGGCCGGCGGTTCACGGGCGAAGAGCAGGAAGTCGTGCGATCCGCCCGGCGGTTCGGGGCTGAGCGACCCCCGCACACGGAAGGTGCTTCCGATGCGGAACGCATCGGGATCGGCGAGGGAGGCGAACACGAGCGTCGGCGCCCGCGCGGCAGTCGCCCGGCCGGCGGCGGTGAATTCGCGCAGCACCGCACCGATGGTGAAGCGCGAGGGCGGTGAGGTCTCGCCGGCGGCGACGGATGCGCCGTCGTCGGCGTCGAAGAAGCCCGCCTGAGCGGCCTCAGGTACCCCAGTGACCACGAGCACCGCGTCGCCGGCGATCGGCCGCCCGAGCTCGAGCCCGTCCGGCCGACGCACGCCGTCGCCCGCGAACACCGCCGTCGCCACCAACGCCACCGCCCCCACCGCCATCGCCCCCGCCGGCACCGCCCGGCGCACCCGAACCGGGCCTCCGCCCAGCGACGCCCTGCCCAGGCCGCTTCCGCGCTGCGACCGGCCATCGCGGCGCGACAGCAGGACGAGCAGCAGCGCGAGCACCGCCGCCCACCCTCCAGCCGCGACGACGGCCGACCACTCCGGCGATGCGCCGAGGAACCACACGACAGCCCACGCACCGACCGCCGACGGAACCAATCGCAGATCGATGGTCATCGCGCCCCCGCGGCCCGCACGTCGCGAACCCGGCGCCGAAGCTGATGCCGCGCCATCACACCGTCACCAGGGGGCGGAGGTTCTCCAGGGTCTTCTCTCCGATGCCGGGCACCTGGAGGAGGTCGTCGACCGAGGTGAACGGGCCGTTCGTGCTGCGGTACTCGACGATGCGGGATGCCATGGCGGGGCCGATCCGCGGGAGGGCGTCGAGGTCGATCTCGGAGGCGGCGTTGAGGTTGATGAGAGCGCCGCCCGACGGGCCGGGCCCCGCTGAGCCGGAACCCGCCGAGCCCTGGCCGCCGGCCGCCGCACCGGGCGGGGCCGCCTCGGGCGGAGCCTCACCGACAGCGAGCACGCGCAGCTGCTCGCCGTCGGTGAGCGGGCGCGCCAGATTGATCGAGCCCGCCTCCGCGGTGGGGAGGAGCCCTCCGGCCGCGGCGACCGCGTCGACCACCCGAGACCCCTCCGGCAGCTCGTAGACGCCCGCGGAGGCGACCGCCCCGAGCACGTGCACGAGGAGCACCGAGCCTCCCGCGACAGGGCCGCCCGACGGTGGCACCCCCGATGCCGCCGCGCCGCCGGCCGGCGGCGCGGAAGCACCACCGGGCGCAGCCGCCGGTACCGCCGGTGACGGCGCGGACGTGCGCGCATCCGACACCACCGTCGTGGCCCCCACCGGGGTGAGCGCCGTGATGAGCACCGACGCCACCAGCGCCGCGACGACGAGCACGATCGCCGCACCGACCCCGACGCGCACGCGCACCGACGGCCCGACCGGTTGCGTCGACTCCGACCGCGCAGAGACGCCCGGCGGGGCGGGTTCTGAGGCTGACATCCCGTCACCCTACGAACCCGCGCCCCGCCGGGCGTCACCCGCGCGAGATCTGTGGAGAAACCCCTACGACGCCGGCCTGGTGACGAAGTTGATCAGGCGAGGGGGCCGCGACACCACGGTCACGATCGTGCGGTCGCCGATGGCGCGCTGCACGGAGGCCAGCTCGCGGGCGGTGGTCTCCAGCGCCGCGCCGTCGATCTTCGGCGACACCTCGATGCGGTCGCGCACCTTGCCGTCGATCTGCACGACGGCGGTGACCGCGTCTTCGGTGAGCAGCGACGGGTCGGCCTTGCGCCATCCGTAGTTCGCCACCGAGGGCTCGTACCCGAGCCGCGCCCACATGTCCTCGGCCGTGTAGGGCGCGAACAGCGACAGGCCGAGCGCGATGGTCTCGACCGCCTCGCGCACCGCGGGGTCGGCACCGCCGGGGCCCGAGTCGATGGCCTTGCGGGCCGCGTTCACGAGCTCCATCAGGCGGGCCACCACCACGTTGAACTTGAACGCCTCGATCAGGCCCGGCGCCTCCGCCAGGAACCGATGGGTCTGCCGGCGCAGGGCACGGTCGCCGTCGCGCCAATTCACCGTCGGCGGAGAGGTCACGTCGCCCACGAGCCGCCAGGCCCGCGCCAGGAACTTCGCCGACCCGGCCGGCGACACGTCGGCCCAGTCGATGTCGTCCTCCGGCGGACCGGCGAACGCCATCGTGAGGCGCACCGCGTCGACCCCGTGCTCGTCGAGCTGGTCGGAGAGGCGGACGAGGTTGCCCTTCGATTTCGACATCGCCGAGCCGTCCATCAGCACCATGCCCTGGTTAAGCAGCGCACTGAAGGGCTCGGTGAACGACACGTAGCCGAGGTCGAACAGCACCTTGGTGATGAACCGCGCGTAGAGCAGGTGCAGGATGGCGTGCGTCACGCCGCCCACGTACTGGTCGACGGGCGCCCACTTGTCGACCTCGCGCGGGTCGAAGGCCTTCGTCTCGTCGTTCGGCGAGAGGAAGCGCAGGAAGTACCACGAGCTGTCGACGAAGGTGTCCATCGTGTCGGGGTCGCGGCGGGCCGGCGAGCCGTCGACGGGGTTGGGCACGTTCACCCAGTCCTCGGCGGCGCCGAGCGGCGACGAGCCCTTCGGCGTGAGGTTGAGCCCCTCGGTGGGCGGCAGCTCGACCGGCAGCTGATCCTCGGGAACCGCGTACTCCTGCCCATCCTCACCGTGGATGATCGGGATGGGCGTGCCCCAGTAACGCTGGCGTGAGATGAGCCAGTCGCGCAGGCGGTAGTTCTTGGCGGGCCGGCCGGTGCCCGCCGCCTCCAGCATCTCGATGATCTTGCGGATGGCGTTCGACTTCGACAGCCCGTCGAGCGAACCCGAGTTGATCAGCCGCCCCTCGCCCGCGAGCGCGATGCCCGTGGTGCCGGGGTTGAGGTCTTCGAGCTCGGGCAGGTCGTCGGGGTCGAGCACCGGGATGACGCCGGTGACCGGTGCCAGGGTGTCGACCACGACGCGCACCGGCAGCCCGAACGCGCGGGCGAAGTCGAGGTCGCGCTGGTCGTGCGCGGGAACGGCCATCACGGCGCCGTGGCCGTAGTCGGCGAGCACGTAATCGGCGGCCCAGATGGGCAGGCGCTCGCCGTTCACCGGGTTGATGGCGTAGCGCTCGAGGAAGATGCCCGTCTTCGGCCGGTCGGTGGCCTGGCGCTCGGTCTCGGACGACTTCTGCACCTCGGCGAGGTATTTCGTGAACCGGTCACGCACATCCTGCGACGGCGAACCGGCCGCCAGCTCGATGGCGAGGTCGGAGTCGGGTGCCACCACCATGAACGTCGCGCCGTAGAGCGTGTCGGGGCGGGTGGTGAACACGGTGACGGGCTCGTCGCGGCCCTCCACGGCGAAGTCGACGTCGGCGCCGATCGAGCGACCGATCCAGTTGCGCTGCATGGCGATCACCTTGGCGGGCCAGGTGCCCTCCAGCTGGCGCAGGTCGTCCAGCAGGCGGTCGGCGTAGTCGGTGATGCGGAAGTACCACTGGGTGAGCTTCTTCTTCACCACCACGGCGCCGGAGCGCTCGGAGGTGCCGTCGGGCAGCACCTGCTCGTTGGCGAGCACCGTCTGGTCCACCGGGTCCCAGTTCACCCAGCTGGCCTTGCGGTAGGCGAGGCCCTTCTCGTACATCTTCAGGAACAGCCACTGGTTCCACTTGTAGTACTCGGGGTCGGACGTGTGCAGCACGCGGTCCCAGTCGAACGACGGGGCGTAGCGCTTCATGCTCACGCGCTGCTGCTCGATGTTGTCGTAGGTCCACTGCCGCGGGTCGAGGCCGCGCTTGATGGCGGCGTTCTCGGCGGGCAGGCCGAAGGAGTCCCAGCCGATGGGGTGCAGCACGTTGAAGCCCTGCTGGCGCCAGTAGCGCGCCACCACGTCGCCGAGCGCGTAGGCCTCGGCGTGGCCCATGTGCAGGTCGCCCGAGGGGTAGGGGAACATGTCGAGCACGTATTTGCGGGGGCGCTTGTCGCCCTCGATGTCGGTGCGGAAAGGCTTGATCTCCTCCCACACCGGCGACCACTTGTCTTGCAGCGCCCGGAAGTCGTAGCGTTCGGCGCCGTCACGCTCGTCGGCGTGCTGGTCGGCGGCGGCCTGATCGGCCGGGGCAGAGGGGTTCTCGGTGACCACGTGACTCTCAATTCATCGCTTGCGCAGGCGAACCACCGGTGCGGGCAGGTCTGCCAAGGGGGTGGGTCGCTCGGACGGCGCGCTCGAGGGCGCACCAGATGTCAACAGTAGCGAATCCCCGCCTGTTCCCGCCGGGCGGCCGGTTCACCGCACGCGGCGGGGGCGACGGATGCCGGTGGCCGACGCTGCCCGCTGTACTACCGTGGGGAGCATCCGATGAGAGGAACCGACCCCGTGGCCGACGCTCCCGCGACCTTCGCCTGGCACGGCGGCGCGCTCGTCGAGACCGAGCTCACGGCCCATCGCGGCCTCGCCGTGGCCGACTCCTGGTACGTCTCGCCCGAGGGACGCACGCGCGCCATCGACGCGCATCGCGACCGCTTCCTCGCGGGAGTGGTCGAACAGGCCGACCGCCTGGCCGCCGAGACGGGCGTCGACCCGGGTGAACGGATGCTGGCCGGCGCCGAGCGCTTCTGGGGTGCCGCCATCGGCCGCCTGCGCTCGTACGGCGGCAGCGCCCTGTTCCCGCGGGTCGAACTCGCGCTGCTCGATGCGGACGGTGCCGCCGGCTCCCCCGCGGGCGCCAGAGCCCCCGGCGACCCGGCTCCCGCCGCCGCCGACCTCCTCGAACTCCGCCTGCGCGTGCGGCTCGCCCCGCGCCTGCGCACCAGTACGGTGCTCGCCACCCACGACGGCCCCGATCCGCGCACCACCCCGCGCCTGAAGGGTCCCGACCTCGAGCCCCTGCTGGCCCTCCGGGCTGCCGCACTCGACGACGGCGCCGACGAACTCGTGCTGCTGCGCGACGGCCTCGTGGTCGACGGCAGCACCTCGGCCCTGCTGTGGTGGCGCGGAGAGACGCTCGTGGCGCCGGCCAGCGATCTGCCGCGCGTGGCCAGCGTGACGGCGCGGAGCATCCGTCTGATCGCCACCGCCACCGGCGTGCCCGTGGTGGAGGAGCGCGCGCGGCCCGCCGACCTCGAGGGCTGCGAGGTGTGGTCGGTGAGCGCACTGCACGGCATCACGGTGGTGGAGGGCTGGGTGGGCGGCCCCACGCTCGTGGCGCGCCCCACGCGGGCCGCGAGCTGGCGCCGCCGACTTGCCGCCCTCAGCCGCCCCCTCTAGACCGGTTCCGTCACTTTTCGCCCCAAAAGACCCGTTTTGGGGCGAAAAGTGACGGATCTGGTTCTCAGAGGGGGGGCGCGAGGTCGAGGGTGCGCGTCACGAGCGCGGGGTCGATCGGCGTGTGCGAGATGAGCAGCACGGCACGGTCGTCGGATGCGGCGGCTCCCAGCAGGTCGGCCACGAGCGCGTCGGCCCGGTCGGGATCGACGTTGGCCGTGGGCTCGTCGAGCACCAGCACGGGGAAGTCGGCCAGCAACGCCCGCGCCAGCGCGATGCGCTGCGCCTGCCCGCCGGAGACGAGGCCGCCGTGCTCGCCCACCCGGGCCGTGAGCCCGCCGCGGGCGCGCATCCATTCGCCGAGGCCGACCCGGTCGAGCACCGCCTCGAGCTCGTCGTCGGTGGCCGTGTCGCGGGCGAACAGCAGGTTCTGGCGCAGGTCGTCGTCGAACAGGTGCGGCCGCTGCTCGCAGAGGCCGACGACCGTGCGCACGGCGTCGGCCGGGTAGTCGCGCACGTCGTGGCCGTCGAGCCGGTACGAACCAGAATGGTCGAGGAAGCGCACCAGCACGTGCGCGAGCGTGGTCTTGCCGGCGCCGCTCGCGCCGCGCACGAGCACGCGGTCACTGGGCGAGAGGCTCAGGGTAACGGGCCCGAGCGCATCGGCGTCGGCCCCCGGCCAACGCGCCGTCACGCCGTCGAGCTCGATCCGCACCGGTGCGGTGGGGGCCGGCCGCACTGCCGCCGGGCCGTCGACCGGGATGCCCGCCGGCACCTCGTCGGGCACCACCGAGGCGATGCGGTCGGCACTCGACCGCACCTGCCGCCATGCGCCGGTGGCGAGCGGGATCATGGCGAACACCTCGAACGCCGCCATCGGCACCAGGGCGACCACGGCGAGCGCCGGCCCGTCGAACCCGCCCGAGCCGAGCATCGGCACCCCCACCACGAGGGCGAGCACCGTGGCCATTCCCGCGAACAGCGTGACGCTGGCAGCCGTGACCCCGGCGCCGATCGCTCGACGTCGCAGCGCACCGGTGAGATCGCGGTCGACGCTCGCGAGATCGCGCCGGGCGGCGTCGGCGGCACCGTAGGCGGTGAGCACGTCGAGGTGGGTGAGGTAGTCGGCGATCTCGGCCTGGTGACGGCCCCGCAGTTCGGCGATCGAGCGCTCCGCCCGGCCCGAGAGCGCGGTGTTGAGCACCGTTCCCACCAGGAAGGCGGCCAGAAGCGAGGCAGCGAGCACCAGCCCGGCTGCGGGCAGCAGCAGCCACACCACCACCACGATCGCCAGTGCGGTGAGGCCCGAGACCACGATGGGCTGCACCACCCGCAGCGGCAGGTTCTGCTGCTCGTCGACGTCGGAGACCAGACGGCTGAGGAGGTCTCCGCTGCGCCGCGAGCCGAGACCGTCGGGGGCCACGGGCACGAGCCGCTCGTACACGCCCACCCGCAGGTCGGGCAGCGTGGCGAACGCGGCGTCGTGGCTGACCAGCCGCTCCAGGTAGCGGAACGACGCCCGCCCGAGCGCGAACGCCCGCACCCCCACCATCGCGGCCGAGAGGAACAGGATGGGCGGCTGCTCCGCCGCGCGCGTGATGAGCCAGGCCGACACCGCCAGCAGTCCCACCGCGCAGAGCGCACTGAGAAGGCCGAGCACCACCCCGGGCGCGAATCGCGCCGGCCGCGGCTGCGCCAGGCGCAGCACCTCGGCCCGCCTCACGACGACACCACCTGAACGGTCGGCGATGCGAGCGCGGGCGCCGTGTCGGGCCCGACGAGCGGCGAATCGTCGCTCCGAGCCCCGTCGGAGGTCTCGACCGCCTCGAACACGAGCTCGGCGTCGGCCGCGTCGATCACGGCCTTCCGATGGCTCACCACGACCACCACGCGCCCCTCGTCGGCCAGGGCGCGCAGACAGCGGATGAACTCGGCCTCTGTGGCCGCGTCGAGCGCCGATGTCGGCTCGTCGAACACCACGACGTCGCTGCCGAGCGCACGCGCCCGGTAGACAGCCCGGGCGCTGGAGACGCGCTGCGCCTGACCTCCCGACAGCCCCTCGCCTCGGGGGTCGACGTTCTCCTCGAGTCGGATGGCGCCGGCTCCCACCAGATCCAGCGCCTCCCGCGCGCGGGCCGGGTCGGGCGCATCCCGGCCGAGGCCCACGTTCTGCAGCACCGTGCCTTCGACCAGCGAGGCGCTCTGCCCCGCCCAGGCGAGCCAGGGCCGGGGAACGGCGTCGCCGGTGACGTCTCGGCCGTCGAGGAGGATCCGCCCCTCGGTGGGCACGAACCCGAGCAGCGCCGCCACGAACGACGACTTGCCGCTGCCGCTCGGCCCGGTGACCGCCGTGACCTGCCCTCGGGCGAGGCGTGCGGTCAGGTGCGGAAAGGCCTCCGTCTCGCCGTACCGCACCGCCAGCGCTCGCACCTCGAGCCCCGAGACCTCATCGCCACCGACATCGACCCGTTCGCCAGGCGCGGAGGAGGGCACGGAGCCCGACGCCGGGCCCGACGCGGAGCCGGACGCCGAAGCGGGCACCTGTGCAGGCGAGCCCGCGGCCGGAGCGGCCGGAGCCGCCGCCTCCGCGGCATCCAGGATCTCGAACACGGCCGTCGACGCCGCCACCCCGTCGGCGGCCGCGTGGAACTGCGCCCCCACGTTGCGCAGCGGCAGGAACGCCTCGGGGGCGAGCAGCAGCACGAACAGGCCGACGCCCAGCGCCAGGCTGCCGTCGATCAACCGCACCCCGATCGACACCGCCACGAGCGCCACCGACAGGCTCGCCGCGAGCTCCAGCGCGAACCCGCTGAGGAACGACACCCGCAGCACCCGCATGGTCTGCGTGCGGTACTCCTCGGTGACCGAGCGGATGCGGGCGGCCTGGCGGTGCTGCCGTCCGAACACCGTCAACGTCGACAGCCCGCTCACCACGTCCAGGAACGCGGTCGACAGCCGCGTGAGCTTCTCCCACTGCTTCTGCTGCACCGCCTGGGTCGCCCAGCCGATGAGCACCATGAACACCGGGATGATCGGCAGCGTGAGGGCCACCGTGAGACCCGAGACCCAGTCCTGCCACCAGATCACCACCACCACGAGCGGCATCGCCAGAGCCGTGAGGATGAGCTGCGGGAGGTACTTGGAGAAGTAGGTGTCGAGGGCGTCGAGGCCGGGGCCGACCGTCACCCCCACCGCCGTGCTGTTGCGCGACCGCAGCCAGCCGGGGCCGAGAGCGGTGACCGCATCGAGCACCCGGCGCCGCAGCTGGCTCTTCACCACGGCGGCACCGCGGGCCGAGTTGACCTCCGCGAGCCAGCCGAGCACGAACCGCAGCGCCACCACGCCGGCGAGCGCGCCCAGCAGTGCGCCGAGCTCGGTGAGGGATGCGCCGGCGATGGCCCGCACGATCACCTGCGTCACGAGCCAGGCGAAGGCGACGATGGTGCCGGTCTGCGCCAGGGCGAGCACCCCGCCCGCGGCGAAGAACGCCCGGGCCGAGGCGGCGTACTTCAGGAGCCGGGGGTCGACAGGTCGCACGGTACTAGTGTGCGCCCTCCGCCTGAACGGTCTCGACCGGGATGTGCGCCCGGGTGACGCGCCTGCGGAACACCCAGTAGGTGAAGCCCTGGTAGAGCAGGATGAGCGGCAGGAAGATCAGCGCCACCCAGCTCATGATCTGCAGGGTGTACGCCGACGACGAGGCGTTCTCGATGGTGAGGCTGTTCGCCGCGTCGTTCGAGGCCGGCATCACGTCGGGGAACAGGCTCGCGAACAGGCTCAGCACGGCCAGCCCGATCGTGACGGCCATGAGCCCGAACGCGAAGCCCTCGCGCCCGCGCAGGTTCGCCAGGAACGAGGCGATCAGCGCCACCGCCGCCACGGCCGCGAACACCGCCGAGAGCAGACTGCCGAAGGCGAGCGTCGTCCAGAGCAGGAACACGGCGGCCACCACGATGGTGATGGCTCCCGAGCGGGTGGCCAGGCGGCGGGCACGCGCACGGATCTCGCCATCCGTCTTCAGCGACACGAACACCACCCCGTGGGTGAAGAACAGCAGCAGCGTGGTGAGGCCGCCGAGCAGCGCGTAGGGGTTCAGCAGGTCGAAGACCGTGCCCGTGTAGTCGTGGTTGGCGTCCAGCGCCACGCCCTGCACGATGTTGGCGAAGGCGACGCCCCAGAGGAAGGCGGGCACGGCCGAGCCGACCACGATCATCCGGTCGAAGCGGGTCTTCCAGGCCTTCTCGGGCCGCTGGTGACGGTACTCGAACGAGACGCCGCGGAGGATGAGCGCCAGCAGGATGAGCAGCAGCGGCAGGTAGAAGCCGCTGAACAGGGTGGCGTACCACTCCGGGAAGGCGGCGAACAACGACGCTCCGGCCACGATCACCCAGGTCTCGTTGAGATCCCAGACGGGGCCGATGGTGTTGATGAGCACGCGCCGGTCGGTGTCGTCGCGACCGAGGAAGGGAAGCGACATCCCGACACCGAAGTCGAAGCCGTCGAGCACGAAGTAGCCCACGAAGAGGAAGGCGACGATGCAGAACCAGAGGATGGTGAGGTCCATGATGCTCTCCTAGTAGACCGTGGCGGCGTGCTGCAGCTCGCCGGTCTCGGGGTCGGTCTCCGGGGGCGCGTCCGGCCCCTTCTGGATGGCCTTCTTGATGAGCCGGAACTCGACCACGGCGAGCGTGCCGTAGATGGCCGTGAAGGCCACGAGCGAGATCAGCACGTCCAGGCCCGAGATGCCGGGCGACACCGCGTCGGAGGTCTTCAGCAGGCTGAACACGATCCAGGGCTGCCGGCCCATCTCGGTGAAGATCCAGCCCACGATCATCGCGCCGAGCGAGAGCGGGAAGGCCCAGATGGCAACACGCCACATCCAGCGCCACTTCGGGTCGCGGCCCTTGCGGGTGAGCCAGAGGCCCACCACGGCGATCACGACGTGCAGCATGCCGAGGGCGATCATCCAGCGGAAGGCCCAGTAGGTGATCCACACGGTGGGCGTGTAGTCGCCGGGGCCGTAGGCCTGCACGTACTGCGCCTGCAGGTCGTTGATGCCCTCCACCGTGCCGTCGAAGGTGTGGGTCGACAGGAACGACAGCAGGTACGGGATGCGGATGGAGAACAGCTCGCTCGTGCCGTCGGGCGTGCCGAGCGTGAAGATCGAGAAGGATGCCGCAGCCCCCGTGGAGGTGTTGTACAACGCCTCGGCCGCCGCCATCTTCATCGGCTGCGTCTCCACCATGGCGAGTCCGAGCTGGTCGCCGCTCAGCACGGTGAGCGCTCCCGCGATCACCATCATCCAGAGCCCGAACTTCAGCGCCGGGCGCATGGTCTCGAGGTGCTGGTTGCGGTAGAGGTGCCACGCGGATGCCGCGATGATGAGGCCGGCCGTCACCATGAAGCACGCGAAGATGGTGTGCGGGAAGGCAGCCAGCGCCACCTTGTTGGTCAGCAGGGCCCAGATGTCGGTGAGCTCGGCCCGGCCCTTGGCCTCGTTGATCTGGAAGCCCACCGGGTTCTGCATGAACGCGTTCGCGGCGATGATGAAGTAGGCCGAGAGCACGCTGCCCACCGCGGCGGCCCAGATGCTGACCAGGTGCAGCTTTCGCGGCAGCCTGTCCCAGCCGAAGATCCAGAGGCCGATGAAGGTGGCCTCCAGGAAGAACGCGAGCAGTCCCTCCAGCGCGAGCGGGGCGCCGAACACGTCGCCCACGAAGCGGGAGTAATCGCTCCAGTTCATGCCGAACTGGAACTCCTGCACGATTCCGGTGACGACGCCCATCGCGAAGTTGATCAGGAAGATCTTGCCGAAGAACCGCGTGAGCTGCAGGTACTTCTCTTTGTCGGTGCGCACCCAGGCCGTCTGGAAGATCGCGACCGTGACCGCGAGGCCGATGGTGAGGGGCACGAAGAGGAAGTGGTAGATCGTCGTGAGACCGAACTGCCACCGGGACAGGATGAGGGGGTCGAGCAGTTCGTTCACGCGGAACTCCTAGCGCGGAAAGGTGAGGCCACGCTGCCGTCGCAGTGGATTGCGACACACCTATATTAGCTGCTTGTATACAAGCCTCCAAACCCATCGGGGATTCCCATGGTTGCACCGCTAGAGTGGCGGGCATGCGGTGTGGAATACAGGCATGAACGAGGCGCTGTCCTGGATCCTGGATACTGTCCAGTCAGTCGATCCCCTGGTCAGGACGCTATTGGCGGGCATCGCGATCATGCTCGAGACGAGCGTGCTGGTCGGGCTCGTCGTTCCGGGCGACAGCGTGGTGCTGGTGGCGTCGACGGGCGTCGAGGGGCCGGTTGAATACACGTCCATGGTGGCCGTGGTGATCGTCGGAGCCCTGATCGGCGAGAGCGTCGGCTTCGCCATCGGGCGCTGGTTCGGGCCGAGACTCCGGGCCTCGCGGCTCGGCCGGCGCATCGGCGAGAAGAACTGGGTGCGGGCCGAGACCTATCTGGCGCGGCGGGGTGGGCTGGCCGTCTTCCTGTCGCGCTTCATCCCGGTGCTGCACTCGCTCATCCCGCTGACCGTGGGGATGAGCCCGATGAGCTACCGCCGGTTCATGACCTGGACGGTGCCGGCGTGCATCCTCTGGGCGTTCGCCTACGTCTCGGTGGGCAGCGCGGCGGCCGGCGGCTACCGGGAGCTCTCGACCGAGCTGCACGGGGCGGGTTACCTCTTCGTGGCCGCCATCGCCCTCTTCGCACTGGGGGTGTTCGGCGTGAAGAAGATCATCAACAAGGTGGAGTCGCGGCACATGCAGGAGGCCCCGCCCTCCCACGTCGACGACGGGGAGGACGGGGCCTCGACGGGCTCGCGCGACTCCTAGAAGAGTGCGACCTTCTCGAGCCAGTTCTTCGCGATGGTGTCGGGCGACTCCTGATCGTTGACGCTCTGCGAGTTGAGGTCGACCAGGTCGGCGGCGGTCAGGGCCGCGGAGACCTTGTTGATGACCTCTTTGACCTCGTCCGTCGCCGCATCCGCGTTGATCAGGGGAACGACGTTCGATGCCAGGAAGAGGCCCTTCGGGTCGTCCAGCGTCACGAGGTCGTTCGTCTTGATGTTCGGGTCGGCCGAGTAGATGTTCACCAGCTGCACGGTGTTCGCCTTCAACGCCTGGATGGTGAGCGGTCCGCCCGAGTCCTCGATCGGCGTGAAGCCGACGGTGACGTCGTAGGTGCTCTTCAGGCCATCGGGGCCGTAGGGCCGCGTGGCCAGCTCGGAGTTGCCGCCGAGGGTCAGCGGGGTCGTGACCTTGGCGAGGTCGGCGAGGCTGGTGACGCCGTTGGCCTCGGAGAACTCCTTGGTGACGTTGTAGGAGTCCTGGTCGGTGGCGGGCGACTGGTCGAGCACCTCGAGACCCTCGGGCAGCGCGCCGGCGAGTGCGGCGTAGACGTCGTCGCTGGTCTTGGCGGTGGTCTCGGGGTCGTAGTACTGCAGCAGGTTGCCGGAGTACTCGGGGAACAGCTGCACCTCGCCGCTCTCGAGCGCGGGGAGGTAGGCGTCGCGCTGGCCGATGTTGAACTGCCGGGTGACCTCGACGCCATTGGCCTCGAGCGCCTGGGCGTAGATCTCGGCGATGATCTCGTTGGAGTAGTAGGCCTGCGAGCCGATGACGATGGCTCCACCGTCGGTCGAGCCCGCGGCCGATGAGGAGGAGGTGTCGAGCGGATCTCCCGACGAGCACCCTGCCAGCGCCACCGCCGCGCTGACCACGACTAGCCCTGTGACGAGCCGGCCTTTCCTGATTGCTGTGAACATGTGATCATTTCCCTTCGTGGATGGGGGACCCCATCACCGCGCGCGAACGGGATGACCGCGCACGGACGTTTTTCTGCTCCCGGGCGGCGACGCCGCGTGGAACCACCAACTTCTGCAGCAGGGCGAAGATTCCCTCGAGCACCAGCGCCAGCGCTGTGACGAGGATCGAGGCGCCGAGCATCATGTCGTAGTTGCGGGTGGCCGCGCCCTGGAAGATGAACGTGCCGAGCGCCCCGCCGCCGATGTAACCCGCGAGGGTGGCGGTGGCCACGACCTGCAGGATGCTCGACCGCACTCCCCCGATCAGGAGCGGCAGCCCCAGCGGCACCTCCACCTTGGCCACCACCTGCAGCTCGGTCATGCCCACGGCCCGTGCCGCGTCGATCGTGCGGCGGTCGACGGCCTCGAACCCGGCGTAGGCGCCGGCCAGCAGCGGGGGGATGGCGAGGATGACGAGGGTGAGCATCGGGGCCCGGAAGCCGATGCCGAGCGCGAACCCGAACAGGATCAGCACGCCGAGGCTCGGCAGTGCCCGCAGACCACCCGACACCGCCACCGCGACGTCGCGCCCCCGGCCGGTGTGGCCCACGAGGTAGCCGAGCGGCACCGCGATCACCGCGGCGATGGCGACGGCGCCGAAGGTGTAGCCGAGCTGCTCGAGCAGCCGGGCGATCCAGCCCGAGGGGCCCTGCATGTTGGCCGGGTCGAAGATCCAGGCGAAACCGCCCACGATGAGGTTCACGAGACGCCTCCGGCCACCAGGGCGGGCGTGGTGCTGCGGGAGGCCCGGCGGCGGCGGTCCGGCGTGCTCCACGGCATCAGGATGCGGCCGAGCAGCACGAGCAGCAGGTCGAACACCACCGCGATCAGCAAGGTGGCCAGGATGCCGGTCACCACCTCGGCGGGGATGTTGCGCTGGAACCCGTTCGTGAACAGGTAGCCGAGACTCTGCACGCCGATGATGACGCCGAGCGTGGCCAGGCTCACGGTGCTGGCCGAGACCACCCGGAGCCCCGCCAGCAGCACCGGACCGCTCAGCGGCAGCTCGACGCGCCAGAACCGCTGCCATCCGGAGTAGCCCATCGCCGACGCCGCGAGCAGCGTGTCGCCGTCGACCGAGGCGAGCCCGTCGGCCGCCGTGCGCACCATCAGCGCGACGGCGTAGAGGGTCAGCGCCACCACCACGTTCACGGGCGACAGCAGAGGGGTGCCGAGGAAGATCGGCATGAAGATGAACAGGGGTATCGAGGGCACGGTGTAGAGCAGGCCGAGCACCACCAGGATCACGCCGCGCGACGGCCGGTAGCGGTTCGCCAGCCAGCCGATCGGGATCGAGATCACGAACCCGATCAGGATGGGGGGCACGCTGAGCGCCAGGTGCGCCAGCACCAGCTCCCAGACCAGATCGAGATTCGACTCGAGCCACTTCACGGCTGGAGCACTCCCGTCGGCGTGCCGTTCTCGTCGACCACGACGTCGCGATCCCCGATCCGCTGGATGCGCAGCGCCCGCTTGCCCTTGTCGGCGCCCACGAACGAGGCGACGAAGTCGTTCGCCGGCGCGGCCAGGATCTCCGCCGGCGAGCCGGCCTGGGCGATGTGGCCGCCCTTCTGCAAGATGACCACCTGGTGGCCGAGCAGGAACGCCTCGTCGATGTCGTGCGTCACGAACACCACCGTCTTGCCGAGGCCCTGCTGCAGCCGGATGGTCTCCTGCTGCAGTTCGGCGCGCACGATGGGGTCGACGGCACCGAACGGCTCGTCCATCAGCAGGATGTTCGGGTCGGCCGCGAGGCCCCTGGCCACTCCCACGCGCTGCTGCTGACCGCCGGAGAGCTGGCGGGGGTACTTCTCCGCCAGCGAGCGGTCCAGGCCCACGGTGTCGAGCAGTTCCAGGGCGTGCCGGCGGGCCTCGGCCTTCGGAGTGCCGTTCAGCACCGGCACGGTGGCGACGTTGTCGATCACCTTGCGGTGCGGCAGCAACCCGGAGTTCTGCATCACGTACCCGATGCGGCGGCGCAACGCCACCGGCTTCAGGGTCGAGGTGTCCTCGCCGTCGATCAGGATGCTGCCCGAGGTCGGGTCGATCATGCGGTTGATCATGCGCAGCAGCGTCGTCTTGCCGCAGCCCGACGATCCCACCAGAACAGTGGTCTTGCGGGGCGGGATCACCAGGTCGAAGCTGTCGACCGCCACGGTGCCGTCGGGGAAGCGCTTCGTCACCGACCGGAACTCGATCATCGTTCAGCCCAATCGTCGGTGGGCTGCACCGTGCGGCCCGCCTGACCAGCCAAACACTTCGACCGGGAAACGCAAAGTGCCGTGCACAACTCCGTCACATTCCGGCCCGCCGGGACGCGGATGGCCGGCCGGTCAGACGGCGCTCGGCGCTCCCGCGAGGTACGACGACACGAGCGACCGCGCGGCGGCGATCGCGTCGGCGTCACCGTTCGCATCGATCACGAACGCGCGCACGAGCAGGGCGTCGGCGGCGGTGAGAGCGATGTCGAGCCGTTCGGCCAGACCTTCGGGCTCGACGCCCAGCTCGTCGGCGAAGATGGCCGCGAGCGGCCCGGCGATGCGCGCCGAGGAGGCCGTGCCCCCGTCGACCTCGGGCAGGGCGATCTGGTCGCTGAGCCGGATGGACGTGAAGCCGGGCTCGGTGCGATGCAGGTGCACCGCCGCGTCGATCAGGCAGTCCATCGCCGCATCCAGGGAGTCGGGCTTCGCGGCCTCGAGGTTGTCGACGCTCACCCGCAGGAAGCGCTCGAACCCGCGCTGGCTCATGGCCGCGAGCACCGCGATGCGGTCGGGGAAGTACCGGTACACCGTCCCGATCGAGGCACCCGCCCGCTCGGCCACCATGGCCGTGGTGAGCCGCTCGATGCCGACGTCGGTGACGACGGCCGATGCCGCATCCAGCAGCGTCGCGATGCGCTCGCTGCTGCGCGCCTGCACCGGCTCGTTGCGCACCTGGCCGCTCGTCGTGAGCGCCCCGCTGATCAGGTCGTTGAATGCCACTCGCCCGTCCCTTCCCGAATACCTCTGCAAGTCTAGATCCGAGTTTCCGTCATTCGGGCGCACGACCGGGTTTCTCAGGTCGAGCCGTGACAGACTGAGGGTGTGCCACAGAACCCCGCCGCGGCACCTCGACTGCATCGTGCCGCGCGTATCGACGATGCGATCCACGGCATCCGCCTGAAATGGGCCAGGCGCCGCGGCCATGTGCCCACCGTCATCCCGTACGCCGGGTACGGCTCGACGAGCCGCATCCGCGTGCTCGGCCGCGTGGTGCTGGCGAAGCAGCCCAAGCCCGGATCCCGCTCGGCACGCACCCAGCAGCGTCGTGAAGACCGGGTGCGGGGTTGGCGCAGCTTCACGAGCGTGCCCGTGGGCGACGTCGACGTGGTGATCGAGGTCGAGGGCATCGAACGCACCGTGCGGGCCGATCGCGGCGGCGTGATCGACGTCTCGGTCGACGTGGAGCTCGAGCCCGGCTGGCACTCCATCACCATGACCTCCGAGGGGTCGGAGCCGGCGGAGGCACCCGTGTCGATCGTGGCTCCGGGCACCGACTTCGGCGTGGTGTGCGACATCGACGACACGGTGATGGTCACGGCACTGCCCCGGCCCTTCCTTGCCTTCTGGAACACGTTCGTGCTCGACGTGCACGCCCGCACGCCCACCCCGGGCATGTCGGTCTTCCTCGAACGCCTCACGGTCGACCACCCGGCGGCGCCCGTGATCTACCTCTCCACCGGGGCCTGGAACGTCGCGCCCACCCTCACTCGGTTCCTCTCGCGCAACCTCTACCCCCGCGGCCCGCTGCTGCTCACCGACTGGGGGCCGACCCACGACCGGTTCTTCCGCAACGGGCGCGAGCACAAGGAGAAGAACCTCCGCCGCCTGGCGAGCGAGTTCCCTGACATCAAGTGGATCCTGATCGGCGACGACGGGCAGCACGACGAGTCGATCTACGGCGAGTTCGCGCTGGAGCAGCCGGAGCACGTGCGGGCCGTCGTCATCCGTCAGCTCTCGGCCGGCGAGGCGGTGCTCGCGGGCGGCCGCTCGCGGGTCGACCAGGAGCTCACCGCCTCGGCCGTGCCGTGGGTGTTCGCGCCCGACGGCGCCGGCCTGCTCGAGCAGCTGGAGCAGATCGGGCGAGCCTGAGAGCCGCCCTCACTCCGAGCCGGCGTGGGCCTCGAGGAACTGGTACACCTCGTTCTCGTCGACCCCCGGGAACTTGCCCGAGGGCAGCGGCGACAGGATGTGCGCGTGCAGCTTCGCGCTCGGCCAGGCCGCCTGCGACCAGCGTTCGGCGAGCTCCGAGGCCGGCCGGCGGCAGCATGACTCGTCGGGGCAGCGCGACTGCTGACGCATCGCCGTGTCACGCCCGCGGAACCACTTCGCCTCGGCAAACGGCACCCCGAACGTGATCGAGAACTCCCCCGCATCGGTCTTGCCCGTCTGCGTCGCGCACCAGAACGTGCCGACAGGCGTGTCGGTGTACTGGTAGAACTCCGTGGTGCGGTTGGTGCGCCCGAGCGCCCCGCGCGCGGCCCACTTGCGGCACACCAGCTGGCCCTCGACTGCTCCGGTGACGTCGGCCGGCAGCGGGAGCCGGTCGTTCTCGTAGGCCTTGTAGATCGCGCCGTCCTCCCCCACCCGAAGGAAGTGCACCCCCATGTCCAGGTGCGAGGTGGCGAGGTTCGTCATCCGCAGCGCCGCCGCCTCGTGGGTGACGCCGAACGCGTCGCGGAAGTCCTCGACCGACAGGTCTTTCCGCTGCTTGGCCGCGCGGAGGAACGCCACCGACGCCGTCTCGGGCATCAGACAGGCGGCGGCCACGTAGTTGATCTCGAGCCGCTGCTGCAGGAACTCGGCGTAGCTCCGCGGCGGCGTGTGCCCGAGCAGCCGGTGCGCCATCGCCTGCAGCGCCATCGACCGCAGCCCGTGCCCGCCCGGGATGGAGGCAGGAGGCAGGTAGATGCGGCCGTTCTCCAGGTCGGTCACCGATCGCGCCGAGTGGGGCAGGTCGTCGACGTAGATCAGCGTGAAGCCGAGGTGCTCGGCCAGCAGTGACACGCTGCGGTGGGTGAGGGCGCCCGAGGTGTGGCCCACGATGGCGAGGGTCTGCTCGGCCAGCTTCTCCAGCTCGGGCAGGTGGTTGGCCTTGTCACGCATCGCCAGCCGGTTCTCGGTGTTCGCCCGGCGGGCCTCCTCCGGCGTGGCGATCGATTCGGATGCGCGTCGCAGCAGCTCACGGTGCAGTCCCACGAGCGACTCCAGGGTCTCCAGCGGCAGGCTGCGGCTCGCCGGCACCGCCGGCAGTCCGAGCGACGCGTACAGGGGGCCCTGCTGCGCTCTCGCCAGCTCGATCTCGAGCGCGGTGCGCGCATCCGGAGCTTCGCCGTTCAGCAGATCGGTCACCGACGACCCGAGCTGCACGGCGAGCGCCTGCAGCAGCGACAGCTTGGGTTCGCGCCGGCCGTTCTCGATCAGGGAGAGCTGGCTGCCCACCACGCCCACCCGCTCGCCGAGCTGGTCGAGGGTGAGACCGAGCTGCTTGCGGTGGTGACGGATGCGCCGCCCCAGGGTGATGAGGTCGCCGTCACCCGTCATCTTCGCCTCCTGTAAAGATCGGCGGTTCTTTCCGCCGGGTGCCCCAGAATCTACCGTTTGTGGCGCCCATAGTGGAAGAACCAGCCGCCAATTGACGAAGATGAGGTTCGACGATGAGCATTCTTGAGACGACGAGCATGGTCGACACCGACGGGGCGTCGAAGAACCCCGCGGTCACCGAGTGGGTGCATGATGTGGCTCTGCTCACCAAGCCCGACCGCATCGTCTGGTGCGACGGCTCCACCCGCGAATGGGATGAGCTGACCAAGGAGATGGTGGCGCAGGGCACGCTGATCCGTCTGAACCCGGAGTGGCGCCCCAACAGCTTCCTGGCCCGGAGCGACCCCGCCGACGTGGCCCGCGTGGAGGACCGCACGTTCATCTGCTCCGAGCGTCAGGAGGACGCCGGGCCGACGAACAACTGGCGCAACCCCTTCGCCATGCGCGAGGAGCTGACCACCCTCTTCGCCGGGAGCATGCGCGGCCGCACGATGTACGTGGTGCCGTTCTCGATGGGCCCGCTGGGAGGCGCGATCTCGCAGCTCGGCGTGCAGCTCACCGACTCGCCCTACGTGGTGGTGAGCATGCAGCTGATGACCCGGATGGGCTCGGCGGCCCTCGACCTGATCGGCCCCGACACGCCCTGGGTGCCGGCGCTGCACTCGGTGGGCGCGCCGCTGGTCGACGCCGACGGGGTGCGGCACGACGACGTGGCCTGGCCGCACAACCCCACGAAGTACATCAGCCACTTCCCCGAGACCCGCGAGATCTGGTCGTTCGGGTCGGGCTACGGCGGCAACGCGCTGCTGGGCAAGAAGTGCTTCGCCCTGCGCATCGCCTCGGTGATGGCCCGCGACGAGGGATGGCTCGCCGAGCACATGCTCATCATCAAGATCACCTCGCCCGAGGGCCGCGTGCACCACGTGGCCGCCGCGTTCCCGTCGGCCTGCGGCAAGACCAACCTGGCCATGCTGGAATCCGCCATCCCGGGCTGGCGTGTGGAGACCATCGGCGACGACATCGCCTGGATGCGGCCCGGCCCCGACGGGCGCCTGCGGGCCATCAACCCCGAGCGCGGGTTCTTCGGCGTGGCTCCCGGAACGGGCATCACCACCAATCCGACGGCCGTCGACACGGTGTGGGGCAACACCGTCTTCACCAACGTGGCGCTGCGCGACGACGGCGACGTGTGGTGGGAGGGCCTCACCCCGAAGGCACCCGCCCACCTCACCGACTGGGAGGGGAACGACTGGACGCCGGCCTCGACGACCCCCGCCGCGCATCCGAACTCCCGGTTCACGGTCACCGCCGACCAGTGCCCCTCGATCGCCGACGACTGGGACTCGCCCGACGGCGTCGTGATCGACGCCATCCTGTTCGGCGGCCGGCGGCCCTCGACCGTGCCGCTCGTCTCGGAGGCCCGCGACTGGGCGCACGGGGTGTTCATGGGCGCCACCATGGCCTCGGAGACCACCGCGGCGGCCGAGGGCGCCGTGGGACGGCTGCGGCACGACCCGTTCGCGATGCTGCCGTTCTGCGGGTACGACATCGCCGACTACTTCGCGCACTGGCTCGAGATCGGGCGGACGCTGGGGGCTGCCGCGCCGCCCGTGTTCAGCGTGAACTGGTTCCGCAAAGACGGTGACGGCTCGTTCATCTGGCCCGGTTTCTCCGAGAACGCCCGCGTGCTGGAGTGGATCGTGCGCCGCGTGGAGGGCTCGGTCGACGCGATCGACACCCCGATCGGCCGGTTGCCGAAGGTGCGCGACGTGAACATCGACGGACTCGACCTCGGTTACGAGCGGCTGCAGAGCATCCTCTCGGTCGACCGGGCCGCCTGGGCCCACGAGGTGGCGGAGATCGCCGACTACTTCGACGAGATCGGCGGCGAGCGGGTGCCGATCGAGCTGCGCCGCCAGCTCTCGTCGCTGAAGGCCGCGCTGCGCTGACCGGGCTTCCGACGTCGTCTGGATCATCTTTGACGGGTACGATCGGATTATGCGATCTTTCCTCAGTTTTGACGACGGCGTCGACGACCTGCCCCACCCTCCACGGATCGTGGCCAGCGGGCTGCGCTTCAATCTGGCCGAGGATCGCATCCGCGACTTCCTGATGGGCGAGAACCTCTACGGAGATCCCTCCCTGGCCATCCGCGAGGCGTATCAGAACGCGCTCGATGCGGTGCGACTGCGCACCGCTCGGCGGGAGTACCTTCGCCTCCCGGCGCTCCCGGCATCGCCGGAGGTTCCGGAGATCGAGTTCATACAGGGCATCGACGCCCGGGGCCGTGCCTACATCGACTGCGTCGACCGGGGTGCCGGCATGGGGGTCGAGGAGCTGACCCTCGCCTTCTGCCAGGCCGGCGTGCGGGCGGCGGATCTCTACGCGCGCGCCGCCGAGGCCGCGGCCTTCGCGTCCGCCGATCCGCCGGTCGAGCTGTTCCAGAACTCGCGCTTCGGCATCGGCGTCATGTCGTACTTCATGATCGCCGACGAAGTGACCGTGAGTACGGCCCGGCTCGATCCCGACGGGTCGATCGGCAATGTGCTCTCGATGCACGTGTCAGGGCCCGAATCGACGTTCGACGCCCACGACCTCGGGCCGGCGGAGTCACCCGGCACCCGGGTACGGCTCTGGCTCAAGCCGAGCGCGTCGGTCTCGGCCGTCTCGACACTCCGTGATCTCGTGATCATGTGCCCCGTGCACCTGCGCGCGGCCGATCAGCGGGGGCTCGAGCACCGCTGGGCGCCAGACGAGTTGAACCACGCGTCATCCGCCGTCGCCGTGCCGTTGCCACAGGATGTCTCGGTGGGAGTTCCCGGCACCCTCTGGTGGACGCGGGACAGCCACGCCGGAGCAATCCTCGCGGACGGCATCTGGTCGGGGCAGTTGCTCACCGGGATGATCGTCAATCTGCACGGGCGACATGCGCCCACCCTCACAGCCGATCGGCGCACCATCGTGTCGATCGACTGGGCGCTGATCGAAGGCCTCGCCGTGGGAATGTGCCCACAGGCCGTCGAGACCTCGTGGCACCTGGTCGGGGATCCGAAGTGGCTGACGTCGATAGTCATGAGATTTCCTCGCCTGGCCGACGCTCTGCTTGCGGACGCTGCTCGGCGATCAGACCGCTTCATTACTCTCAAGGGGCGTGACACGTCGATATCCGTGTCGGGGTACCTCCCCGGCGACGAGAAGCGATCGTTGGGCGGAGCACCAGCCTGGGAGACCGATTGGCGACTCGCGCGTCATCGCGCTGCAGGTCTTTTCGATCGAGTCGGCCTGGCCCCGGCGTCGTCGTGCACGCCTGAACCGGCACTGCCCTCGGATTCGATTCTGCTCGGCACGCTCAACACGGTCCTCCGCTTCGGCGTGGTCGAGACGGTGGACCGGTGGTTCCCGAGCCCGGCCTCGATCTACGAAGCCGAGCGTCTCCTCCGTTACCCCGTGGCGCGGATCGTGGCGCGTGCTCGAACGCTAGGACTCCCGCTCCCCGACGGGGCCGACGACGCCATGGAGTCGAACGACACGGTGCGAACGGCCCTGTCATTCAGTCGGCGCCAGAATGACGACATGACGTTTCGGGCAGTCAGCGCCTTCGATCTTCTGCAGACGGCATGGCAGCTCGGACAGCCCGTCGAGGATGTGATCGACGAGCTCGAGAGGCGTTCGATCGAACTCGACGAAGGCGCACGCAGCCCCGCGACCACGCATCCGTCGGCCGCGATTCTGATGGCAGCCAGTCGCGGACTGAACGGCATAGCCCCATGGCTGGACACGGCCGAGGAGATCTCGATCAGGCACCTGAACCAGGCGGCGCGCATGAGCGGGTCGACCTATCAGGAGATGCTGGACGGCTTGCTCGCGCTCGGATTCAGCGAGCTCCCGAGGTTCCGGTTCTCATCGGAGCCCACCGCAGACGATGAGGTGATGCTGAGCCAGGACCTCGACGGCCAGTTCCCGCTCCTCCGACCCGACCGGAGCACTAACGTGAAGCATCTGCGAAAAGCGGCGAAGCTCCTCGGCAGATCGGAGGACGAGCTGCGGGAGAGATTCCGGGAGTTCGGCGTCGTGTTCTCCGAGCACGCCGACAGCTTCTCGCCAGAACGTGCGACCAAGCGGGAGTTCCTTCGGAGCCTCGACCTGAGCCCCGAGCACCGAAAGCAGGTGCGGCCGCGCCACCTGAGGATGATCAGTGACGACGACGACGGCCGGGCACCGTGGCTCGACCCCTCGACGATCGTGCCCGCCTGGCTGGTGGCCGTGCACGCCTCGAGGAAGCACCCGATCGACGACGTCCTCGCCGACTACCGTTGGCTCGGATTCGAGACCGAGGATCCGCGGACCTCGCCTCCCCGGCTCATCCCCGGCAGTCCCGCTCGAGCGCAGAGTGAGCCGATCCCGGGATGACCGATCGCCACTACGTTCTCGTCGGGCCCGTTCGGCGCGACATGGAGTGGGGTCAGCTTCGCCGCATCCAGGCGACGATCGAGATCGGCCGGCTTCGGGTGAGCCCCGGCGATGTCGGCGGGTGGATCTCCATCGACGGATCGGCCCACCTCGCCGATCGCGGCTGGGTGGCCGATGACGCCGTGCTCTGCGGATCGGCTCGAGTGACAGACGAGGCCATCCTCGGCGAAGCAGCGATCGCCTCTGGTGAGGCGTCGATCTCGGGGAGAGCCGTCGTAGGCGGCACCTCCCAGGTCGGCGAGCGTGCGCACGTCGCGGGGCACGCCTCGGTGGCAGACCGTGCCCGAGTGCTCGGCTCGGCGACACTGGCTGGGTACCCGAGTGTTCGAGATGACGCGTACCGCGCAGGGCGACTGGAGCTCCGAGGCGATGTCGCGCTGACCGGGTCGGCCCATCTCGTCGGCGCTGCGGTGATCAGCGAGCACGAGCACCGCCTGGTGATCGGCCCGAATGGTCGTCACGGAACGTACATCTCGTTCTTCCGGAATCGAACAGAAGACCTGCAGGCGAGCTGCCCCGGTGCTCACGGCCCGGCACTCTCGGTTCTCGCCGAGCTGCAGGCACCGGCGGACGAGTACGCGGAACCGGTGATCTCCGCGCATCGGGCCGAGGTGCTGCGCCAGCTGGTCCGCGCCGAGTTTCGCCTCGACCGGTATTCTGGAGGCACAGTGAGGCACCTCTCCACCTGACACGGTGCCGCCCATATCGCCAGGAGGCCCCATCATGTCCGCACACGTGCCCGACAAACCCGCTCTCGAAGGCCTCGAGGCGAAATGGGATGCCACCTGGACCGAACAGGGCACCTACCTCTTCGACCGCCACGATGCCACGCGCGACGACGTCTACTCGATCGACACCCCTCCGCCCACCGCCTCGGGCTCGCTGCACATCGGCCACGTGTTCTCGTACACGCACACCGACGTGATCGCGCGGTTCCGCCGCATGACGGGCAAGCGCGTGTTCTACCCGATCGGGTGGGACGACAACGGCCTGCCCACCGAGCGCCGTGTGCAGAACTACTACGGCGTGCGCTGCGACCCCACCCTGCCCTACGACCCCGACTTCACCCCGCCGTTCGAGGGCGGTGACAACAAGTCGTCGAAGGCCGCCGATCAGATCCCGATCTCGCGACGCAACTTCATCGAGCTCTGCGAGGTGCTCACCGTCGAAGACGAGAAGCAGTTCGAGTCGCTCTGGCACGACCTCGGCCTCTCCGTCGACTGGACCCAGACGTACCGCACCATCTCGCGTGAGTCCCAGGCCGCGTCGCAGCTGGCGTTCCTGCGCAACATCGAGCGCGGCGAGGCCTACCAGGCCATGGCCCCCACTCTGTGGGACGTCACGTTCCGCACCGCCGTGGCCCAGGCCGAGCTCGAAGACAAGGAGCAGCCGGGCGCTTACCACCGCCTCGAGTTCCACCGGCCCGACGGTTCGCCGGTGTTCATCGAGACGACCCGCCCCGAGCTGCTGCCGGCCTGCGTGGCCCTGGTGGCGCATCCGGATGACGAGCGCTACCAGGCGCTGTTCGGCACCACCGTCACCACCCCCGTGTTCGGCGTGGAGGTGCCCGTCGTGGCGCACCACCTCGCCCAGCCCGACAAGGGCTCGGGCATCGCCATGGTGTGCACCTTCGGCGACCTGAACGACGTGATCTGGTGGCGCGACCTCGACCTGCCCAACCGCGCGATCATCGGCTTCGACGGCCGCATCATCAGCGAAGCACCGGATGCGATCACCTCCGAGGCCGGCCGCGCCGCGTATGCGCAGCTGGCCGGCAAGACGGTGTTCTCGGCCAAGCAGGCCGTGGTGGAGCTGCTGCGCGGCACCGGGGAGCTGATCGGCGAGCCCAAACCCATCACCCACCCGGTGAAGTTCTTCGAGAAGGGCGACCGGCCGCTCGAGATCGTGTCGACCCGGCAGTGGTACGTGGCCAACGGAGCCCGCGACGAAAAGCTGCGTGCCCGTCTGCTCGAGCTCGGCGCCGAGCTCGACTGGCACCCCGACTTCATGAAGGTGCGCTACGACAACTGGGTGGGCGGCCTCACCGGCGACTGGCTCATCTCGCGTCAGCGCTTCTTCGGCGTTCCACTGCCCGTCTGGTACCCGCTCGACGGCGACGGCAACCCCGTGTTCGACCAGCCCATCGTGGCCACCCCCGACCTGCTGCCCGTCGACCCGTCGTCGGATGCGGCACCCGGCTACTCCGAAGACCAGCGCGGCGTGCCCGGCGGCTTCCAGGGCGAGGTCGACGTGATGGACACCTGGGCGACCTCCTCCCTCACCCCGCAGCTCGCGGGCGGCTGGGAGCGCGACGAGGAGCTGTGGAAGCTCGTCTTCCCGTACGACCTGCGGCCTCAGGGGCAGGACATCATCCGCACCTGGCTCTTCTCCACGATGCTGCGCGCCACGCTGGAAGAGGGGCAGAAGCCCTGGCAGAACGCTGCCATCTCGGGCTTCATCGTCGACCCCGACCGCAAGAAGATGTCGAAGTCGAAGGGCAACGTGGTGACGCCCGCCGACATCCTGAAGACGCACGGGTCGGATGCGGTGCGCTACTGGGCCGCCTCCTCGCGCCTGGGCACCGACGCGGCGTTCGACGAGAAGAACCCCACCCAGATCAAGATCGGCCGGCGCCTCGCCATCAAGATCTTGAACGCGGCCAAGTTCGTGCACGGCTTCACGCTGCCGGCCGGCCATTCGAGTGTCACGGAGCCGCTCGACCTCAGCATGCTGGCCGGCCTCGACGAGGTCGTGCGCACGGCCACCGCCGCGCTCGAGCGCTACGACCACGCCCGCGCCCTCGAGATGACCGAGACGTTCTTCTGGACGTTCTGCGACGACTACCTCGAGCTGGTGAAGGAGCGCGCCTACCGCGACGACTCCGACGAGGCCGGCAAGGCCTCGGCCGTGCTCGCACTGCAGACCGCCATCGACGTGCTGCTGCGCCTGTTCGCGCCGTACCTGCCCTTCGCGACCGAAGAGGTGTGGTCGTGGACCCACGAGGGCTCCGTGCACACCAGCGGATGGCCCACGTCGGTTCTCGAGGCACTCCCCGAGGGCGTCACCGCCACGCTGCAGGAGTCCGACGGCGCGGCGCTGCTCGGCCTCGCCTCGCGGGCCATCGTCTCTATCCGCCGGGCGAAGACCGATGCCAAGGCCTCGCAGAAGACACCGGTCGCCTCCGCCGTCATCGCCGGGCCCGACGCCGAAGTGGCCGTGCTGAAGCTCGCCGAGGGCGACCTGAAGGCGCTCGGCCGGATTGCGCAACTCGGCTATGCCTCCGCCGAGGAGCTGACCGTCGGAGATATAGTTCTAGCGCCCGAGGACAAGACCGAGGGCACCGCATGAGCCAGGAGCCGACGATGACCGAACCCACCACCGCCGTGCAGGTGCGCCCGGTCGCCCAGAACGAGTTCTTCGCCTGGCACGCCGTGTACACCGGCTACGGCGAGTTCTACGAGAAGCCGCTGCACGATGAGAAGGCCGTTCTCGTCTGGAGCTGGATCATCGACGACGCCAACGAGCTGGAGTGCCTCGTCGCCACCGACGCCGAGGGCTCGGTGGTGGGCCTCGCGCACTTCCGTGCTTTCGCCCGCCCGCTCGACGGCAGCCGCGGCCTCTATATCGACGACCTGTTCGTGCTGCCCGAGCACCGCAAGCAGGGCATCGCGACGGCGCTGATCGAGGGCGTCTCCGACATCGGCCGCCGACGCGGCGCGAGCATCGTGCGCTGGATCACGGCGAAGGACAACGACGCCGCCCGCGCGCTCTACGACACGGTCGCCGAGAAGACCCGCTGGGTCACCTACGACAAGGCTCTCTGATGCAGCTCGGAACACGCTGGCTGGTGGGCGACGAACCGCCCTCACGCCTTCCCCAGACCGTCATCGACGCCGTGTTCGAGGTGGAGGGCGAGCTCGCCGAGCAGGGCGTCGATGCGAAGGACTGGAGCTGGACGCTCACCTGGCTCGAGGGCAAACCCGTCGTCACCCTCGACGACGACACCACCATCGAGTACGACGCCGACACCGACACGGCCCTGGTCACCGCCCCCGAGTAGCCCCCGCGCTCGCTGTTCGTCGAGTTGCGCCGAATCGCCCTCTCGCGTGCTGCGAAGGGGTTGTTCGGCGCAACTCGGCGGGCACCTCAGAGGGGTAGCGACATCCAGTTCTCGCGGGTGCGGAGCGCTGCGGCCTTGGCGTCGCCTGCGCGAGCCGCCTCGATGATGCCCTCGTGCTGCCGCACCGAGTCGCGACCGTCGAGCGACGAGAACCGGATGCGCTCCACCCGTCGGAGCACGGCCGTCGCGCCCTCGAGCACCTCAGCGATCATGGCGTTGCCGCTGGCCGCCACGAACACGCCGTGGAAACGGTCGTCGGCTTCCAGCGCCGCATCGACGTCGACTGCATCGAGGGCCAACCGGAAGTCGTCGTTCGCACCCCGGATCGCGTCGAGTTCCGCGGGCACCAGCTGCGGCACGGCGAGCCGGGCGGCCAACTCGTGCAGCGCCGCCGCCACCTGCTGAGCGTTCTGCACCTCTGGACCCTCGGCCGGTGCGACGGTCGTGGCCCGCCCGGGGCGCGCGATCACCAGACCGGAGCGCTCCAGTCGCAGCAGCGCCTCGCGAATCGGGGTGCGGCTCACCCCCAGCCACCGCTCCAGCTCGGGGTCGCGAAGGCGCTCCCCCGGTTGCAGCGTTCCGTCGACGATCGCGTCACGGAGGGTGACGTACACGTCATCGCGGAGAAGGGTGCGGGCGCGCACGGCGTCGGCGGAAGGAACGGGCACCCTGTCATCCTAGGAGAACGTGCGATATATTGCATGCAGTACACGCGCATCCCGACTCGAAGGACACCCATGGCTCTCTCCGACTTCGCCCGCTACCCGCTTACCTTCGGGCCAAGCCCCGTGCACCACCTGCCCCGGCTGACGCAGCATCTCGGCGGAGCCCAGGTGTGGGCGAAGCGCGAAGACGTCTCCAGCGGGCTCGCCTTCGGCGGGAACAAGGTGCGCAAGCTCGAATACCTGGTTCCGGATGCGCTGGCCCAGGGAGCGGACACGCTCGTCTCGATCGGTGGTTACCAGTCGAACCACACCCGCCAGGTCGCGGCCGTGGCTGCCAAGCTGGGGCTGAAGGCCCGCCTGGTTCAGGAGAACTGGGTCGACTGGCCCGACCCGCTCACCGACCGGGTGGGCAACATCCAGCTCTCGCGCATCATGGGTGCCACCGTGACGCTCGATTCCGCCGGGTTCGACATCGGCATCCGTTCGAGCTGGCAGCAGGCCATCGACGAGGTCGTGGCCGCCGGCGGCAAGCCCTATCCCATCCCGGCGGGCGCGTCGGAGCACCACCTCGGGGGGCTCGGCTTCGCCAACTGGGCCTACGAGGTCGAGCAGCAGGAGCGCGAGCTCGGCGTGTTCTTCGACACCATCGTGGTGTGCACGGTCACCGGATCCACCCACGCGGGCATGATCGCGGGCTTCGCCGGGCAGGACAAGCCACGCCGGGTGATCGGCATCGACGCCTCGGCGACGCTCGAGAAGACCCGCGACCAGGTCTCGCGCATCGCCCGCCACACCGCCGAGCTGATCGAGCTCGGCCGCGAGCTGCGCGACGACGAGATCGAGGTGCTCGACGGCTGGGCCGGAGACCTCTACGGCATCCCGGTCGAATCCACTCTCGACGCCATCCGGCTGGGGGCCGAACTCGAGGCCATGATCACCGACCCGGTGTACGAGGGCAAGTCGCTCGCAGGGCTGATCGACCTCGTGACGAGCCGCGACATCCCGGCCGACAGCACGGTGCTCTACGCCCACCTGGGCGGCCAGCTCGCCCTCAACGCCTACAGCGGCCTCTTCCGCTCCTGACCCGCCCCGCAACTCAGCGGGGGTGGGGTCGAGCCGTCGCAAAACGCCCTCCAGCGGCGCTGAGAGGGCGTTCTGCGACGGGTCGAGCGGGGGTTAGGCCGACTTCTCTTCGCGGCGGGGCTTGCGAGCCACGATGGTGGGCGCCGCGTTCTCGAGCACCGTCTCTCTCGTGACGATGACGCGCGCTACCTCGTCGGTCGATGGCACCTCGAACATGATGGGGCCGAGCACCTCTTCGAGGATGGCCCGGAGCCCGCGCGCACCGGTCTGCCGCAGCACGGCGAGGTCGGCGATGGCCTCGAGCGCGTCGGTGTCGAACTCGAGATCGACACCGTCGAGCTCGAACATGCGCTGGTACTGACGCACGAGCGCGTTGCGCGGTTCGGTGAGGATCTGCATGAGCGCGGCCTGGTCGAGCGGCGTCACAGTGGTGACGACGGGGAGACGGCCGATGAACTCGGGGATGAGCCCGAACTTGTGCAGGTCTTCGGGCAGCACCTCGCCGAACAGGTTGGCTTCGGCCTTCTTGCTGTAGAGCGGCGAGTTGAACCCGATGCCCCGGCGACCGGCCCGCTGCGAGATGATCTCCTCGAGGCCGGCGAACGCGCCCGCCACGATGAAGAGCACGTTCGTGGTGTCGATCTGGATGAACTCCTGGTGCGGATGCTTGCGCCCACCCTGCGGCGGAACGCTCGCCACCGTGCCCTCGAGGATCTTGAGCAGAGCCTGCTGCACGCCCTCGCCCGACACGTCGCGGGTGATGGAGGGGTTCTCGGCCTTGCGGGCGATCTTGTCGACCTCGTCGATGTAGATGATGCCCGTCTCCGCACGCTTGACGTCGTAGTCGGCGGCCTGGATGAGCTTCAGCAGGATGTTCTCGACGTCTTCGCCGACGTAGCCGGCCTCGGTGAGAGCCGTCGCATCCGCCACCGCGAACGGCACGTTGAGCCGCTTCGCCAGCGTCTGGGCCAGATAGGTCTTGCCGCACCCCGTGGGGCCGATCAGCAGGATGTTGCTCTTGGCGATCTCGACCTCGTTGGCCTGGGCCTCGGCCGAGACGATCGCGGTGCGGGCCTTCGTGCGCTTGTAGTGGTTGTACACCGCGACCGAGAGCGCACGCTTGGCCGCCTCCTGCCCGATGACGTACTCCTCGAGGAAGCTGAAGATCTCTTTGGGCTTGGGCAGCTCGAACTCGCCGGCCGCTTCTTCGCTGGCCTCGGAGAGCCGCTCCTCGATGATCTCGTTGCAGAGCTCCACGCACTCGTCGCAGATGTAGACGCCGGGACCGGCGATGAGCTGCTGGACCTGCTTCTGGCTCTTTCCGCAGAACGAGCACTTCAGCAGGTCGGCGCTCTCCCCTATGCGTGCCATGCCCACTCTCCTCAAGCTGTAGTCCGTCGAGCCTAACCCGAACCCCCGTCATGCCACGACACCGACCCGCATTCGTGATGTTGTGGCCTCAGTCCAGCAGATGCCGCAGGTAGCGGCCCGGGGCGTCGAGGTAGTTCCGCCAGTGCGTCACCAGCTCGAGGTCGTCCCACGCGCTGTTCCGGATGCCCCAGTCCCCGAATTCCAGGATGGTCGCACCGGGCAGCGAGGCCAGCACCGGCGAGTGCGTGGCGCACACGATCTGCGCACCCGCCTTCGCCAGCGAGTCGAGCTGAGCGAGATAACGCAGCGTCGACTGGAACGACAGCGCCGCCTCGGGCTCGTCGAGGCAGAAGAAGCCCGGGCTGTCGATCTTGCGCTCGAGCAGGGCGAGGAACGACTCGCCGTGACTCATCTCGTGCAGGTCGGCATCCGGAGACCCGTCGAGCCCGTCGAGGTAGCTGAAGTACCCGTGCATCGTCTCGGCCCGGAGGAAGAACCCCCACTTCGGTGACACGACCCCGCGCTCGAGCTTCAGCCACTCCCCCAGCGGGGACTCGCTGCGCCGGGTGCTGCCGCCGCCGTGCCGGCTGCCGCCCTCGGCGGGAAACCCGAAGGCCTCGGCGATGCCCTCGAGCACCGTGGACTTGCCGCTGCCGTTCTCGCCGACCAGGAAGGTGACGCCCGGCGGCAGCTCGAATCCGTCGCGGAGGCTCGCGACCGCCGGCACCGTCATGGGCCAGGAACCGGAGACAGCCGGGGCATCCGCGAAGAAGGAGACTCTGCGGATGGCCCGGCTGTCGTTCAGCCAGTCGTCGTCGGACGGGGCTGGAGGCGTCATGCCGTGACGGAGGTCAGCTGACCAGCGCCGGCACGTTCTTGCGCGAGCTGAGCACCTGGTCGATCAGACCGTACTCGAGGGCCTCGGCCGACGACAGGATCTTGTCGCGGTCGATGTCCTTGTTGACCTGCTCGACCGAACGGTTCGAGTGGTGCGAGAGCGTGCCCTCGAGCCACTCGCGCATGCGCAGGATCTCGCGAGCCTGGATCTCGATGTCGGAGGCCTGGCCGCCGCCCTGACCGGTGGCCGGCTGGTGGATCAGGATACGCGCGTTCGGCAGCGCCAGACGCTTGCCGGGCGAGCCGGCCGCGAGCAGCACGGCCGCGGCGGAGGCCGCCTGGCCGAGGCACACGGTCTGGATCTGCGGACGCACGTACTGCATCGTGTCGTAGATGGCCGTCATCGCCGTGAACGAGCCACCGGGCGAGTTGATGTACATCTCGATGTCGCGATCCGGGTCCTGCGACTCGAGCACCAGAAGCTGGGCCATGATGTCGTCGGCCGACGCGTCGTCGATCTGCACACCGAGGAAGATGATGCGGTCTTCGAAGAGCTTGGCGTAGGGGTCTTGGCGCTTGAAGCCGTAGGCCGTGCGCTCCTCGAAGCTGGGCAGGATGTAGCGATCCGTCGGCATCGTGCCGTTGCGGTAGGCACTCGCACCGAAAGTGGGGGTTTCCATGGTTCTCTCTTTACCTTGTGTCTCTCGAAATGCGGGTGCGGCTAGAGGGCCGAGGGGGCGTCGATGGTGCCGCCGCCGCCGGCGACGTCGGTGGCGAACTCGCGCACGTGGTCGACGAAGCCGTACTCGAGGGCTTCCTGCGCGCTGAACCAGCGGTCGCGGTCACCGTCTTCATTGACCTGCTCGACGGTCTTGCCCGTCTGCGAGGCGGTGATCTCGGCGAGGCGGTGCTTCATGCTCAGGATGAGCTGCGCCTGCGTCTGGATGTCGGAGGCGGTGCCGCCGAAGCCACCGTGCGGCTGGTGCAGCAGTACGCGGGCGTTGGGGGTGATGTACCGCTTGCCCTTGGTGCCGCTGGTGAGCAGGAACTGGCCCATCGAGGCCGCCATTCCGATGCCCACGGTGACGATGTCGTTCGGAACGAACTTCATCGTGTCGTAGATCGCCATTCCGGCCGTGATGGAGCCACCGGGTGAGTTGATGTAGAGGTAGATGTCGCGCTTGGGGTCTTCAGCCGCGAGAAGCAGGATCTTGGCACAGATCTCGTTCGCGTTGTCGTCGCGAACCTCGGACCCGAGCCAGATGATGCGATCCTTCAGCAGTCGGTCGAAGACGCTGGTGGGAAAAGCCGTTTCGGCCATGTGTGTCGCTCCAATTCACTTGCAGTGGTTTGAATCTATCGGGTGCGACGCGGCTCGGCTCCCGTGTTCGCCGTCGGCAGACCTGCGGACGACGAAGGGCCCGCATCCGGTGCAGGATGCGGGCCCTTCGTGAACGGGGTCGACTAGTGCGAGTGACCCTCGTGGTCGTGACCGGCGTGCTCGTCGGCGGCGCCCACCAGGTTGGCGGCGTCGGCGTCGTCATCGGCCAGGGTGGTGAACTCCGAGATGTCGACGGCCTTGCCGTCGGTGTCGACGACCTTGGCCTTCGACAGCACGATGGCGAGGGCCTTGTTGCGGGCGACCTCGGCCACCATCGCGGGGATCTGGTTCGACTCGGAGAGGATCTTGACGAACTCGTTCGGCTCCATGCCGTACTGGGCGGAGGACTGCACCAGGTACTGGGTGAGCTCGTCCTGCGAGACCTTGACCTCTTCGCGGTCGACGACCGCGTCGAGGAGGATCTGCGTCTTGAAGGTGTTCTCGCTCGAGGCGGTGACCTCGGCGCGGTGCTCGTCGTCTTCGAGTCGGTTCTCGCTCTCGAGGTGACGCTGCACCTCGTCTTCGATGAGTGCCGGGGGAACCGGGATCTCCACCTTCTCGAGCAGGCTCTCGACGATCTTGGTGCGGGCCTCGGAAGCCTGGCCGAACGCCTTCTGCTTCTCGACCTGCTCCTTGAGGCTCTTCTTCAGCTCGTCGAGGGTGTCGAACTCGCTGGCGATCTGGGCGAACTCGTCGTCGGCCTCGGGCAGCTCGCGCTCCTTGACGGAGTTGAGCGTGACGGTGACGAGAGCGTCGCGGCCGGCGTACTCGCCGCCGAGCAGCGGAGCTTCGAACGTGGTGGTCTCACCGGCGGTGAGGGTGTCGAGGGCCTCGTCGATGCCCTCGAGCAGCTCGCCGGAGCCGATCTCGTAGGAGATGCCGGAGGCGGTGTCGACCTCGACGTCGTCGACCGTGGCCACGAGGTCGAGCTGGGCGAAGTCGCCCGTCTTGGCCGGGCGGTCGACGGTGACGAGGGTGCCGAAGCGGCTGCGCAGGCGCTCGAGCTCCTCCTCGACGTCGGAGTCTTCGACGACGGCGGGCTCGACGGCGACCTCGAAGCCCTCGTAGTCGGGCAGGTCGATCTCGGGGCGCACGTCGACCTCGATGGCGAGCTCGAGGTCTCCGGAGAAGTCCTCGGCCTTGGGCCACTCGACGATGTCGGCCTGGGGACGGCCCAGGGGGCGCAGCTCGTTCTCGGTGACGGCGTCGCGGTAGAAGCGGTCGAGACCCTCGTTCACGGCGTGCTCGAGAACGGCCTCTTTGCCGACGCGCTGGTTGATGATGGGCGGCGGAACCTTGCCCTTGCGGAAGCCGGGGATGTTGACCTGCTCGGCGATGTGCGTGTAAGCGTGATCAATGCTGGGCTTCAGCTCTTCGGGGGTGACGAAGATCGCGATCTTCACACGCGTAGGGCTGAGCTTTTCGACCGTGGTCTTCACGTTGGGTGTCTCCTGGTGTCTTGAGAGGTTCGGCGAACTGTCGGGGCGACAGGATTCGAACCTGCGACCTCCCGCTCCCAAAGCGGGCGCTCTAGCCAAGCTGAGCTACGCCCCGGCGGCGAAATGGCCTCGGCAAGTCTAATGCACAGCCCGAGCCGGTCACACAGCCCTTCGTCAGCTGTACTACGATGTACCGGGTGCCCGGCTCTCGCAGGCGGGTGCGGGGATGTAGCTCAATGGTAGAGCCTCAGTCTTCCAAACTGATCACGCGGGTTCGATTCCCGTCATCCCCTCTGTATTCATCGGTTCGCATACTCCCGCGTCGGGTGGGGGGCGTAGAGTCGCCGCCATGGAACTCGGGCTGCACCTCGCGAATCTGACCTTCGAGGGCGGCACATCCGCTCTCGCCCCCACGCTGGCGCGGGTCGCCCGCGACGCCGAGGCCGCCGGGGTCGCCCGGCTGACCGTGATGGATCACCTCTGGCAGATCGCGGGTGTCGGCCCCGTCGACAACGCCATGCTCGAGGCCTACACGACCCTCGGCTTCCTGGCCGCGCACACCGAGAAGGTACTGCTGCACTGCCTCGTGACCGGCGTGGTCTACCGCGCCCCGGGCCTGCTCGCCAAGCAGATCTCCACCCTCGACGTGCTCAGCGGTGGCCGTGCAGGCCTCGGCATCGGCGCCGCCTGGAACGAGGAGGAGGCCGCCGGCCTCGGCCTCGACTTCCCGCCCACGAAGGAGCGCTTCGAGCGGCTCGAGGAGGCCATCCGCATCTGCCTGCAGATGTGGAGCCCCGACGACGGCCCGTTCGAGGGCGAGCACTACCGGCTCGGGCGCACGCTGAGCGAGCCGCAGGCCATCAGCACCCCGCATCCGTACCTCATGATCGGCGGCTCCGGCGAGCGCAAGACGCTGCGGCTCGTGGCGCAGTACGCCGACGCCTGCAACATCTTCTTCACGCCCGAGGCCGCCCACAAGCTCGACGTGCTGCGTCGGCACTGCGACGACCTCGGCCGCGACTACGACCGCATCGAGAAGACCACCATCAGCGCCTTCGGCCCCGACACCAGCCGCGACGAGCTGCTCGGCCTGCTCGGCCAGGCGCGCGAGCTCGGCTTCTCGGTGATCTACCTCATGCCGGGCGGGCCGGAGCCGCTCAAGGCGGTGGAGCTGCTCGCGTCGGTGCGCGAGGAGGCCGCCGCGATCTGAGCGGGCAGCGTCAGCGGCTGAAGCGCGCCGGGAAGTACTCCGGCGACGGCGTCACCACGTAGGCCACGTCATCCGCATCGGCCACCGAGTACGCCTCCACGTAGGTGAACGTCTCGCCCACGCCGATGCTCGTGGTCGGCGGCAGCCCGGTCATCCCGTTGTTCGAGTCGACGATCGGGCTGCCGTTGACGCCCGCCGAGACCACCGAGGTGAAGGCGACCGGGTCGAAGGCGGCATCGCGCCCGTTGTACACCGTGACCGTCACGGCCACGTTCGCGGCCTGGTCGGCTCCGGATGCAGCCGGCGACGGCGAGAACGACTGCGGCTCGCTGACCGAGATCTGCAGGCCGTCGTCGTACGTGACGGTCTGCCCGTACACGGCGGGCACCAGCTCGCTGTCGGGTTCGGCGCTCGCGGTGGCGGCCGGTGCCACGGGCCCGAACGGCCCGCCGGCGGAGGTAGCCGCACCGATCAGCCCGGCGCCCACCACGGCCCCCACTCCGAGCACCACCAGCACCGCGACCACACCGGCGGCGACAGCGAGCACCGAGAGGCGCTTCTGCCGCCCGCCGCCCTCAGCCGTGCCGGTCGGCCGAACCGGTCCGACGGATGCGCGGGCACCGCGGGCGCCCCGCGAGCGCTGCGACGAGGGCTTCGTTCCCGGCGCGAGGTTTCCGGGCCGGGTGATCCGCCACCGGTTCCCGTCGGCCCCGGGCGCAGCCCCGCCCCCGGCCGCACCGCCGCCGGGCGGCCACAGAACGGCCTGAGGGATGGTCGGCGGGATTGTCGGTGCCGTCGGCTCCGGCCGCTGGACGCTCGGCCCGACACGCGGCGGCACCGCGGGAGCAGCTGGTGCTGCCGGAGACGTCTCGGCCCGCCGCGGACGTGCCGTCGGGCCATCGGCCCCAGGCTCCGGGTTCGACACCGCCGGCCGATCAGGCGAGGTGGCGCCGAGGTCGGGCACGGGCGGGAGCCCAGGAACCACGGGCCCCGATGCCGCCTCCGCGCCGCCCGACGGCGTGCGCTCCTGACCGTCGTCGTCAGACGATCCGAACGACGGAGGCAGGGGCGGCAGAGGCGGAGTGGGCGGCATCGCCCTCAGTCTCCCACCGACGCCCTCGCTCCCATGCTTCGAAACGGCAGTCCGCGTAGTCTGACGGCATGAGACCACAGCCGCTGTTCGTCGCGGCCACGGCGAGCTACACCGCCAACTGCGCTCTCGGTGCGTCGGTGGCGGTCGGCCTCGTCGACACCCGGCGCATCCGGTGGGTGCATCATGCGCTGTACATCGTCACCTGCGTGCTGGCGGGTGCGGCGGCCGGGTCGACGCTGCTGCCCGCGGGGCGCGGCAGCCTCCGGGCCGCGCTCGCCCTGGCACCTGCGGCCGTGCCGCTCGTCGTCATCCCGCGGGTGAGTGCGCGTACTGCGCGGCATCCGCTCGTCGCCCTCTCGGCCGCGCCGTTCTTCGTGGCCGGCCTGATTCTCTCTCGGAGGTAAGAACGCTCGTGGAGTTCCTCGATGTCGTGCGGCGCCGCAAGACCACCAACGGCCCGTTCCGCCCCGACCCGGTGAGCCGGGAGCACCAGCGACTGCTGATGGAGGTGGCGGCCCGCGCCCCGTCGCAGTTGAACAGCCAGCCCTGGCGGTTCGTGCTCGTCGACGAGCGCGACACCATCGAGGCCATCGCCCGGATCAGCGGCGAGAGCATGACCGAGGCCATGTCGAACGGCACGTTCTTCGAGCGCTACAAGCCCTACTTCCGCTTCAGCGCCGCCGAGATGGCCGAGAAGCGCAGCGGCATGCTCTTCGACAAGCTGCCGGCGCTGCTGCGCCCCTTCACCAAGCAGGTGTTCATTCCCCGCGGGCAGAAGCTGATGAACTCGCTGCACGTGCCGCAGACCCTCGGCGAGGAGAACCGCAAGCTCGTGGCCGGGTCGCCGCTGCTGATCGGCGTGATGCTCGACCGGGCAGAGTACCGGCCGGGCGAGCTGAGCTCCTTCTACTCCGTGTTCAGCATGGGCGCCGCGATGGAGAACGTGTGGCTCACCACCGTCGAGCTCGGAATGGGCATCCAGTTCGTGTCGTTCCCGATGGAGGTGCCTGGCAAGTGGGCGCTGATCGAGCAGCTGCTCGAGGTGCCCGACGATCTCGAGCTGATGGCCGTGTACCGGCTGGGCTATCTGCCCGCCGACCAGCAGCGGCCCGCCATCGACTGGTCGAGCCACGAGCGCAAGCTGCCCTCGCAGTACGTGTTCCGGGGCACTTGCGCGACCCCTGAGACCGAGTGGGACGAGCCCGCCTGAGCGCGCCGTCGGGCCTTTCCGAGCGGCCCGACCCCCACCTTCGGGGCCTCACCGCGGCACGGCCGGCACGCTAGTGTCCTCGGTGGGGGCACGGCGACGGATGCCGCATCCCGTCGACCGAAAGCAGGCTGCCATGTCAGACGCCGAACTCTCCGGCCCCGAGTTCACCGGGGAGACCCCCTTGGAGGCGGCGCCCTGGGAGATCAAGCTCTCGTTCGTGCTCTGGCTGGCCGAGGGCGTGTTCGCCATCATCGGCGGACTGCTCGTGGCCGGCGCGGGCGGGCTCGTGGGCCTGGTGGTGGGCACCGAGGACGCCGAGGCGACGCTGATGGTGGTGCTGCTGATCGTGGCGGGCATCGCGATCGTCGCCCTCGCGGTGTTCCGCATCGTGTGCGCCGCGAAGCTCCTGCGCGGCAAGCCGTGGGCGCGGAACGCGCTCACCATCCTGGGCGTGCTTGGACTGGCGGGCGTCGTGCTGGAGTATCAGGGCAATCCGGCAGTGGCCCTCGCGCACGCCCTGGTGGCGGTGGTGGCCATCGTCACCATGTACCTGCCTGCCTCGAACGCCTACATCCGTCGTCCTTTCCCGACGTCACCGGGCCTTTAGAAGGGTCGCCTCACCTTCGTGAGTGCAGCCTCAGCTTGCTTGCGCCGGACTCTGAGCTGAGTAATTTAGAGGCACAGGGAACGGAAGGACACCCCCATGAGCGAGATCATCACCACCCCCACCAGCACCACGAGCCCCGATGTGGTCGCGGCTGCCGCCCAGTTCCTGAGCCCCGTCGTGATCGAGCTGCAGGCTCTCGCGGTGAACGGCAAGCAGGCGCACTGGCACGTGCGCGGTTCGAACTTCATCGGCGTGCACGAGCTGCTGGACACCGTGGTCGACCACGCTCAGGAGTACGCCGACACCGCCGCCGAGCGCGTCGTGGCCCTGGGGCTGCCGATCGACGCCCGCATCCAGACCGTGGCCGAGAAGACCGGCACCGTGGCGATGCCGGCCGGTTTCCAGAAGTCCGACACGATGATCCAGGCCATCATCGGCCAGATCGACGTGGCCCTCGGCGTCGTGAACAAGGCGGTCAAGGAGCTCGGCGAGATCGACGCCTCTTCGCAGGACGTGGCGATCGAGATCGCCCGCGGCCTCGACAAGGACCGCTGGTTCCTCTTCGCTCACATCTCCGAGTAACCCGCGCCCCGACGCATCCCACCAGATCCGTCACTTTTCGCCCCATAACCTGGTTTTTGGGGCGGAAAGTGACGGATCTGGTGTTTAAGGGTCAGAGGGCGCGGTGGGTGGCGCGCCCCGCGAGGAGCGTCAGCGCGACCGGCATCGCCCGCAGCGCCTCAGGGCTCGCCGTGAACGGGTCGTGCTCCACCACCGCGAGGTCGGCCACGTCGCCCGTGCGCACCGAGCTGCGTCCCCGGGTCGAGGCCGCCAGCGCGGCGGGCGCGGGGATGCGCTGCTCGGGGTGCCACGGCTCCCGGCCGTCGCGGGCGCGCCCCACCGCGGCCGCCATCGCCACCCACGGGTCCAGCGGCGCCACCGGCGCATCCGAACCGAGGGCCAGCGTGGCCCCCGCGGCCAGCAGACCGCCGAGCGCGAACGCCTGCCCCGTGCGGCCCGCCCAGTAGCGGTCGGCCACGTCGCGGTCGTCCATCGCATGCTCGGGCTGCACGCTGGCGATCACCCCGAGTTCGGCGAACCGCGGCAGGTCGGCCGGCGCCACGAGTTGGGCGTGCTCGAGCGAACCCCGGATGCCGGTGGCCCGGAACGCGTCGAGCGCCAGGCTGTTCGCGTGGTCGCCGATGGCGTGCACGGCGGCGCCGAAACCCGCCGCCTTCGCCCGCGAGAGCAGCTCGACCAGCTCGGCCGGCGGCACCGTGAGCAGGCCGCGCGCGTCGGCGCGGCCCTCGAGTCCGGGGTACTCGTCGTAGCAGAAGGCCGTTCGGGTGTTGAGCGAGCCGTCGGTGATGACCTTGAACGGGCCCACGGTGATCAGTCCGCCCCCGCCCGCGAGCGGGTCGCCGGTGTGCAGCCCCTCGGCCACGGCGCGATCGAGATGGTGCGGGTAGACGCCGAACTCCACGCGGAGCGCGTCGTGGCCGGCCGCGACGCGACGCGCCCACACCTCGGCGTTCCAGGCCATCTCAAGGTCGACGACGCCCACCACGCCGCGGGACGCCGCCGCGCGTGCGGCATCCCGCGCCCAGGCGTCGGCAGCGGCATCCGGGGTGTCGGCCAGAGCGCGGTGCACCCCGAACGCGGCGTCTTCGCGCAGCAGTCCGCGCGGCGAACCGGCGGCGTCGCCGTCGAGGCCGAAGCGGCCGAGCGCCGCCGAGTTGAGCCACACGCAGTGCAGGTCGGCCGAGACGAGCACCACGGGGCGGCTGCCGGTCACGGCGTCCAGCAGCGCGGCGGTGGGCTGATCGGCCCACAGCCCGTCGCGGAACCCGACACCCACGAGCACGTCGGAGGCGCCTGCTCCCCCGGCGGCGAGCTCGACGCCGCCCACCACGCCGCCGGCGGCCGCCGTGTCGGTGACGGGCGATCCGGTGGCCTGCCGTCGGGCGGCCTCACCCACCAGCGTGGCGACCTCGGCCGCCGAGCGGCCGGCCGACACGTCGAGCCGCCGGGAGGCCGCGGCCCACTGGGTGAAGTGCACGTGGTTGTCCCAGAGGCCGGGCACCACCCAGCGGCCGTCGAGCTCGATCCGCTCGAAGCCTTTCGGGGTTCCGGAGCCCGCCGGGCTGATCACGGCGATCTCGCCGTCGATGACCACGACGTCGACGGCGGCGCCACCGTCGGAGAAGCGGCCCTCGGCCGAGCTGCCGGGCAGCCGGCCACCGGCCAGGAGCAGTGCCTCGGTCATCCGGAGACCTCCTCGGTGTCGGTCGTGCGCTCGGTGTCGGTCGTGTGCTCGGTGTCGACCGACTGCGCCGGTGGGGCGAACACGGCCGGGTTGGCCAGCCGCACCTCGGCCGCGAGCGCCTCGCTGGCGTAGGGTCCGTCGCCCTCGAGACCGTCGACGACCCGCCGAACGGTGCTCTCGGGCTTGTTCTGGCTCATCTTGCGTTTCGCGGTGAACCGGTCGACGCGCATCCGGATGCCGACGGTGCCCGCGCTGATGCGGTCGGCGTAGGCGGAGTTGGCCAGGGTGCCGCGCATGGTCTGCGGGTCGGGCAGGCGCTGCTCGAAGTGGTCGACGAGCTGCTCGAGCACGCGGAGGTTCTCGGCCGGGTCGAGGATCTCGGGCCGGCCGTAGAGATGGGCCACCACGAAGTTCCACGTCGGCACGGCCGGGTGCTCGTCGTACCAGCCGGGCGAGATGTAGCCGTGGGGGCCCTGCACGATGACGAGCAGCTCATGGTCGCCGAGCTCGTGCAGGCGTTCGTCGGGCCGGCCGACGTGTGTGACCAGTGTGAGGGCGCCGTCGGCATCCGGTTCGACCAGCACCGGGTAGTGCGAGGCGACGAGGCCGTCGGTCGTGGCGGAGACGAGCGTGGCCCACGGGTTCTGGCGCACCAGCTCGGCGACCTCGGCCGGATCGGTGAGGTCGAACGACGGGGTGTGGCGCATGGCGGGCCTTTCTCGGGTGCGGTCGGCGGGTGACGGGGCAGGTTCTGGCTGGATTCAGGCCTGGTCGACCGGGCACCAGTAGAGCTTGCGGCCGCCGAACTCCTCCAGCACGATGTTGGTGCCGCAGACACGACACGGCAGGCCCTCGCGTTTGTAGACCCAGTGGCGGTCGGCACGGCTGGCCATGGCCTTCGCCTTGGCGGCCGGGTCGAGCCCGTCCATCGTGAGCATCTGGCCGGTGCGCACGCCGAGGTCGAGCAGGTAGGCCCAGTCGCGCCAGAGGGCTCGCGTGGTCTCGGCCGGAACCTTCTTGCCCGGGGTGTGCGGGTTGAGGCGGGCGCGGAAGAGCATCTCGGCGCGGTAGACGTTTCCGATGCCGCTCACCACACTCTGATCCATCAGCAGCAGCCCGATCGGCGTGGGCTTCTTGGCCACCGCGGCGACGAAGCGCTCCTCGGCCTCCGCCGAGTCGTCGAGCAGCGGATCGGGCCCGAGCTTCGCGATCGCCAGGTCGACCTGGGCCGCGTCGAGCACCTCGCAGGCGGTGGGGCCGCGGAGGTCGGCGACGGCCGTCTCGGTGAGCAGGCGCACGCGCACGGCGCCGACCGGGGCGGGCGGGAAGGCGCCCTCCTCCTCGGTCTCCTTCTCCTGCTCGGCCATGCGCAGGCGGGAGCGCCTCGGCGCCCCGATCGAGCGCACGGAGTCCTCGCCGTCGGCGTCGTCGAGCTCCCCGGCGGCTTCAGCGGCCAGGGCTTCGCGGGCGCGCGCCGGCAGCTCCCCCGCCGCCGCGAGCTCGTCGATCGTGCCCTCGGCCTGGGCGCCGAGGCCCGGTTCGAGGTCGGTGCCGCGCATGTTCGTCTGCCCCATGCGGCCGGCCGCCGAGCGGATGGTGGCGTCGGTGGTGATCTCGCCCGCGAAGTCCCAGGCGCCGTAGATGCCGAGGTGCACCCGGAGCCACACGCCGTCGTCGAACTCGAGGAACATCTGCTTGCCCACCGCGCGGGCGCCCGTCATGGTGCGGCCGTCGAGGATCGCGGCGCCCTCGGCGAAACGCCCCTGGGGCGAGCTCGCCCAGACGCGATGGCCCACGAAGTTCGCGGCGAACTGCCGCGCGATGCGATGAACGGAATGACCCTCGGGCATGACGGAACGGCTCAGGCGTCGATGACGCGGTCGGCGATGAGACCGGTGGCCTCGTACTCGGCCAGCTGGGCGATGCGGCGCACGTGGCGCTCCTCGAACGAGAACGGCTCGGCGATGAACCAGTCGATCAGCGCGATCGCCTCGTCGACCGAGTGCTGCCGGGCGCCGACGGCCACCACGTTGGCGTCGTTGTGCTGGCGGGCGAGCTTCGCGGTCGCCTCGTTCCAGGCCAGGGCGGCTCGGACGCCGGCCACCTTGTTGGCCGCGATCTGCTCGCCGTTGCCCGAGCCGCCGAACACCACGCCGAGCGCCTCGATGCCTGCCTGCTGGTCGCGCACCACCGCGCGGGCCGCGTTGATGCAGAACGAGGGATAGTCGTCGATGGGGTCGTAACTCTCGGGGCCGTGGTCGACGACCTCGTGTCCGGCGGCGGTGAGGTGCTCGGTGATGACCCGGCTGAACTCGAGTCCGGCATGATCGGTGCCGATGTGGATGCGCATGCTGGCCAGTTTATTGGCAGCGGGCCACGCGCATCCGTTCGCGGGCTCGAACTACGGGACGGCGCTGTACCGCGTCGCCGACCAGGCGTCCGCGACGGCGCAGACCTTCGTGTCGCGGTAGCCCGCCTCGCGCAGGAGCTGCCGAACGGCCGTGGCGCCCGGAGCGGGTGACGCGCCCTTCCCGTGCACCACCCACACCGGCCGGCCGGCGTGCAGGGGCTCCAGCAGGCCCGGAAGAGAACGGAGCACACCGTCGTCGGCCACCGCGACGACGATCATGGCCGCCGACCCCGCATCCGTCGCGTGGGGTGCGATCACGTGCCCCAGGGGTTCCGGCAGCTCTCCGATGACGAAGGCGGTCGCGCCGGGCCCGAGACCCAGCTTGCTCAGCAGAGTGGGCGGCGCGGCGGCGAGGGCCACGGCCCAGCGCTCGGCGGAGTCGTCGAGCGCGATCTCGACGACCTCGTCGGCCACCCGGAACCGCAGCACACCGTCGGCGCCGCTGATGTCGTGGATGGCGGCGCGGTCGAACGTGCGCTGCAGCCCGCCGCGCAGGTCGAGACCCCCGGAGTGGAGGTGCAGCCGCACGTCGACGAGCTCGCCATCGACCGTGCAGCGCCCTCGGGCTTCGCGACCCATCCGCCGTGCGCCTGTCTCGCCGTGGATCCGGCTAGAACTGGGGGCCGCGGGTGCGGGAGCGCTTGAGTTCGAAGAAGCCGTCGTAGGAGGCGGCCGCCACCACTCCGTCCCAGAGCGTCAGCGCCATCTCGCCGGTGGGTGCCGGGCTGATCACCGGGCCGAAGAAGGCCACGCCGTTCACCGCGATCACGGGGGTGCCGACATCCTGGCCCACCCGCTCGATGCCGTCGAAGTGCGAGGCCCGCATCTGCGGGTCGTACTCGTCCGACTCGGAGTACGCCGCGAGCGAGGCCGGCAGCCCCACCTCGGCGAGCGCCGCGGGGATCACCTCGTCGGGGTCGATCGAACCGCCGGGGTGGATGCGCGTGCCGAGTGCGTCGTACAGCGGCTTCACCACCTCCTGGCCGTGCAGCTCGCCCGCCGCCGTCACCAGCCGCGTGTAGCGCAGGGCACGCGGGAAGAAGGCCCGGTACTCCTCCGACACGTCGTTGTTCTCGTTGAGCACCGCGAGGCTCATGATGTGCCAGGTGACGTCGAGGTCGCGGTGCAGCGCCACCTCGTCCACCCAGCGGGAGGTCATCCAAGCCCAGGGGCAGGAGGGGTCGAACCAGAAATCAACGCTCGTCTTCTCTGAAGTCACCGTCTCATCATCGCATTAGGCTGATCGGGCAATCGAAAAGGAGAGCAGACACGTGCCTGGAGAAAACCTCACCCGCGCAGAAGCGCGCGAGCGCGCTGCCATCATCAGCGTCTCGAGCTACGACGTCGTCCTCGACCTCACCACGGGCCCCGAGACGTTCCGCAGCACCACCACCGTCACCTTCAGTGCCATCCCCGAGGCGGTGGGGGCCTCGACGTTCATCGACGCCATCACGCGCACGGTGCACTCGGTGACGCTCAACGGCGAGACGCTCGACCCGGCCGAGGTGAGCGACGGCGTGCGCATCCAGCTGCCCTCGCTGCAGACCGAGAACACGCTCGTGGTCGACGCCGACATGATCTACACCAACACCGGTGAGGGCCTGCATCGCTTCGTCGACCCGGTCGACGACGAGGTGTACCTCTACAGCCAGTTCGAGGTGCCCGACTCGCGCCGCATGTTCGCGGTGTTCGAGCAGCCCGACCTCAAGGCCACCTTCAGCTTCACGGTCACGGCGCCCGACTACTGGGAGGTCGTGTCGAACTCCCCCACGCCGACGCCGACCGTCGCGGTCGAGGGGCAGAGCGCCACCTGGTCGTTCGAGCCCACCCCGCGCATCTCCAGCTACATCACCGCCATCGTGGCCGGCCCGTACATCGTCGAGCGCTCCTCGCTCACGAGCGCCGACGGCCGCGAGATCCCGCTCGGCGTCTTCAGCCGCGCCTCACTCGCGCAGTACATGGATGCCGACTACATCTTCGCCAAGACCCGAGAGGGCTTCGCGTTCTACGAGGAGAAGTACGACTTCCCCTACCCCTTCGCCAAGTACGACCAGCTCTTCGTGCCCGAGTTCAACGCCGGCGCCATGGAGAACGCGGGAGCGGTGACGTTCACCGAGACGTACGTGTTCCGGTCGAAGGTGACGGATGCGGTGCGTGAGCGCCGGGTCGTCACGATCCTGCACGAGCTGGCCCACATGTGGTTCGGCGACCTCGTGACCATGCGCTGGTGGAACGACCTGTGGCTGAACGAGTCGTTCGCCGAGTACATGTCGACCCTCGCCACCGCCGAGGCCACGGAGTGGAAGGAGGCCTGGACGACCTTTGCCGCCATGGAGAAGAGCTGGGCCTACCGGCAGGATCAGCTGCCGAGCACCCACCCGATCGTGGCGCGCATCAACGACCTCGAAGACGTGCAGGTGAACTTCGACGGCATCACCTACGCCAAGGGCGCCTCGGTGCTCAAGCAGCTCGTGGCCTGGGTGGGCCAGGACGAGTTCATGAAGGGCGTCGCCGCCTACGTGAACAAGCACCAGTTCTCGAACACCGAGCTGAACGACCTCATGGTCGAGCTGGAGGCCACGAGCGGTCGCGACCTCGCGAGCTGGTCGGAGCTGTGGCTCGAGACCGCGGGCGTCAACACGCTGCGCCCGGTGATCGAGTACGACGAGAACGACGAGATCGTGTCGTTCGCGGTGGCTCAGGAGGCCACGCTCGACTACCCGACCATCCGCCCGCACCGCCTCGCGATCGGCTTCTACGAGCTCGAGGGCGAGAAGCTCGTGCGCACCTACCGGGTGGAGCTCGACGTCGACGGCGAGTCGACCCCGGTGCCCGAGCTGGTGGGCCGCTCACGCCCGGCGCTCGTGCTGCTGAACGACGACGACCTGGCCTACGCCAAGATCCGGCTCGACGGCTACTCGCTCGACACCGCCCTCGACGACCTGGCGAAGATCGAGTCGCCGCTGGCCCGCTCGCTGGTCTGGGGCTCGGTGTGGGATGCGACGCGCGACGCCGAGACCCGCCCGCGCGACTTCGTGCGCCTGGTGCTCGGCAACATCGCCACCGAGACCGAGTCCACCACCATCCGCACGGTGCTCGGCCAGCTCGTGCTCACCGCCTCGAGCTACGTGGCTCCGGATGCGCGTGACGCCGTGATCGAGCAGGCCGCCACCACGCTGTGGCAGCTCGTGCTCGACGCCGCGCCCGGTTCCGACGCCCAGTTCCAGTTCGTGAAGTTCTTCGCCGCTCTCGCGTCGACGGATGAGCAGCTCGAGAACGTGGCCCACCTCAAGAACGGCACCGTCGTGCTCGAGGGCCTCGACATCGACACCGACCTCACCTGGGAGCTGCTGATCGCCCTGGTGGCGGGCGGCAAGGCCGGAGAAGACGAGATCGCCGCGACGCTGGAGGCCGACAACACGGCCTCGGGCGCGCAGTCGGCAGCGCACGCCCGCGCTGCCCTGCCCACCGTCGAGGGCAAGGCCGCAGCCTTCGCGTCGCTCGTCGACGTCGACACGGCGCCGAACGCGATCGTGCGGGCGACCGGCCTCGGCTTCCAGCGCGGCAGCGACCCGGCCCTGTTCGAGCCGCTCGTGGCGCGCTACTTCGAGTCGCTGCAGTGGCTCTGGGAGACCCGCAGCTACGCCATCGCCAGCTCGGTGATCAACGGTCTCTACCCGGCTGCGCTCGCCAATCAGGAGCTGCGCGACGCCACGCAGGCCTGGCTCGATCAGAACGGCGAGCCGCCGGCGCTTCGCCGCATCGTGATCGAGAACCTCGCGGGCGTCGACCGCGCGCTCGCGGCGCAGAAGCGCGACGCGAGCTAGCTGCGCTCCGTGCGGGGTGGTGGTGCCGACCCACCACCCCGCACTGAGGTCGCGCCAAGACGCCACGGGTAAGGTCGCAGGTCTATGGACTGGAACATGATCTGGGCGAACATCACGTCCTTCACTCACGACTACAGCAAGCCCATCGGCGTGCTCGTCATCATCATCGGGGCCGTGATCGTGCGGGCCGTGCTGCTGACCTCGGTGCGGCGACTCGTCGACCAGGTGGTCAGCGGGGTGAAGCGCAAACAGAACGTGGCCGACACCCAGGCACTGGTGGTGTCGCCGCTCTCCGCGGTGCGAACGGTGCAGCGCACCCGCACCCTGGGCTCGGTGCTGAAGAACATCATCAACGTCTCGGTGGTGGTGATCTCGATCCTGCTGGTGGTGCAGACGATCGACTCCAGCATCCTCGGGTCTCTCGCGCTGCTGACCGCCGCCCTCGGCGCCGGCCTCGGCTTCGGCGCGCAGAACATCGTGAAAGACGTGCTGAACGGCCTGTTCATGGTGTTCGAAGACCAGCTCGGCGTGGGTGACGTGGTCGACCTCGGCCCCGCGACGGGTGTGGTGGAGGGCGTCGGCATCCGCATCACGCAGGTGCGCGACGTGAACGGCACGCTCTGGTTCGTCCGCAACGGCGAGATCCTGCGAGTGGGCAACATGTCGCAGGGCTGGTCGCGCGTGATCATCGACCTCGCCATCCCGTACGACACCGACCTCGAGCGGGTGCAGGAGCTCATGCTGTCCACCGCCACCGCGATGGCCGCCGAGCCGAAGTGGCGGTCGCGCATCGTGGAGAAGCCCGAGCTCTGGGGACTGGAGTCGATCTCGGCCGACAACCTGGTCATCCGGATCGTGGTGAAGACCCGTGCCGCCGCGAAGGACGACGTGGCCCGCGAGCTGCGCCTGCGGCTCAAACGCGCCGTCGACGAGATCGGTGTCACGCTGCCCTCGCTCAGCACCGTGGTGCTCACCGGCTTCGAGGGGGCGGCGAGCGTGCAGGGCGCGCGCCCGCCGAAGACCAGGCCGGTGACCACGCAGGATCCGCCGGCGCTCACCAAGAAGCCGCGCGGCCGTGCCGCCAAGGCACCGAGGCAGGGCACGGTGCCACCGCAGGAGCAGCCGCAGCACCCGCTGTCGTTCACGAAGCCGCCGAAGCCCGCGTCATCCGACCGGCCCGCCTCATCCGACCAGCCCGCCTCATCCGACCGGCCCGCGCCGCCGGCGTCATCCGAACCGCCCACGCCGCCCTCGAACCAGGAGTAGTCCATGGATCTCACGCCCAAGCCCCTGGACCTCACCCCGAAGGTGCCCGAGAACCCGTTCTACGCCCAGGTGGGCGGCCACGACACCTTCGTCGCCCTCGTCGAGCGTTTCTACCAGGGCGTCGAGACCGATCCGGTGCTGAAGCCCATGTACCCGGCCGACGACTGGGACGGTGCGGTGCGCCGGCTCACCCTCTTCCTCGAGCAGTACTGGGGCGGCCCCGGCACCTACAGCGAGGAGCGCGGCCACCCGCGGCTCCGGATGCGCCACAACCCCTTCAAGGTCAACCCCGACGCCCGCGACCGCTGGCTGCTGCACATGCGCGCCGCCGTCGACTCGATCGACCTCGCCCCGGCCGACCGCGATCTGCTCTGGGACTATCTCGAGCGCGCCGCGCATGCCATGGTGAATACGTTCGAGGACTAGGGGCACCTCGACGTCGGCCCACCCGGCCGCCTGCGCCCCGATCTCACCGCGACGAAGGAGTTGCCCGTGGAATCCACCGATGTGATCGTGATCGGAGCCGGTCTGGCCGGTCTCGTGGCCGCCTGCGAGGTGCTCGAGACGGGTAAGCGCGTCACCGTGCTGGAGCAGGAGCCCGCCTCCTCCCTCGGCGGGCAGGCGTGGTGGTCGTTCGGTGGCATCTTCCTCATCGACAGCCCCGAGCAACGGCGGATGCGCGTGCGCGACTCCCTCGAGCTCGCCCGGCAGGACTGGCTCGGCTCGGCCGGTTTCGACCGCCCCGAAGACGAGTGGGGCCGCAAGTGGGCCGAGGCGTACCTGCAGTTCGCCGCCGGCGAGAAGCGCGCCTGGCTGAACTCGCTCGGGGTGCGGTTCTTCCCGGTGGTGGGCTGGGCCGAACGCGGCGGCTACACCGCGAACGGGCACGGCAACTCGGTGCCGCGGTTCCACATCACCTGGGGTACGGGGCCCGGGGTGCTCGAGCCGTTCCTCCGGCGTTTCGCGCGCGGGGTGGCGGAGGGACGAGCTCGCGTCCTGCACCGGCACCGGGTGGACGAGCTGGTCACGTCGGGGGCCGCGGGGTCGGTGACGACGGATGACGCGGGGGCACCGACATCCGGAACCCGCGTCACGGGCGCCAGGGGCTCGGTACTGGCCGCGAGCACGGTTGGCCGGGGTGAACCCAGCTCGCGCGAGGTGGTGGGTGCCTTCGAGCTGACGGCCGGAGCCGTGATCGTGGCGAGCGGCGGTATCGGAGGCAACCACGAGCTGGTGCGGCAGCAGTGGCCCGAGCGACTCGGCCCGGCCCCGGCGTCGATGCTCTCGGGCGTGCCCGCACATGTCGACGGGCGGATGCTCGGCATCAGCGAGCGGGCCGGTGCGCGACTCGTGAACGGCGACCGCATGTGGCACTACACCGAGGGCATCGAGAACTACGATCCCGTCTGGCCGCTGCACGGCATCCGGATCCTGCCCGGGCCGTCGTCGCTCTGGCTCGATGCGACCGGGAAGCGGCTGCCGGTGCCGCTGTTCCCGGGGTTCGACACGCTCGGAACCCTGGAGCACATCCTCTCGACGGGGTACGAGCACAGCTGGTTCGTGCTCACGCAGGCGATCATCGAGAAGGAGTTCGCGCTCTCGGGCAGCGAGCAGAACCCCGACCTCACCGGGCGTGACCTGAAGTTGCTGGCCCAGCGCATCCGGCCGGGTGCACCGGGGCCGGTGGAGGCCTTCAAGGCGAAGGGCTCCGACTTCGTCGTGGCCTCGTCGCTGCCGGAGCTGGTGCACGGGATGGCGGCGCTCGAGCCCTCTGTTCCCCTGGACGCGGCGCAGATCACCCGTGAGGTGCACGCGCGCGACCGCGAGATCGCGAACACGTTCACGAAGGATGCGCAGATCACCGCGGTGCGCGGCGCGCGGCGGTATCTCGGCGACAAGCTCATCCGGGTGGCCAAGCCGCACCGGCTGCTGGATCCGGCGGCCGGGCCGCTGATCGCCGTTCGGCTGCACGTGCTCACGCGCAAGAGCCTCGGCGGCATCCAGACCGATCTGGGCGGGCGGGTGCTCTCGGCCTCGGGCGAGGTGGTGCCGGGGCTCTACGCCGCGGGCGAGGCGAGCGGATTCGGCGGCGGCGGGGTGCACGGGTACCGGGCGCTGGAGGGCACGTTCCTCGGCGGCTGCCTCTTCTCGGGCCGCGCCGCGGGCCGCGCGGCGGCCGCCTCCCTCTGACGGCCGCTCCCGCCCCGCGCCCCGCGCCACCGTGCGCCGAACCGTCGCAAACAGCCCTTTCAGCTGCCCCAAAGGGCGTTTTGCGACGGGTCGGCGAGGGGTTTGGTGGGGGTGGGGGTGGGGGTGGGGGTGGGGCTTTCAGCGGCGGGCCAGGACGTGGCCGCGGCGGGTGCTGAGGCGCACCCAGGGCCCCGAGGCGTAGACCGAGACATCGTCACCGGGCTTGACGAAGCCGAGGCTCACGGCACTGAACGCGGCGCCGGCCGGGATGCGCGGTTCGAGGTCGGGCAGCACGTCGAGATCGCGGCCCCACACCTCGGACCGCACCTTGTGCACGAGCTGCTCGCCGGTGCTGTCGCCGACCGCGGCGGCGACCTCGGCGATCCCCGCCCGGGCGGCCTCCTCGATCACCGCGGAGTCGACCACGCCGGCCGCCTCCCAGCCGCCGCGCGGCGGGCTGATTCCGGCCCAGGCCACACCCTGCTCCCCCGGCGGCAACGGGATCTCCAGCGGCCCCTCGGCGGAGTTGCTGAGAAGCGACAGCTGAGCCAGCCGGTCCAGCAGCGCCCGGATCGACACCACCGTGTCGAACGGTTCCGGGGTGGCCAGAGCGAAAGTGCGGAGCCCCAGCACCGTCGGCGCACGATCGAGCAGGCCCTTCGGCGTGAGCGTGGCGGTGTAGGCCGCGAGCACGCCCAGACCGCCGAGGAGGCGCGTCGACCCGTTCTCGACCCGGGCGGCGCGCCCGAGGTACACCTTGAGATCGCCGAGCGAAGCGGCGTCGATGAGGGTGAAGGACTGGACCATCTGTGCTGTCTAAACTACTTCACAGCGACGGATGCGCACGCATCCTCACCCTGCAGAACCATCAGGAGAGAATCGTGACTGACGCGCTGACCGCCTTCCTCACCACCCTCGACCTCGTCGACACCGGCGCCCGCACCACCGAGGACATCTTCACCGGCCCCTCGCAGTCGATGCCGAACGGTCGTGTCTTCGGCGGCCAGGTGCTCGCGCAGGCGCTCGTGGCGGCCACCCGCACGGTCGACGACGACCGATCGGTGCACTCACTGCACGGCTACTTCCTGCGGCCGGGCGACGCCAGTGCCGACATCACCTTCGCGGTCGATCGCATCCATGACGGCCGCTCGTTCTCGACCCGGCGCGCCCAGGCCTACCAGAAGGGCGTGCCGATCCTCTCGGCCATCCTGTCGTTCCAGTCGGAGGACGAGGGCCTCGAGCACCAGCTCGAGATGCCCACCGACTTGCCCGGCCCCGACGAGCTGCCGAGCGCCGCCGAGGTGCTCTCGCGGGTCGACCATCCCGTGGCCCGCACCTGGGCGCGGGAACGCGCTTTCGACATGCGGCACGTTCCCGGCCCGCTGTACTTCCAGGTTGAGGGCGAGCGGGAGCCGAGGCAGGCGGTGTGGATCAAGGCCCTCGGCACCCTGCCCGACGACCCCGACCTGCATCGGGCCGCCCTGGTGTACGCCAGTGACTACACCATCCTCGAACCGGTGATGCGGCGCCACGACGTGGCCTGGGCCCGGCCCGACCTCAAGATGGCGAGCCTCGACCACGCCATGTGGTGGCATCGCTTCGCGCGCGCCGACGAATGGCTGCTCTACACGCAGAGCTCGCCGAGCGCGAGCAGTGGGCGCGGCCTCGCGCTCGGGCACATCTACGACCTCTCCGGTCGCCTGATCGCCTCCGTGGCCCAGGAGGGCATGCTCCGCGTCAAGCGCTGACGCAGGCGCCGAAGTCGGCAGCGAGGCAGGCACCGCGCAGGGCGCCGAAGTCGGCTCCGGATGCCGCGACGCAGAGCGCCGCGGTCAGTCCCGGCGGCGGAACGTCAGCGGTGCATCGAGATACGGCTCCCACGCGGCGCGCTCGTGCGGATGCATCCGCCGCGGCCGATCGGTGGCCGCATCGACGAGCACCAGCGTGGTGGAGGCCTTGACGTAGGTGACCCGCGGCTCGACGCCGACCGGGCTCTTGACCTCGTAGTACACGTCGAGGCTCGCACCGCCGAGGTGCCCGATCCAGAGCTCGACGTCGATCGGCTGGCGGATGTAGGGCATCGAGGTGACGTACTCGATCTCCTGGCGGGAGATCACGCTCTTGGTGTCGGCCTCAGGGCCGGCGTCGATGACCGCCGTCGACCACTGTGCCTGTTCCGGGTCGGCGAGGTCGCCGTCGACCCAGAACGCGAAGACGCGCGCCTCCTCGAGGATCTTCAGCATCGAGGCGTTGTTCACGTGCCCGTACGCGTCGAGATCGCTCCAGCGCAGCTGGATCGGAACGTGCAGCCGCATGGGTCTAGTCGCGGGTGAGCTTGCGATACGTGGCCCGGCCGGGTTTCGCGGCCTCGGCACCGAGGCGCTCGATCTTGTTCTCCTCGTAGGCCTCGAAGTTGCCCTCGAACCAGTACCAGTTGGCCGGGTCGTCTGCCGTGCCCTCGTAGGCGAGGATGTGCGTGGCGATGCGGTCGAGGAACCATCGGTCGTGGGTGATGACCACGGCGCAACCGGGGAACTCGAGCAGGGCGTTCTCGAGGCTCGAGAGCGTCTCGACGTCGAGGTCGTTGGTGGGCTCGTCGAGCAGCAGCAGGTTGCCGCCCTGCTTCAGGGTGAGCGCGAGGTTGAGGCGGTTGCGCTCACCACCCGAGAGCACGCCGGCCTTCTTCTGCTGGTCGGGGCCCTTGAAGCCGAACGTCGAGACGTAGGCGCGCGCGGGCACCTCGGTCTTGCCCACCTGGATGTAGTCGAGCCCGTCGCTGACGACCTCGAAGAGCGTCTTGTTGGGGTCGATTCCGCCACGGCTCTGGTCGACGTAGGAGATGTCGACGGTCTCGCCGATCTTGAGCTCACCGCTGTCGAGCGGCTCGAAGCCCACGATGGTCTTGAACAGCGTGGACTTGCCGACGCCGTTCGGGCCGATCACACCGACGATGCCGTTGCGCGGCAGCGTGAAGGACAGGTTGTCGATGAGCACCCGCTCGCCGAAGCCCTTGTGCAGCTTCTTGGCCTCGATGACCTGAGCACCCAGGCGCGGGCCGACCGGGATCTGGATCTCCTCGAAGTCGAGCTTGCGGGTGCGCTCGGCCTCGGTGACCATCTCTTCATACCGGGCCAGACGGGCCTTCGACTTCGCCTGACGGCCCTTGGCGTTGCTGCGCACCCAGTCGAGCTCTTCGCCGAGGCGCTTGGCGAGCTTCGCGTCTTTCTTGCCCTGCACCTCGAGGCGCTCGCGCTTCTTCTCGAGGTAGGTGGAGTAGTTGCCCTCGTAGGGGTAGAGGCGACCGCGGTCGACCTCCGCGATCCACTCGGCCACGTGGTCGAGGAAGTATCGGTCGTGGGTGACGGCGAGCACGGCGCCGTGGTACTGCGACAGGTGCTGCTCGAGCCAGAGCACGCTCTCGGCGTCGAGGTGGTTGGTGGGCTCGTCGAGCAGCAGCAGATCGGGCTTCTGCAGCAGCAGCTTGCAGAGCGCGACCCGGCGCTTCTCACCACCGGAGAGGTTGGCGACCGAGGCGTCGCCCGGAGGCGTGCGCAGGGCGTCCATGGCCTGCTCCAGCTGGGAGTCGAGATCCCAGGCGTCGGCGGCGTCGATGGCCTCCTGCAGGGTGCCCATCTCCTCCAGCAGAGCGTCGAAGTCGGCGTCGGGCTCGGCCATCAGCGCGCTGATCTCGTTGAAGCGGTCGATCTTGCCCTTGATGGGGCCGACGCCCTCCTGCACGTTCTCGAGCACGGTCTTCGACTCGTCGAGCTCTGGCTCCTGCATGAGGATGCCCACGGTGAACCCGGGGGTCAGCTTCGCCTCGCCGTTCGAGGGGGTGTCGAGCCCCGCCATGATCTTGAGGATCGTGGACTTACCCGCACCGTTCGGACCGACCACCCCGATCTTGGCCCCCGGCAGGAACGCCATCGTGACGTCGTCGAGGATCAGCTTGTCGCCCACCGCTTTGCGGGCGCGCACCATCGAGTAAATGTATTCGGCCATGCCTACCAGTCTATGGTCCGGGTCTGGCCGATCAGGCATCCGCCCGTGCCCAGCACCGGCATGACGCTGCTGGTGTACGCGCCCTGACCGTACTGACCGATCAGGCACTCGTCTTTCCAGCGCACCGAGAACTGGATCGAGTCGGCGGCCACCCCGACGGTGGTGATGTCGGGCGTGACCTGCATGGCCGCGATGTCGAAGCCCTTGCTGCGCAGGTTGCTGGTGAACTCGACTCCCCCGGCGGCCGGGTTCGAGGCGATCAGCGCCTGGTTCGTCTCGTCGAAGAAGGCCTTGTTGTCGGCGGCCGACCCGTCGGGTTTCAGCGTGCCCGTGGGAGCAGCCGCCGGTGTCGTGGGCGCGGCGCTCGTGGGAGCCGCGCTCGCCACCGGCGTGGCCGTGGGCTCCGGATCGCTCGTGCACGCCGTCAGCAGCCCGGCCAGCGCGATCGGCACCGCCACAGCCACCGCGCCCCGCCGGATCAGCTGTCGGAGTGTGCCTCGCGGCTCGCCGTTTCTCGTCTGCATCGCTCGAACAGTCCTCTCGATCGCGGTGCCCCATGCTCCGACCTGTGAAACCGTGACGAGTTTATGCGGTGCCCGACGGCCCCGCCTGGGAGAGTGCCCCGCCCCGGTCAGAACGGCACCAGGTCGGCTGCTTCGCGGCGGGCCCCCGCATCGCCCACGTCGCCCACATCGCCCGCATGGTCGGCGTCGCCGGTCTGGGTCGCCACCGGCCCCGCGGCCTCCGTCGAACCGCCCGGCCATGCTTCGGCCGAGGGCGCGTCGCCCGACCCGGCCCCGGCCGGCGGTGCCGAACGGGCGAACACCGTCGTTCCCCAACTCAAGTCGTGCCCGAGGGCCTCTGCCTCGATCTCGACCGTGGTGCCGGACTTGTCGTTGTTCTGCCAGTCGCGGATGCGGAGCCGGCCGGTGACCAGCACCCGCTGACCGAGCTTGAGGCACGACGCGGCGTTCGCCGCGAGCTGCCGGAAGGCCGTGACGGTGTACCAGTTCGTGTCGGCCTCGACCCAGCGCTTCTGCTCGCGATCGAACTTGCGCTGACTCGAAGCCAGCCGGAAGCTCGTGATCTCGAGCCCGGCGTTCGTGGTGATGTGCCTCGGTTCTGTGGCGACGACGCCGGTGAGGGTGATGAGGTCGGGCATGTCGTGCTCCTTCTGTCGGTAGCGGTCGGTGAGCCGAAGCGCCACTGGCGGCGTTCCGGTGCACCGAGTCTGCGCATCCGGAGCACACGACGAACGGGCGGGGCCTGTTCTGTGGACAGGCCCCGCCCGTTGGCGGATGTGCAGGAGGAGTGCGGGCTACGCGGCCTTGATGTACTTCGCGTAGGCCTTACGCACCTTGGTGACCTTCGGCACGGCGACGGCCATGCAGTAGCCCTGGCCCGGGTTCTTGGCGAAGAAGTCCTGGTGGTACTCCTCGGCGCGGAAGAACTCGCCCAGCGGCTCGAGCGTGGTGACGACCCCGCCGTCCCACAGCTCGTCGGCGCGCTGCAGCGCGGCCTCGAACAGGTGCTTCTGCTCGTCGCCGTCGTAGAACATGGCGGAGCGGTACTGAGTGCCCACGTCGTTGCCCTGGCGGTTGAGCTGGCGCGGGTCGTGCAGGGTGAAGAACACGTCGAGGATGATGTCGGCCGGGATGACGGCGGGGTCGAAGGTGACCGCGACGGCCTCGGCCTGACCGGTCGTACCCGTGCAGACCTCCTCGTAGGTGGGGTTCGGAACGGTGCCCCCGGTGTAGCCCGACACCACGTCGTGCACGCCTTCGAGGGTGCGGTAGACGGCGTCGAGGCACCAGAAGCAGCCTCCGGCGAGAACGAAAGTTTCCATGCCTGGATTCTACGTTCGCAGGCGGGGACGGATGTCGGTGGCCGGCCGTACCGTCGGGTCATGCCCACCACCACGCAGAGCACCACGGTCCAGGGTCCCGTCGTCCACCGCATCCGTGACGGCTACTGGCGCGTCTCGGGCGCATCCGGTGCCGTGCTCGGCTACGTGGAGGAGTCGGTCGACGGGTTCGGGGTGCTCTATCGCGCCAAGCGCCGCTACTCCTCGGGCCTGGTGGGCGACATCGGCGAGTTCTCGGCCCGCGAGGACGCGGTGGAGTGCCTGCGATGACGCGCGACATCGCGGTTCGGCAGCGATCGGGGCGACACCGGCCGGTCGCCCCGGCAGAGGGCTGACCCGGGGGTATCGTGCGGCTCATGGAATGGTGGAATGGACTCTCCGGATGGCTCGCGTCATCCGATGGTGAATACGTCGTCTCGAGCCTCGTGCTGCCCGCCGCGGCCATCATCGTGGCCGGTCTGCTGGCCGCGTGGATCGCGCACTCCTCGGTGAAGCGCCTGCTGGCCAAGCACGATCGCGAGCAGAAGGTGTCGGCCATCGCCGCCCTGATCGACGCGGCCGAGCAGGCCTCCGTGTGGAACGCCCTGTCGCCGCAGGAGCAGATCCTCTCCACCCGCGCCACCGGCCAGGCCGACATCCAGGTGCGCCTGCTGCCCATCAGGGGTTCCGACATCGCGGCCGACTGGGCGGCCCGCTGCCTCGCCGAGATGAAGCGCGAATCGGCCACCTTCGGCTACCAGATCGAGCCGGCCGTGATCGAGTTCCGCGATCGCCTGCTCGACTGGCAGCGTCGCCCCGGCCGCGAGAAGAAGCTCTTCCAGGCCGACCTCGAGCGCTGGGCCGCGGTCGACTCCTCGAAGGAGGGTGAGCTCGCCGCTCAGCAGGAGTCCTGGGTGGCGCAGCAGCACCACGAGACGTATGCCCGGCCCGACGCCGCCCAGCCCCAGGCTCCGCAGCGACCCGCCGTGGTGAACCGGCCCGCCACCCCGCTGGGCGCATCCGTTCGCCCTGACTACACGGATGTGCCGACCCAGGCCACCCCCATCCAGCCGTCGGCGCCGCTGGCTCCCACGCACGACCCCCGCCCCATCGTGCAGCAGGTGGCCTCGGGCACCGGCAGCCGCGGACTCGGTGCGCGCAAGCCCGCCACCGTGGGAGCCGCCGCCCCGACCTCGGCCACCGGCACCACCGACGACCGCACCCCGGGCCCGACGGACTGAGCCGGACGGAGTACGATTCTCTGGTCGCCCCTGTAGCTCAGTGGATAGAGCACCGGCCTTCTAATCCGTTTGTCGCTGGTTCGAATCCAGCCAGGGGCACACCGTTCGAGCCGGGGGAACGCTGGCGGGCGAACCGGTACGGCCGGTCAGGCGCCCGCCAGGGCCACGATCCCCGCGATGAGCGAGATCACCGCGATCACGAGCGAGATGCCGATCAGCACGGCGTGCACGACGAGGAATCTCGTGGGCTTGCCGTTCGCGTCGCGGGCCCGCTCGTCGCGGCTCACCCGCTTGTAGAACTGCGGCCACACGATGGCGTTCCAGGCGGCGTTGACGAACAGCAGGATGGCGAGTGTCGTAATCATCGCCGTCAGTTTACGATCAGCGCCCCTCTAGACTTCTCGCATGAGTTCTTCCTCAGACCGTCTCGTCTGGATCGACTGCGAGATGACGGGGCTCGACCTCGAGGTCGACGAACTGGTCGAGGTCGCCGTGGTCATCACCGACTTCGACCTCAATCTCGTCGACCCGGGTTTCGACGTCGTGATCAAGCCCGACGACTCCGCGCTCGCCCACATGAACGACTTCGTCACGGCGATGCACGAATCCAGCGGTCTCGCCGACGAGATCCCGAACGGCGTGAGCCTCGCCGACGCCGAGTACCAGGTGCTGGAGTACATCCTGCAGCACGTGCCCACGGCGCAGCAGGCCCCTCTCGCGGGAAACACCATCGGTACCGACCGGATGTTCCTGGCCAAGTTCATGCCGCGGGTCGACGGGCACCTGCACTACCGCAGCATCGACGTGTCCTCGATCAAGGAGCTCGCCCGGCGCTGGTTCCCTCGGGTGTACTTCAACGCCCCCGAGAAGGCGGGCGGGCACCGGGCACTGGCCGACATCCTCGAGTCCATCCGTGAGCTGGAGTACTACCGCAAGGCGGTCTTCATCCCGGAGCCCGGACCCTCGTCGGCCGAGCTCAAGACCATCTCGTCGGACGTGGTGCGCGACTTCACCTCGAAGATGTAATAGACTGTATTCCCGTTGCCTCGCGATCTCGGTCGCAGGGTGACCATGGTGGATATAGCTCAGTTGGTAGAGCGCTGGCTTGTGGTGCCGGATGTCGCGGGTTCGAGTCCCGTTATTCACCCCACTGGTGACGTGAGTCACCCACGATGGCCCGGTTCACGCCGGGCCATCGTCGTATCCGCGGCCTGGTGCCGATGCGAGGGAGCCGGATGATCGAGATGACCGCCGACGAGTTCGACGCACTCGTGTCGGACGAGCTCGACGAGCTGCCCGACGACATGCTCGACGGTCTCGACAACGTGGTGTTCGTGATCGAGGACCGGCCTGAGGACGGCTCGCTCGATCTGCTCGGCCTGTACGACGGCGTGGCCGTGACCGAGCGTGGCCAGTACGGCTTCGGGGAGATGCCCGATCGCATCATCCTGTACCGCGAGCCCCTGCTGTCGATCTGCGACGACCTCGACGAGCTGCACGACCAGGTGCACATCACCCTGGTGCACGAGATCGCGCACTACTACGGCATCGACGACGCCAAGCTGCACGAGCTCGGCTGGGGCTGACGCACGCCGAGCCGCCGGCGTTCACGGCGGGCGTCGGGCGTGCCCTCTAGCCTGGAGCCATGGCAGGTTCTCCCGGGCGCAAGGTGCTCCGCGCCGTCGTGATCATGATCGGCGCGCTCGTCATCCTCGCGGTGGGCGTCTATGGCCCCGCCACCCTCGTGGGGCCGTTGCCGCCGGCCACCGCCACGGTGGTGCAGGCGCCGGCCGACGCGGCCACCACAGCCGTCCCTGCGCTGCCGCAGACGGGCGCGAGCGCCGTCATGGCGTCGGGGTCGGATGCGGTGCTCACCTCGGGCGGCGAGGCGGCGGCCGTTCCCATCGGCGGCACCGCGAAGGTCATCACCGCGCTGGTGGTGCTCGACGCGAAGCCGCTCGCGGCCGGCGCCGCGGGCGAATCGGTGCCGATCACCCAGGAGGACTACGCCTCGTACGTGCAGTACCTCAGCGAGCGGGCCCGCGCCATCTCGTTCATCGCCGGCGAGACCTGGTCGCAGCGCGAGATGCTGCAGGCCATGCTGCTCGGCTCCAGCAACAACCACGCGGATGCGCTGGCCAGGTGGGCCTTCGGCTCGATCGACGGCTACCTCGCGGCCGCGCAGGCCTGGCTCACCGAGAAGGGCCTCACCAGCGTTCAGCTCGTCGACACCAACGGGCTCGCCGAGGGCGACGTGGGCACGGCGTCCGACCTCGCCCGCATCGCCTCGCTCGCGATGGCCGATCCGGCGATCGCCGAGATCATGGCCAGCAGCGACGCCCGCGTGAACGGCAACCGGCCGGTCGAGAACCTGGCGAAGTACGCCACCGATCAGGGCTACACGGGGCTCTCACGCAGCTACACCGACGAGGCGGGGGTGTGCTTCCTGTTCGCCCTCGACGTCACCACCGACGCCGGGTCGGTCACCCTGGTGGGAGCATTCCTGCGCGAACCCGATTGGGAGACGCTCGACGCCGATCTGGCCGCGCTGGCGTCCACGGCGGCCACCACCATCCGCTCGACGCCGGTGGTGACCGAGGGGCAGAGCTACGTGACCTACACCACCGACTGGGGTGAGTCGGCGAACGGCGTGGCCATGGGCACCGAGAGCCGGCTGCTCTGGGTGACCACTCCCCTGGAGTACCAGGTCGACGCCAAGACCCTGAGCACCGGGTCGCGAGGCGAACAGGTGGGCAGCGTCACCGTGACGACCCCCGACGGCCCGCTCAACGTGCTGCTCGAACTCGACGGGCGCATCGGTGACCCGGGGCCGTTCTGGAGGCTGACGCATCCGGTGCCGGTGATCGAGGCGTTCATCGACTCGCGGTTCGGCTGAGCGCGGCGGGGCCCGGCTCGAACCGTCTGGGCGCAGCCCACCTCAGGTGGGCACCACCATGGTCGCGACCTCCCGTGGACGCTCCCGCGCCACGAAGGCCCGCCACTGCGCGTCCCATCGGTCCCACTCGCGGGCGTACAGCTCACCGTCACGCTCCAGGGCGCGCCGTTTGCGCTCGACGTCATCGGTCTCCACCCACACGGTGAGATCGGCGAGCGCCGCGTTCTGCCGGCTGAGCGCGCCGCAGCCCTCGACGATCAGGGGCCGGCCGGGGTCGATCCCGGTCCACTCCGCGGGTTCGTCCCGCGCCCAGTCCCAACGCTGCCAGCGGGCGGGGAGCCCGCTCCGCAGCGGGAGCAGCAGGTTCTCGTGCACGTGGGTGCTCGCCTGCTCGAGCCCGTCCCAGCCCGGGTAGATGTCGTCGAGGTGCACGAGGGTGGGCAGGTCGTCGCCCACCCAGCCCCGTCTCATCCGGAGGGCCAGTGCGGTCTTGCCGGAGCCGCTCGGGCCGTCGATCAGGATGATGGTCATCGGGCCCCTATCCCAGCACGAAGTTCACGGAGCCGGTGGCGACGGAGATCGACAGGGCCGCGGCCCCGATGACGAATCCGATACCCATGAGCACCCAGTCGCGGGCGCGGAAGGTCGACGGGCGGGCCCACGTGCGCGTCGTGCTGCCGCCGAAGCCGCGCGCCTCCATCGCCGTGGCGAGCTTGCTGCCCCGGCGCAACGACAGCACGAGCAGAGCGAAGGCCTGGTTCGCGAAGCGACGCAGCCGGCCCGTGTCGCCGATGCCCCTGGCCCGGCGGGCGAGCTCGAGCTGCCGCCAGTCGTCGAGGAACAGCCCCACCAGGCGGAGGGCCGCCAGCGCGCCCAGCACGAACCGGCTGGGCAGGTGCAGCACCTGGGCCAGACCGTCGGCGAGATCGGTGGGGTCGACGGTGGCGAACAGCACCACGGCCGGCAGCCCGATGGCGAGGATGCGCAGGGTGGAGGCCAGCGCGAGCTGCACCGAGCCCTCGGTGATGTGGATGAGGCCGAACTCGAAGAAGGCGTGTCCCGACGGCAGCCCGTAGAGCACCGTGGTGATTCCGGCGAGCGGGGCGGCGATCCACACCGCGGCCGTGCGCCGGAAGAAGGCGCTCGCAGTCAGCCCGGCCCAGATGAACAGCACGCTCTCCAGCGCCAGCGCCACGGCGGCCGACACCCAGTCGACGGTCACGAGCAGGAACACACTGAGCAGAAGCGAGGCCGCGAGCTTCGCCACGGGGTTCACGGCGAAGATGCGGCCCGAGCCGCGCACCGGGGTGAGGATGCTCATCGGCGCACCGCAGCATCCGTTGCGGGGTGCACGACGAGCTCGACGTCGGCGAGCGCGTCGATGAACGCGCGGTCGTGGGTGACGGCCACCACCGCGGTGCCGCGGTCGAGTTGCTCGCCGAGCAGGCGTACCAGCTCGGCCCAGGTGCGGGAGTCCTGGCCGAACGTGGGCTCGTCGAGGATGAGCACCTTGGGTCGCGCCACGAGCACCGAGGCCACCGACAGGCGCCGCTTCTCACCGCCCGAGAGCGTGTAGGGGTTGGCGGCGAGCAGTCCGTCGAGCCGCAGTCGCCCGGCGGTCTCGGCGACCCGCGCCGCGATCTCGGCCTCGTCGAGCTTCAGCGCCTTCAGCGCCACCTCGAGCTCGCCGCGCACCGTCGACGACACGAACTGGTGCTCGGGGTCTTGGAACACCGTGCCGATTCGGGTGAGCAACTCCCGCGACGGCCAGTCGAACGGATGCGCGCCGAGCGGCCGGCCGCGGACTCCCGAACGGCGGCGGGCGTCACGCACGGCTCGGCGGTGGCGCCGCAGGTCGGCTCCGGCGAGCGGCAGGTAGGCGGCGGACTCGGCCGGCGACGGGTCGCCGGTGAGTGCGGGCAGGGCGCTCAACCGTCCGCCGACCGGCTCGATCAACCCGGCCAGCGTCAGGGCGAGCGTCGACTTGCCCGCACCGTTCGGTCCGGTGAGCGCGAGCGCGGAGGCCTCTCTGACGTCGACGTCGAGGTGGCGCGCGGCGACGGATGCGGGGGTTCGGCTGACGGCGAGGTCGCGCGTCGAGAGAAGGCCGGCAGAGACATCCGGAGCCCCTGTCTGCACGGTGGGGTGACGCGCGGGCTCGCCGCCGAGCGGGTCGATGCCCGGAACCCAGACACCGCCGCGGGCGAGCTCCTCGCCGCGCTCCCGCAACACGGTCGCGGGGTCGCCGTCGGCGAGCACTCCCCCGCCGGGCTCGAGCACGATCACGCGGTCGACGACGTCGAGCCACACATCGACGCGATGCTCGATCACCACGAAGGTCGCGTCGGAGGCGCGCACGACCCCGGCCACCGCATCCCGCACCTCGGCCACGCCGACCGGGTCGAGATTGGCGGTCGGCTCGTCGAGCAGCACCACCGAGGGCTGCATGGCGAGCACCCCGGCGAGCGCCACCCGCTGCTTCTGGCCCCCGGAGAGCGCGGAGGTGGGGCGGTCCAGCGGCAGGTCGAGGCCCACCGCGTCGAGCGCGGTCTGCACCCGCCGCCAGATCTCGTCGCGCGGAACGCCGAGGTTCTCGCAGCCGAACGCCACGTCGTCGCCGAGGCGGGCGAGGGCCACCTGGGAGTCTGGGTCCTGCAGCACGAGGCCGGTGCGGCCGCGCACGCGTTCGGGCGGCAGGCCGCCCACGGTGATCGAGCCTTCCTGCTCGCCCTCGTCTGCACCGCCGAGCACGCCCGCGAAGGCGTGCACCAGGGTGGACTTGCCGGCACCCGAGGCACCGAGCAGCAGCACCCGCTCGCCGGGGCGGATGACGAGGTCGAGACCCCGCACCGCCCACGACGAGCGACCCGCGTGCCGCCAGCCCCAGTTCTCCGCGCGGAGCTCGGCCGCATCCGTCACGGGGCCCGCCGCCTCGTTCGGCGTCACGCGGGTCACGCCCGTGCCGTCACCTCGCGGCCGGCGGCGAAGCGGTTGAGGGCACCCGTTCGCGCCAACGCTCGCATGATGAGCCACGACAGCAGGCCGGCGATCACCGAGGCGCCGACGACGGCCGCGACCACGTAGATGGTCTTGAAGTCGCCGCCGAGCTGCGGGTACCAGAGCACGATGTCGTTGATGCCCATGGCGAGACCGGCGCCCGCGCCGGCGAGCACGGCCACGTACACGCGGTAGTTGGAGTAGAGGAACAGGGCGAAGACGATCTCGGCGCCCAGGCCCTGGACCAGCCCAGCCTCGATGGTGAGGAAGCCGCCCCACTGGGTGCCGACGAGCGCCGACACCACGGCCGCGACCACCTCGGTGTAGATGGCGGCGCCGGGCTTGCGGATGATGAGGCCGCCGAGAACCCCGGCGAACAGCCACACACCGCCGATGAGCGACTGGATGCCGGGCAGGAACGCCTCGAGACCGGCGCTGAGCGGCGAGTAGGTGAGGTTCCAGACCCAGAAGATCAGGCCGGCCGCGACGCCGATGACGCTCGCGATGACGATGTCGACCACCCGCCAGCGGAGGTTCGGGCGCCGGGTGGCGCTGGTCGCGGGTGCGATGTCGTTGATGGTGGAATGCACTGGACGTGCCCTTTCATTCGGTGGAAGGGGCACGGGTCGACGACGGAGCAGAAGCCCGAGCGTCTTGAGATGCCTCCCTGCGCTGGCATGATCCAGATCAGGTTCGACGGTCGAAGGTTGAGAACCTTCCTCTCAGCCCGGCTCACCGGACTCCCGTGTACGGCCAGTATAGGCACTCCCGCGTCTGTGGATAACTGCCGCGGGCCCTGTTCCTGCCGCAGACTGTCGCGCATGCCGCGCCGCATCGACCTCCCGCCCCACCTCAGGGGCAGTGCGTTCTCCGTGTCCGACGGTGCCGCGGCGGGGGTGGGTGCCAAGCGGATGCGCGGAGCCGATCTCGTCAGCCCGTTCCCGGGAGTCCGTCTGTCGGCATCCGTGGCGACGGAGTTCGATGCCCGGTGCCGCGCGTACCTGCTACGGATGCGGGCCTGCGAGGTGTTCTCGCACGTCACCGCCGCGCGCCTGTGGGGTATCCCACTGCCCGCGGAGTGGTCGACCGACGAGCCGCTGCACGTCGCGGTGCCCGCTCCCTGGCGGGCGTCCCGCGGCGCTGCCGTGCGCGGGCACCAACTCGCGGAGATCGATCTGCAGCGGGGGCGGATCTCCGGGTTGCCGGTGATCGACCCCGTCTCGTGCTGGCTTCAGCTCGGCCGGACGCTGAGCATCGATGACCTCGTCGTGGCGGGTGATTACCTCGTGCGGGTCGCTCCGATGCAGCGCGGAGCCCGTCGGCCGTTCGCGACGATCGAGCAGCTCTCGCTCAGGGCCTCTCGTTCCACGAGCAGAGGTGTGGCACGCGCCCGGACGGCGTTGCCCCTGGTGCGACAGGGGTCTGACTCGCCGCAGGAGACGCGGCTTCGCCTGGCACTGGTGCGGGCAGGACTGCCCGAGCCCGACCTGAACGTGGAGATCAGAGCCGTGGACGGCCGATTCGTGGCGCGGGTCGACATGCTCTACCGGGGCGCCCGCGTGGTGGTGGAATACGACGGGGACCAGCACCGTACGGATTCGCGGCAGTACGACCGCGACATCCGGAGGACCGACGAGCTCTACTCACTCGGCTACCGCGTCGTGCGACTCCGCGCACGACAGCTCGTGGGGCCGACCCCGCTCGCGATCGCACTCGTGCGCGACGCCCTGGCCGGACATGCGATCGACTTGCCGCCATTCGCCCTATAACTCGACTTTTAGGGCGGATGGCGGCAAGTGGATGCGTTGGCTACTTCTTGAGGGCGCGGATGACGCGGGAGAGGGCGTGGCCCGTGGTCCAGACGAGGGGGATGCAGACCGCGGCCAGCGCGATGATGTTGGGCTGGAAGACCGCGCGGCCGCCCTCGGTGACGTAGGCGCCGATGGGGATGGTGGCGCCCCCGCCCCCGAAGCCCTCGCCGCCCGCGTCGCCGGCCGCGATGCGCTCGGTGACGGTGCCCGGGGATGACGCGTTGCCGGTGCCGCCGCCGAACCCCGACCAAGCCAGGGCGACCGGCACGATCGTCTTGCCGTCGACCTCGACCGGAGCGCCGTAGGCGGCGTCGATGCCGAGCTTCTTGAGGGAGTCGGTCAGGGATTCCACGAGGTCAGCCATGGCCCCAACGCTACCGGCTCCCCTGCGGTGGGGATAGGGCCGGATGTGGAGGCTCAGGCAGAACCCGGTACGGTAAGGCCCGGTACACCGCACGACGTCACAGCACAATCGAGGGAGTCCAGATGCAGTCCTGGCCAGGATCGGCCTATCCACTGGGGGCCACCTACGACGGGAGCGGCACCAATTTCGCGCTGTTCAGCGAGTCGGCCCAGAAGGTGGAGCTCTGCCTCTTCGACGACGCCGGAATCGAGACGCGGGTGGAGCTCACCGAGGTCGACGCCTACGTCTGGCACGCCTACCTTCCGCAGATCCAGCCGGGTCAGCGCTACGGCTACCGGGTGTACGGCGAATACGACCCCAAGTCGGGCCAGCGCAGCAACCCCAACAAGCTGCTGCTCGACCCGTACGCCAAGGCGACCGCCGGCACGATCGACTGGGATCAGTCGCTCTTCTCCTACACCTTCGGCGACCCCGACTCGATCAACGACGAGGACAGCGCACCCCACATGACGCTCGGCGTCGTGATCAATCCGTTCTTCGACTGGTCGGGCGACCGCAAGCTCGGCATCCCGTACAACGAGTCGGTGATCTACGAGGCCCACGTGAAGGGCCTCACCGAACTGCACCCGGCGATTCCCGAGGAGCAGCGCGGCACCTACGCGGCGGTGGCGCATCCGGCCATCATCGACCACCTGAAGAAGCTCGGCGTGACCGCCATCGAGCTGATGCCCGTGCACCAGTTCGTGAACGACAGCGTTCTGATCGACAAGGGCCTCAGCAACTACTGGGGCTACAACACGATCGGGTTCTTCGCCCCGCACAACCTCTACTCCTCCACCGGCGACCGCGGTCAGCAGGTGCAGGAGTTCAAGGGCATGGTGAAGTCGCTGCATGCGGCGGGCATCGAGGTCATCCTCGACGTGGTGTACAACCACACCGCCGAGGGCAACCACCTGGGCCCCACCCTCAGCTTCCGCGGCATCGACAACGGGGCCTACTACCGCCTCGTCGAGGACGACCTGCGGTACTACATGGACTACACCGGCACCGGCAACACCCTGAACGTGCGCCACCCGCACGCGCTGCAGCTCATCATGGACTCGCTGCGCTACTGGGTCACCGAGATGCACGTCGACGGGTTCCGCTTCGACCTCGCCAGCGCGCTCGCCCGCGAGTTCTACGACGTCGACCGCCTCTCCACCTTCTTCGAGCTCGTGCAGCAGGACCCGGTGGTCTCGCAGGTGAAGCTCATCGCCGAGCCGTGGGACGTGGGCCCCGGCGGCTACCAGGTGGGCAACTTCCCGCCTCAGTGGACGGAGTGGAACGGGAAGTACCGCGACACCGTGCGTGACTTCTGGCGCGGCGAGCCCAGCACCCTGGGCGAGTTCGCGAGCCGTTTCACCGGCAGCGCCGACCTCTACGAGCACTCCGGCCGCCGCCCGGTGGCGAGCATCAACTTCGTCACCGCCCACGACGGCTTCACCCTGCGCGACCTCGTGTCGTACAACGAGAAGCACAACGAGGCCAACGGCGAGGACAACAACGACGGCGAATCGCACAACCGCTCCTGGAACTGCGGCGTCGAGGGCCCGACCGAAGACCCGAAGGTGCTGGGCCTGCGCGCCCGGCAGCAGCGCAACTTCATCGCCACCCTGCTGCTCAGCCAGGGCGTTCCGATGCTGCTGCACGGCGACGAGCTCGGCCGCACGCAGCTCGGCAACAACAACACCTACGCGCAGGACTCGCCGCTGACCTGGATCCACTGGGACCAGGAGGACCAGCCGCTGATCGACTTCACCGCCGCCGTGCTGAGGCTGCGGAAGGAGCACCCCACGTTCCGCCGCAGCCGCTTCTTCGACGGCCGCCCGGTGAAGCGCGGAGCGGGTGAACCCCTGCCCGACATCGTCTGGCTCGCCGCGGATGCGACCGAGATGTCGCCGGAGGACTGGGACTCCGGGCTGTCGCGCTCGGTGGGCCTGTTCCTGAACGGGCAGGGCATCCGGGGCCGCGATCCGCGGGGCCAGCCGCTCAGCGACGTGAACTTCCTGCTCTACTTCAACGCGCACGACGAGGACGAGCAGTTCACCCTGCCCTCCGAGGAGTACTCCGACAGCTGGGACGCCGTGATCGACACCGCCGGCGAGGCGGCGGATTCCCAGGTGTTCACCGCTGGCGGCCAGGTCAACGTCAGGGCACGATCGATGGTAGTGCTGCGCGTCCACCAGGAGCCCGAGACGGAGCCCGACCACTCGGTCGCCGCCTCGCTGACGGCTCAGGCCGACTCGACGACGCAGGCCATCCCCATCGTTCCCACCGTGGTCTAGCCCACGGTGGGCCGGGGAGCCCCCACCGGATCCACCACGACGAAAGAGGGCAGCGGATGCGCACCCCCCGTTCCACCTATCGCTTCCAGTTGACCTCCGACTTCACCCTGCAGCACGCGGCGCGGCTCATCCCGTACCTGTCGCGGCTCGGGGTGGACTGGGTGTACCTCTCGCCCATCCTGCAGGCCGAGGAGGGGTCGCAGCACGGCTACGACGTCACCGACCACTCGCGCATCGACGTCTCGCGCGGTGGGCCCGATGGCCTGCGCGAGCTCTCCGAGGCCGCACACGACGCGGGCCTCGGCGTGCTCGTCGACATCGTGCCGAACCACGTGGGAGTGGCGACGCCGTCGCAGAACCCGTGGTGGTGGGACCTGCTGAAGAACGGGCGCGACTCCCGCTACGCGGAGGCGTTCGACATCGACTGGGAGGCCGGCGCCGGCAAACTGCTGCTGCCCGTGCTGGGCGACGACTCGCTCGATGCGCTGACCCTCGAAGACGACCGCAGCATCCTGGCCTACTACGACAACCGCTACCCCGTGGCTCCTGGCACGGCCGACGACGGCGCGGATGCGCAGGCCGTGCACGCGCGCCAGAGCTACCAGCTCGTCAACTGGCGCCGCGAGGGCACCGACCTGAACTACCGCCGGTTCTTCGCCGTGTCGACGCTCGCCGCCATCCGGGTCGAGGAGCCGTGGGTCTTCGACGAGTCGCACGCCGAGATCAAGCGCTGGTTCGACGAGGGTCTCGTCGACGGTCTGCGCGTCGACCACCCCGACGGCCTGGCCGACCCGGGCGGGTACATCGAACGGCTCTCGGAGCTCACCGGCGGCGCGTACATCCTGATCGAGAAGATCCTCGAAGGCGACGAGCCGCTCGAGCCCGACTGGCCGACGGTCGGCACCACGGGCTACGACGCGCTGGCCGGCATCGACCGCCTCTTCGTCGACCCCGCGGGCGAGGCCGGGCTGGATCGCCTCGACCTGACGCTGCGGCAGCTGCCCACCGAGGCGGAAGGCACCGCCGCCGAGCGCTACCGGGCGCTCATCCACGACACCAAGCGCGGTGTGGCCGACGGCATCCTGCAGTCGGAGGTGCGCCGGCTCGCCCGCGACATCGAGCGGGCCGGCGGGCTCGCCACCCCCACCGAGCAGACGGTGGTACGGGATGCTCTGGCCGAGCTGCTGGCCTGCTTCCCGGTCTACCGTTCCTACCTTCCCGAGGGCGCCGAGCACCTGAAGGACGCCCTCGACCTCGCTCTGCGGCACCGTCCCGACCTCGAGCCCGTGCTGCGGGAGGTGGCCGACGTGCTCGGCCGAACCGGCGTCGCGCCCAGCATCCGGTTCCAGCAGACCTCGGGAATGGTGATGGCCAAGGGTGTGGAGGACTCGGCGTTCTACCGGTTCACCCGCCTCACCAGCCTCACCGAGGTGGGCGCCGACCCCGACGACTTCAGCTGGAGCCCGGAGCGCTTCCACGCCGTCCAGCAGCGGCGGCTCGGGACCATCCCGCACTCGATGACCACGCTGTCGACCCACGACACCAAGCGCAGTGAAGACGTGCGGGCGCGCATCTCGGCCCTCGCCGAGATCGCCGCCGGCTGGGCCGGCACCCTCGCCAAGCTGCGCGACCGGAAGCCGCTCGGCGACGGGCCCCTCGAGAACCTGCTCTGGCAGGCGATGGTGGGAGCCTGGCCGATCAGCCGCGAGCGTGCCCAGGCCTACGCCACCAAGGCCTCCCGTGAGGCGGGCAACTCCACCGACTGGCTCGCGGTCGACGAGGAGTTCGAGGCCCGGATGGCCGAGCTGATCGACGGCGCCTACGACGACGAGATCACCGCCGGGCTCCTGGCGAGTGCGGTGGCCGCCGTGGAGGGCGCCGGCCGCAGCAACTCGCTCGCCGCCAAGCTGGTTCAGCTCACCGCCCCCGGTGTGCCCGACGTCTACCAGGGCTCCGAGCTGTGGGACCTCTCGCTCGTCGACCCCGACAACCGCCGCGAGGTCGACTTCGACCTGCGCTCGGAGCTGCTCGGCGCCATCGAGGCCGGCGAGCCGCCCGTGCTCGAGCCCGGCGCCGACGACACCGGCGCCGTGAAGCTGCTCGTCACCACCTCGGCCCTGAAGCTGCGCCGCGACCGCCCCGAGCTCTTCGACGGCTACACCCCGCTCGAGGCGCGCGGCTTGGCCGAGCGGTTCGCCGTGGCCTTCGACCGCGGCGGCGCCGTCACCGTCGTCACCCGCCTGCCGATCGGCCTCGCCCGGCACGGCGGCTGGGACGACACCACCATCGAGCTGCCCGAGGCGCGCAACGGCTACGCCGACACGCTCACCGGCACGCTCTTCCCCGACGGCTCGGTGCGGCTGTCCGAACTGCTCGCCCGCTACCCCGTCGCACTGCTGCAGAGGATCGAATCATGACCGAGAACGTCGACCGCACCTTCCGCGTCTGGGCGCCCCGCGCCACGACGGTCGAGCTGGTGCTCGCCGGCCACGACGGCCGGACCGTGCATCCGCTGACCGTCGACGGCGAGGGCTGGTGGGCCCCGGGAGACGAGGTCGTCTGGGGGCCCGGGCTCGATTACGGCTACCTGCTCGACGGCGCGGGGCCCTACCCCGACCCGCGCTCGCGCCGCCAGCCCGACGGCGTGCACGGCCTCTCGCGCACCGACGACCCCGCCGCCTTCGAGTGGCACGACGGCGACTGGGCCGGCCTGCCGATCGACAGCGCCGAGATCTACGAGCTGCACGTGGGCACCTTCACCCCCGAGGGCACCCTCGCCGCCGCCGCGGCCCCCGACAAGCTCGAGCACCTGCGCTCGATCGGCGTCACCCACGTCGAGCTGCTGCCCGTGAACGGGTTCAACGGCACGCACAACTGGGGCTACGACGGTGTGGCGTGGTTCACGGTGCACGAGGGCTACGGGGGTCCGGATGCGTACCGCCGCTTCGTCGACGCCTGTCACGCCGCCGGGCTGGCCGTCATCCAGGACGTCGTGTACAACCACCTCGGGCCGAGCGGCAACTACCTGCCGCTGTTCGGCCCCTACCTCAGCGACGCCCACAAGAACACCTGGGGCGTGTCGGTGAACCTCGACCAGGAGGGCTCGGCCGAGGTGCGCCGCTACATCCTCGACAACGCGCAGATGTGGTTGCGCGACTACCACGTCGACGGCCTGCGACTGGATGCGGTTCACGCGCTGGTGGACGACAGCCCCACGCATCTGCTGGCCGAGCTGGCCGCCGAGGCCGACGCCCTCTCGGCGGAGACGGGTGTGAAGCGGCTGGTCGTGGCCGAGTCCGACCTCAACGACCCCGTGATGTTCCTGCCCCGCGAGGGCGACCCGCGCGCGGCCGGCACGCAGGGCACCGGCTACGGGCTCGACGGCCAGTGGAGCGACGACTTCCATCACGCCGTGCACGTGAACCTCACCGGCGAGACGGCCGGTTACTACGCCGACTTCGACTCGGTGGAGGCGCTCGCCAAGGTGCTGACGCGCGGGTTCTTCCACGACGGCACCTACTCGAGCTTCCGCGAGCGGGTTCACGGCGTCGAGCTCGACCGCGCCTCGACGGCGCCCTGGCGGCTCGTGGTGGCCTCGCAGAACCACGACCAGATCGGCAACCGGGCGACCGGCGACCGCATCACCGCCGCCCTCGAGCCCGACCGCCTGGCGATCGCGGCCGCGCTCACGCTGCTCGGCCCGTTCACGCCGATGCTGTTCATGGGCGAGGAGTGGGGCGCATCGACGCCGTGGCAGTTCTTCACCTCGCACCCGGAGCCCGAGCTCGGCGAGGCGACCGCGAAGGGCCGCATCGAGGAGTTCTCGAAGCACGGCTGGGACCCGGCGATCGTGCCCGACCCGCAGGATCCGGCGACGTTCGAGAACTCCAAGCTCGACTGGAGCGAGCTCGACGACCCGGCGCACGCGCCTGTGCTGGAGGTGTACCGGCGTCTCGCGGCCATCCGTCGCACCCTGCCGCCGGGCGACGAGCTCACGCTGGCCGACGTGAACGTGGAGTTCGACGAGCACGCCCGGTGGCTGGTGCTCTCGCGCCCCTCGATCGTGGTGGTGGTGAACCTCGGCGAGGAACGGCTCGATGCCGGGACCGTAGCGCGTGTGGCGCCGCTGCTCGGCGAGGTGCTGTTCGACTCGCACCGGGTGCTGCACGACCCGACGTCGACCACGCCCGACGAGGCCGCCGGCCGCCCGGCCGGCGTGGCTCCCCGCTCGGTGCTGGTCGCGCGCCAGCGCTGAGCCTCCCGCCGCTCCCTCGGGCTGACGACGGAGTTTCGGCCCCGATCCCGGGAACGACGGATGTCTGACCCGCCCGGCCGCCGAAACTCCGTCGCTCGCCCGTGGTCGAGAGGGTGTCGGAAGGTCGGGGGCGGGCGGGCGGACGGCTACGTGCGGGTGCCGTTGCGGTCGGCCGTCTCGCCCGACTTGGGGGCCCGCACCAGGGAGGCCGGGCGCACCATGTCGGTGCCGAAGCGGGCCGTGACCCGGTCGATGGTGAGTTCGGCCTCGCGCCAGCCCTCGGAGGGCACCGTCTCGTCGGCCCAGAGCGCCGGCTGGTGCACCGTGCCGTCGGCCTCGGAGAGCTGCTCGACCCGTACGCCGATGAGCCGGATGGCCTCGCCGCGCAAGCCCACCGAGTCGAACACGGCCACCGCCTCGTCGTAGATGCGCCGGCCGAGGTCGGTGGGTTCGGCCAGGGTGCGCGAGCGCGAGATGGTGGTGAAGTCGCTGTACCGCAGCTTGAGCGCCACCGTGCGGCCCACGAGTCCAGCCGCCCTCAACCGCACGGCGACGCGACTCGACTGGTGCAGCAGTTCGCGCTTGAGCACCTCGGTCGACCGCTCGTCGATGTCGAAGGTGCGCTCATGGCCCACGCTCTTCTCCTGCCCGACGGGTACCACCTGCCGGGTGTCGATGCCCCGGGCGAGCTCGTGCAGCTTCGACCCGGTGGCCTCGCCGACCGCGTGCACCAGCGCGTCGAGCGGGGTGTCGGCGATGTCACCCACCGTACGCAGGCCCCGCCGTTCGAGCTGCTCCGCGGTCTTCGCCCCCACGCCCCAGAGCGCGCGCACGGGGAGCGGATGCAGATAGGCCAGCAGCTCCGACGGCCGGATGACCAGCATGCCGTCGGGTTTGGCGCGCCCCGAGGCCAGTTTGGCCATGAACTTGGTGGAGGCCACGCCCACCGAGCAGGGCAGCCCCGTCTCAGCCAGTACCCGCGCACGGAGGTTCTGGGCGATCACGTCGGATTCGCCGAGCAACCGCCGCGCACCCGAGACGTCGAGGAAGGCCTCGTCGATGCTGAGCGGCTCGACCAACGGCGTGACCTCCCGGAACAACGCCATCACCTGGCGGGAGTATTCGCGGTAGAGGTGCATGTGCGGCTCGAGCACGACGGCCTTCGGGCACAGGCGCAGCGCATTGCCCACGGGCATCGCGGAGTGCACCCCGTAGGCACGCGCCTCGTAGGTGGCGCTGGTGACCACCGACCGCGGCGAGCGCCCGCCCACGATCACCGGCCTGCCTTTCAGCTCCGGATGCGACAGCAGCTCCACCGAGGCGAAGAAGGCGTCCATGTCGACGTGCAGAATAGGAGGGCTCGGCTCGAGAGCCGGCCCGGCAGGGGCGGTTCTCGCGTCGGAGTGCATGCTCCGAGCCTACGTCGCACCGCCGACACTGTTCGGCCGGCTTTCAGAAGCCGCCCAGGCCGGGGGAAAATACTGTACGACGCCCGCCACCGCGGGTGCGCTGCCCGACGACAGGACCGACCGTGAACGCCATCCTCGACATCGGCATCATCTCGGGGCCCTTCGTGGTGGTGGTCTACGTGCTCGCTGCTGTGGCCGCCGTGGCGCTGATCGCGGTGCGGCCGTCGAAGCGCTGGCGTCGGCGGCGCTGGTGGGTGAACGCCGCGATCGCCTTGGTCGCAGGGGCGCTGCTGGGTGTCTTCCTCACCTGGCTGCTCTCCGACGCGCTCAACCTGTTCGGCGCCGAACTGACGGTGGTGGTGCGGGTCTGGATCGCCGCCGGCTTCGCCGCCATGGCCCTCGCCGCCGTCTCCCTGGGCCGCTCCACCTGGCTCCGGGCCGTCGCATCCGTGCTGGCGGTCGTGCTCTTCGCCGGCACCACTGCGATGTCGATCAACATCGACTTCGGCCAGTACCCGACGGTGCGCACGGCACTCGGCATCAGCAGCATCGAGGCGGTCCTGCCCGACCCGACGACCGCCCCCGGGATCGAGTCTCCCACCATCGCGGCGTGGACCCCGCCGGACGGCATGCCTGCCAAGGGAACCACGGCGCGAGCCGACATCCCCGGAACCGTGTCGGGATTCTCGGCGCGACAGGCCGTGGTGTATCTGCCACCGGCCGCGCTTGTCGCGAATCCACCGAAGCTGCCGGTTCTGATCGTGATGTCGGGCCAGCCGGGCAGTCCCGAAGATCCGCTGGTGAGCGATCACCTTCAGGAGAGTCTCGACGAGTACGCGGCCGCGCACCTCGGGCTCGCGCCGATCGTGGTGTCACCGGATCAGCTCGGAGCCCCCGACCGGAATCCGATGTGCATCGACTCGGCGGCGGGCGGCAACTCGGCCACATACCTCACGGTCGATGTGCCGAACTGGATCACCACGCACCTCAACGTCCTCGCGAGTCCCGACTACTGGGGTATCGGGGGGCTGTCGCAGGGTGGAACCTGCTCCATCCAGCTCGGCGCCGCGCATCCCGAACTCTTCAGTGCGATCCTCGACGCCTCAGGCGAGCTCCACCCGTCACTCGGTGACGACGCGACGACCATCCAGAAGGGTTTCGGCGGCGACGCGGCGGCGTTCGCAGCCGCCGCACCGTCGGCGATCATGGCGGCCAAAGCGCCCTACACGAACATGTTCGCCGTGTTCGGGGTGGGCAGCGAGGACACCGGCTTCAAGCCGGGCCTCAAGGAGCTCTACGCCGACGCGCAGGCCGCGGGCATGACCGCCACCTACCTCGAATCGCCCGGCAGCGCGCACGACGCCACCACGTGGGCGTACGTGTTCAAGAACGGCATGACCCTGATCGCCGACCACTGGGGACTGAACCGATGACCGGGCCGCGACGCCCCAACCTGCGCCGGATGGGCGCGGCCCTCTCCGCCCGCGCCCGGTCGGTGCCGGTCACCTGGACCGTGGTGGCCCTCACCCTCGTCGCCAGCGTGCTGCGCATGACGCTGCAGCCAGGGCGCGAACGCGGCAACGTCGACGCGTTCGTGTCGACCGGGTTCGACGCGGTGTTCGTGCACCACGACTGGCTGTCGACGCTGACCGCGGTGTTCTTCGTGCACAATCCCGTGGTGCTCGGCTTCGTGCTCGTGGTGGTGCTGGTGACCCTCGGCTGGAGCGAGCGGCGAATGGGGCACCTGCGCACCGTGCTCGCCTTCGTGATCGTGACGGTGGTGGGAATCGCCCTCGCCCTCGCCCTGCAGGGACTCGGCGTGGTGCTCGACCTCTACGCGGCCGAGATCACCCGCACGCACCGCGTGGTCGATCCGCTGATCGCCGTGGCCGGAGTGGTGATGACGGCGAGCGCCTTCTGCGGACCCCTGATGCGCCGACGGGTGCGCATCGTCGGCTTCACGCTGCTGGCCGTGTTCACGCTCTACTCGGGCGCGCCGAGCGACCAGTTCCGGCTGTACTCCGCGGTGGTGGGGCTGCTGCTCGGGTTGGTTCTCGCCCGAACCCGGATCGTGGTGCGGGTGCCGCGGGCGTCCCGCCGCGAGGCCCGAACGCTGCTGGGCGCGGTGGTGGCGGTGACGGCCCTCGGGCCGCTGGTGACCATCGCGGCACCCCAGGGTGTCGGCATCCTGAACCCTCTGGGGCTTCTCTTCCGCGATCCGCTCCGCGACTACGCGGCCATCGCGGCGCGCTGCCAGACGGGTGACTACTCGCGGCACTGCGTCGACGCGCTGGCACTGTCGCGGCTGGACGGGCCGGGCGCGGTGCTGCTCACGGTGCTGCCGCTGGTCGCCCTGCTCGTGGCCGCCCGCGGCATCCAGCTCGGCAAGCGGGTGGCTCTGCATCTCGGGGTGTGGATCAACGTGGCGCTCGCCCTGCTCGCCGCCGTGTACTACGGCTTCCTGCCCCTGCTCGCCAGCAGCGAGTACACCCGCTTCCAGCAGGCCGCGGCCGACGACTACCGCGTGTTCGAGCTGGTATCGGTGGCGGTGCCGCTGGTGATCGCGATCGTGCTCGCCTCGTCGGGGCGGCTGTTCCCGCCCGAGACCGCCCGCCGGCCGGTGCTGCGCTTCGCGCTCACGGTGGTGGCCATCGCCGCCGCCTGCTCGGTGCTCTACCTCGGTGTCGCGTGGCTCGCGCGCGACCAGTTCTCGCCCACGGCGTCGTTCTATGAACTGCTGCTCGACCTGCCGGAGCGGTTCGTGCCGGTGGGCTTCCTGGCGTTCGAACCCTTCGACATCGTGCCTCAGGGGCCGGTGGCGGTGATCGCGTCGCAGTGGATCGGGCCGGTGTTCTGGGTGGCCGTCATCGTGGCGGCCGTGCGCGGCATGCTCACCGGGCATCCGGTGACCGGGCACGCGGCCGAGGGCGACGGGGCGCGACGGGTGCGGGAACTGCTGCGTGCGGGCTCCGGCGGCACGCTCGCCTGGATGACCACCTGGCCGGGCAACCGCTACTGGTTCGGCAGCGACGGCGGCGCCGTGGCGTACCGCGTGGTGGGCGGGGTGGCCGTGACCACCGGCGACCCGCTCGGGCCGCCATCCGGTCACGCCCGCACCGCCCTCGAGTTCGCGGCCCACTGCGCCGACCAGGGCTGGACACCCGCGTTCTACTCGGTGACGGATGAGCTGCAGCAGGCGCTGCAGCTCGCGGGCTGGTCGTCGCTGCAGGTGGCGGAGGAGACGGTGGTGCGCCCGGCCGGCTGGTCGCTGGACGGCAAGAAGATGCAGGACATCCGTACCGCCATCAACCGGGCCGCGAAGGAGGGCCTGCGCGCCGAGTGGGTGCGCTACGGCGACCTGCCGTCGGCTCAGACCGCGCAGATCCGTGAGATCTCCGAGCTCTGGGTGGCCGAGAAGGAGCTGCCCGAGATGGGCTTCACCCTCGGCGGTCTCGACGAGCTGATCGACCCCGACGTGATGCTGATGATCGGCCTCGACGAGGCCGGCCGGGTGCACGGGGTGACGAGCTGGCTGCCCACCTTCTCCGACGGGACGGTGGTGGGCCTGACGCTGGACTTCATGCGGCGCCGACCCGACGGCATGAACGGGCTGATGGAGTTCCTGATCGCGCAGACCATCCTGCGGGCGCGCGACGAGGGGGTCGACTTCGTGAGCCTCTCCGGTGCTCCGCTGGCCGTGGGGTCCGCTCCGGATGCCCGTGCCACCGCCATGGACGGGGTGCTCGCCTTTCTCAGCCGCACTCTCGAGCCGGTGTACGGCTTCCGATCGCTGCTGCGGTTCAAGCTCAAGTTCCGGCCCGAGCTGCACCGGCTGCACCTGTGCTACCCCGACCCGCTGACGCTGCCCGCGATCGGGTTGGCGTTGGCGCGCGCGTACCTGCCGACGCTGTCGGCGCGCCAGGCCGTGCGCACCTTCGGGCGGCAGGGGTAGGCGGGCCGGTTCGCTCGGTCAGCCGAGTGGCTGGGGCTCGGCCACCCCGAAGTTGTCGACGAACACACCGTCGGGGTCGACGTCGCGTTTGATGGCCCGCAGCCGGGCCAGCGTGGCGGGCGGGAAGGCCTGCTGCAGGATGGTCTCCCCGGTGCGGCTCTCGAAGCTCAGGTAGAGCCCGTCGAAGTGCTCGGCGAGCGCCGACCAGAGCGCCTCGAAGCGCTCGGAGCGACCGACCGAGGTGATCGAGAAGTTGGCGGAGCGGTGGGCGTATGCCGTGGCATCCGGCGCCACGTCGTTCACAGCGCCGCCGACCGCCCGGATCTGGAACCAGGGGGCAGCACCCGAGGTGGCGAGCGCCGCCGCGGCCCGGGCCACGTCGGCGTCGAGGTGTTCGACCAGCCCCGAGCGGAACTGCGGCTCGCCCTGGCCGTCGTGGGCGGCATCCGAGGCGTTGGCCATCACGGCCGCGTAGGGCAGCAGCTGCACCTGCTGGCCCACCAGGGTGCCGAGCTCGGCGAACGGCTGCAGCCGGGAGACGATGGTCTCGGGGTCTGAGGAGTCGACGACCCCGTAGAGCTGCGCCACCACCGGTTCGGCGGGCCGCGAGGCGCCGAGGATGAGGAACAGCGTCGTGTCGCGCGGAGCGGCCTCCATGGTGCGCCCGAAGCCCTCGAGGAACGCGGCGGCGTCGTCGACCTGGACAGCCAGTTGTGCCCAGCCCACCTCGCCCACCCGGTCGGCCAGGAACTCGAACGACACCACGATGCCCACGTTCGCCCCGGCACCCCGCACCGCCCAGAACAGGTCGGGGTGCTGCTCGGCCGACACGTGCACGAGCGACCCGTCGGCGAGCACCACGTCGGCGGAGACCACGTGGTCGATGGTGAGGCCGTGCTCGCGGCCGAGGAACCCCACTCCCCCGGCCGTGGCCAGGCCGCCGACGCCCACGCCGCCGTAGTCTCCGCTGGAGAGAGCGAGCCCGTGGGGCTGCAGGGCGGCCGCCACCTCCATCCAGCGGGCGCCGGGGCCGATCCGCACGCGGCCGGTCTGCTCGTCGAGCACCTCGACGGCGTTCAGCTCCTTGAGGTCGATCACGATGCCGCCGTCGTTCGTGCTGCGGCCGCTGATGCCGTGGCCGCCGCTCCGGATGCCGAGGGGCAGCGCGGGGTGACGACGGGCGAAGGCCAGCGCATCCTGAACCTGCTCGACGGTGGCCGGGCGCAGCACCACACCGGGCGCACCACCCCGCAGGTAGGTCGACCGCACAGTCCGGTAGCCGAGGTCGCCGGGCTCGACGGCGGTCTCGCGAAGCGAGTCGGGGATGTCGTCGTAGGCGATCCCCTCGCGTCGGTGCGCCAGCGCCCGAGCCGGACGGCCGCCGCTCGTCGGCTTCGTACCGCGACGCGCGCGCTCGGCATCGACGGCCTCCCGCAGGGCCGGCATGCTCGTGTCGGCGAATCGTTCGAGTGCCGCCGGGTCGTCTCCGACCACGATGAACGTGCCGATGCCGTCGTCGAGCGCGAGTGACAGCAGCTGGTCGAGGCTCTCGGTGCCGGAGATGTTGAGAAGCCGGCGGATCTCACGCGGGTCGCGCCCCGCATCCGTCGCCGCGTCGTCGATCCGGGCGTTGCCCGCGGCCAGGGCGCCCGGCTCGAGATAGCCAAGGCTCGGCAACCAGCCGTCGGCCTTCTCACCCGTGAGCCGCAGCATGCGGGGCTTGTACGCGCCGATCCAGATGGGGATGTCGTGGGCGGGGGCGGGGCCCCGCTTGGCGCCGTCGACCGGGTAGTAGTCGCCGCCGTGCAGCACCGAGCGGTCTCCCACCGCCCAGATGCCGCGGATGAGGTCGATCGCCTCGCTCAGTGCGTCGACTCCCTGCCCGGGAGTGAGGCGGCGGCCGCCCATCGACTCGATGGCGTCCCAGAAGCCGCCCGCGCCGAGGCCCAGGTCGAGCCGGCCCCCGCTCAGCAGATCGAGTGAGGCGGCCGCGCGCGCCGTGACAGGTGCCGGCCGCAAGGGGAGGTTGAGCACGTTGGGGGCGAGGTGGATGCGCTCGGTCGCGGCTGCGGCGTAGGCGAGCAGCGTCCACGTGTCGAGGAAGGCGGGCTGGTACGGGTGGTCCTGGAAGGTGACGAGGTCGTAGCCCAGGCTCTCGGAGAGCCGGGCCAGCTGCACCGAGCCCTGCGGGCTGGCCGCCGTGGGGGTGATGAAGGTGCCGAAGCGGAGGGGGTGGCCGTGATCCATGGTGTGCCTTTGCTGGTCTGGAACCGTCGATCTGTTTCACAGATCATCTGCTTTACAACCTATATTGTCACCAACCTATTCCGCTACACTGATCGGATGGCAGATGATCTCGACTTCGGCTGGGCCCTCGGGGTGCTCTTCCGTTCCTGGCAGAGCGCGGTCACCGAAGCCGTCGGCGAGCTGCCGCGCGGGCCGCGGGGCTATCAGATCCTGAACACGCTCGCGGCCGACCCCGGCCGCGCCCCCACACAGGCAGAGCTCGCCACGCACCTCGGCATCGACCGCACCGTGCTCACCTACGTCATCGACGACCTCGTGGCCTCGGGCCTCATCGAACGTCGGGTGGATGCGCGCGACCGCCGGGTACGACGTCTCGCGCTCACCGACACCGGCTCCACGCGCCTGATGGCATTGAGGTCGCGCGTGGCGACCGCCGAGGCAGACCTGCTGCCGGGCCTCGCCCCCGCGGAGGCGGAGTCACTCCGCACGCTGCTCGAGCGGGCCGCGGCGGGGGTGCATCTCGGGCGCGGGGAGCACGACGCGTGCGGCGTGGTCGCCGCCATCCTGGCCGATGCCGACGGGGCGGCCGCCGCCGCCGGCGCCGGTGCCGGTGCCCGCGGCAGCGCCGGCACCAGTGCCGTGCGGGCGGGCTCCAGCCGCCGGGAGTAGTTTCGAAGCATGAAGTTTCGACACCTCGGCAACAGCGGACTCAAGATCTCCGAGATCATCTACGGCAACTGGCTCACCCACGGCTCCCAGGTGGAGAACGACACCGCCACGAAGTGCGTGCAGGCTGCGCTCGACGGCGGCATCACCACCTTCGACACGGCCGACGCCTACGCCAACACCGTCGCCGAGCAGGTGCTCGGCGATGCCCTGAAGAGCGAGCGGCGTGAGTCGCTCGAGATCTTCACCAAGGTGTACTGGCCCACCGGCCCCAAGGGCCACAACGACACCGGCCTCTCGCGCAAGCACATCCTCGAGTCGATCGACGGCTCACTCACCCGCCTCGGCACCGGCTACGTCGACCTCTACCAGGCGCACCGCTACGACCACGAGACCCCGCTCGAAGAGACCATGCAGGCCTTCGCCGACATCGTGCGGCAGGGCAAGGCGCTCTACATCGGCGTGAGCGAATGGGATGCGTCGCAGCTGCGCGCCGGCCACGAGCTCGCGACGGCGCTCGGATTCCAGCTCATCTCGAACCAGCCCCAGTACTCGATGCTGTGGCGCGTGATCGAAGACGAGGTCGTGCCCGCCTCGAAGGAGCTCGGCATCTCGCAGATCGTCTGGTCGCCCATCGCGCAGGGAGTGCTCACGGGCAAGTACAAGCCGGGTCAGCCGCTCCCCTCCGGTTCGCGGGCCACCGACGAGAAGGGCGGGGCCGACATGGTGAAGTCGTTCCTCACTGACGACATCCTCGAGCGCGTGCAGCAGCTCGAGCCCATCGCGTCCGAGCAGGGCCTCACGCTCGCCCAGCTCGCGGTGGCCTGGGTGCTCTCGAACGAGAACGTGGCCGGCGCCATCATCGGCGCCTCGCGCCCCGAGCAGGTCGAGTCGAACGTGCAGGCGTCGGGAGTGACGCTGTCGGCCGAGGTTCTGTCTCGGATCGACGACGTCATCGCGCCGGTCGCGGAGCGCGACCCCCGCAAGACGGTCTCGCCCCCGCAGCGCGTGGTGTAGCGGGGCCGGCCGGTGGTGGGCCCGGCCGGCGCGGGCTCGGGCGGCGCGGGCCGGCCGGCGCAGGCTCGGCCGGCGCGGGCCCGGCCGGCGCTGCGGCTCAGTCGCTCGCGGGGCGGGCCAGCAGCGCCACCACCACCGAGCCGCCCTTCGTCGACTGGCGGCCGATCTCGGCGAACCCGAGGCGGCCGTGGAACACCAGGGAGCCCGGGTTCGGTGGCTCGACGTTCACCTCGCAGTCCACCTCCGCCGCTCCGGATGCGCGGGCGGCCGCGAACACCGCGTCGTACAAGCGCACACCGAGACCGGCTCCCCGCCATCCGTCGCCCACCACGATGCGATCGACGTACAGGAACGAGTCGCCGCGGGCGCTGAACCAGCGGTAGTTCTCGCTGGCGTAGTCGGCACCCGGACCGAGGGCGAGAACGAAGCCCACCAGCTCGTCGGGTGCTGCCGCCGACGCCGGGCGGCTCACCACTCCGACCGCCACGGCGGCCTGCGCCAGCAGCGCCCGCATCTCGCCGGCGTCGACGTCGTTGACGGCGGGCACGGCCGCATGGTTGAGTTCCAGCAGCCGCGGGACATCGGCATCGGTCAGCGGGCGCAGCACCACGGCATCGTTCGTCACGCCTCGACCCTACTGGGCTGTTCGCTCTCCGCGGACTGACGTCCCGACGGCTCAGCGGCAGGAATGCGCATCCCGGCGCTCGCCTTGACCATGAGGATCGATAGGAGCTCCGGATGGCTGCACGAACCCCCCTCGAGACCGAGACCGCGACCTGGCTGCGTCTGCAGCAGCGCGCCCACCACGAGTTCGGCCAGCGGCTCGCCGCGGTGCAGGACTGGGAGGGCGCCACCCCCGACACGGAGTGGACGGTGCGCGACCTGGTGCAGCACGTCATCGAGGAGCAGCAGTGGGTGCCGTGGCTCTTGTCGGGGCTCAGCACCCGCCAGGCGCGCAGCCGTCTCGAGGCGCTCGAGGGCGACCTCACCCATGAGTGGCACCGCTACTCGCTCGCGGCCACGACCGCCTGGCGCGGCGCGGAGCCGACCGCCGAGGTGAACCTCGCCTCCGACACAGTGGCCGTGACCGAGTACCTCAAGGAGCAGGTGGCCGACGTCACCATCCACACCTGGGATCTCGCGCGAGCCGTCGGAGCCTCGGAGGAGCTCGACGACGAGCTCGTTCAGATGGTCTGGACGGTGTTCGAGCCGCAGCGGGACGCCCTGGAGACCAGCGGGTTGTTCGCCTCACCGGTACCGATCACCGACGACGCTCCGCTGCTGCTACGGCTGCTCGCGCTACCCGGGCCTGCCCGGAGCGCTACTCGGCGGCGGCGCGCTCGAGCACGAGTTCGCGCACGCGGGCGGCGTCGGCCTGGCCCTTCATGGCCTTCATGACCGCGCCGATCACGGCGCCCGCCGCCTGCACCTTGCCGTCTTTGATCTTCGCGAGCACGTCGGGCTGCGCCGCAAGTGCCTCGTCGATGGCGGCGATCAGCGCGCCGTCGTCGGACACGACCGCGAGCCCACGGGCATCGACGACCTCTTGCGGGGTGCCCTCGCCGTCGATGACGCCCTCGAGCACCTGCCGCGCGAGACGGTCGTTCAGCGCACCGCTGTCGATGAGGGTGACGAGAGCCGCGACATCCGTCGCCGACACCAGGGCCGAGGGCTCGGCCGACCGGGCGTTCGCGATGCGCGAGATCTCGCCCGACCACCATTTACGGGCCGCCTGCGGCGAGGCACCGGCGGCGACCGTCTCGGAGACCTCGACGAGGAGACCGGCGTTCTGCACGTCTTGGAACTCGAGGTCGGTGAATCCCCACTCCTGCTTGAGCCGGCGCCGACGGGCGGCGGGTGCCTCGGGCAGGGCCGCCCGCAGCTCCTCGATCAGCTCGGGCGAGGGCACGACGGGCAGCAGGTCGGGCTCGGGGAAGTAGCGGTAGTCGTCGGCGTCCGACTTGGGGCGGCCGGCCGAGGTGGTTCCGGTGTCTTCGTGCCAGTGCCGGGTCTCCTGCGTGATGGTGCCGCCGTCGGCGAGGATCTGCGCCTGGCGCTGGATCTCGTAGCGGATGGCGCGTTCGACCGAACGCAGCGAGTTCACGTTCTTGGTCTCGGTGCGCGTGCCGAGCGGTGCCGGCGGTTCGCCCGGGGCGGTGCGCGGGCGCAGAGAGATGTTGGCGTCGCAGCGCAGGTTGCCGCGCTCCATCTTCGCGTCGGAGATGCCGAGCGCCACCACGATGTCGCGGATGGTGGCGACGTACGCCTTCGCCAGCTCCGGGGCATCCTTCTCGGCGCCGTAGATGATGTTCGTCACGATCTCGACGAGGGGCACGCCGGCCCGGTTGTAGTCGACCAGCGAGTACTCGGCGCCCTGGATGCGGCCGGTCGAGCCGCCCACGTGGGTGAGCTTGCCGGCATCCTCCTCCATGTGCGCCCGCTCGATGGGCACCGTGAAGGTGCGGCCGTCTGGCAGCTCCACGTCGACCGAGCCGTCGAAGGCGATGGGCTCGTCGAACTGCGAGATCTGGTAGTTCTTTGCCAGGTCGGGGTAGAAGTAGTTCTTGCGCGCGAACCGGCTCGACGGGGCGATGGAGCAGCCGAGGGCGAGGCCCAGGCTGATCGCGTACCGCACGGCCTGACCGTTCACCACGGGTAGAGACCCCGGCAGACCGAGGTCGACGGGCGTGATGTTCGTGTTGGGCTCGCCGCCGAAGAAGTTCGGGGCCGACGAGAACATCTTGGTCTTCGTGGAGAGCTCGACGTGCACCTCGAAGCCGAGCACCGGCTCGAACAGCTCGAGGGCCTTGTCGTAGTCCATGAGCTTCGCCTTGGCCATCAGACGGCCCCTTCCTGTGCGGCGGCCATCTCGCCGGGGGCGAGATCGGGCGCCTGACTGATCAACGTGTGACCCCATCGGTCTTCGAGCAGTCGCTCGAGGGCTCCACCGACGGTGTAGAGCCGGGCGTCTTCGCGAGCGGGGGCGAGGAACTGGATGCCGACCGGAAGCCCATCCTCCTTCGCCAGCCCCACGGGCAGCGAGATGCCCGGGATACCGGCGAGGTTCGCCGGTATGGTGGCGATGTCGTTGAGGTACATCGCCATCGGGTCGCCGTCGTTCTGGCCCAGCTTGAACGCGGTGGTGGGCGCGGTGGGCGACACGAGCACGTCGACGCCGGCGAAGGCCGCCGCGAAGTCGCGCTGCACGAGGGTGCGAACCTTCTGGGCGCTGCCGTAGTAGGCGTCGTAGTACCCGGCGCTGAGCGCGTAGGTGCCCAGGATGATGCGGCGCTTCGCTTCCGCACCGAACCCGGCCTCGCGCGTCGCCGACATGACGTCTTCGACTGTTCCGCCGCCGGGTGGGTTGACTCGCAGACCGAAGCGAACGGAGTCGAACTTCGCCAGGTTCGAGGAGGCCTCGGCCGGCATGATCAGGTAGTAGGCCGAGATGGCGTACTCGAGGCTCGGCAGGCTCACGTCGACGATCTCGGCGCCGTTCGCGGCGAGCAGGTCGAGCGCCTCGCGGAACCGCTCGAGCACGCCGGGCTGGAAGCCTTCGCCGTCGAGCTCACGGATGACGCCGATCTTCAGGCCCTTCACGTCGGCCCGGCGAACCGCGTCGGCCATGCTCGGCCACTCGTCGGTGAGCGAGGTGGAGTCGAGCGGGTCGTGACCGCCGATGACGTCGTGCAGAAGCGCCGAGTCGAGCACGGTGCGGCTCACGGGGCCGATCTGATCGAGGCTCGAGGCGAGGGCGATGGCGCCGTAGCGGCTCACTCCCCCGTAGGTGGGCTTCACGCCGACGGTACCGGTGACGTGGGCGGGCTGCCGGATGGAGCCACCTGTGTCGCTGCCGAGGGCGAGCGGCGCCTCGAAGCTGGCGACCGCGGCTGCCGAGCCACCGCCCGAGCCGCCGGGGATGCGCTCGAGGTCCCACGGGTTGTGGGTGGGGCCGTAGGCGGAGTGCTCGGTGGAGGAGCCCATCGCGAACTCGTCCATGTTGGTCTTGCCGATCGGCACGAGGCCGGCTGCGCGCAGCTTCAGCATGACGGTGGCGTCGTACGGCGGCACCCAGCCCTCGAGGATCTTCGACCCGCTCGTGGTGGGCATGTCGTTGGTGACGATCACGTCTTTGATGGCGATCGGCACGCCGGCGAGCGGATGCAGGGCTTCCCCGGCGGCGCGGCGGGCGTCGATCGCGGCAGCCGTCGAGCGGCTCAGTTCGGGAGCCGTGTGCAGAAAGGCGTGCACCTCGCCGTCGACGGCGGCGATGCGGTCGAGATGCGCATCCGTGGCTTCGAGGGCACTCACCTCGCCCGCGGCGAGCTTCTCGGCGAGAGCGGCGGCCGACAGGCGCACCAGCTCGTGGTCGTGGCGGCCCATCACTGCTCCTCTCCGAGGATGGCGGTCACGCGGAAGCGCGAGCCGTCGTGGTCGGGTGCACCGGCGAGCGCCTGCTCGGTGGTGAGCGTGACACCGGGCACGTCGTCGCGGTACACGTTCTCGAGCGGGATCGGGTGGCTCGTGGCGGGAACGTCGGCGGTCGCCACCTCGGACACCTTGGCCACGTTGTCGACGATCGAGCCGATCTCGGTGGTGAGGCTCTCGATCTCCTGCGGTGTCAGGGCGATCCGGGCGAGGCTCGCGAGATGCGCGACCTGCTCCTGGGTTATTTCGGACATGGTGCTCCGGTGTTCTGTTCGCGAGGGGTGTGGGCTAATTCTACGGTGTCGGATGCGCGGGGCCCGGTGGGGAGCCCGTCGTCGCAGCGGGCTGCGGACGTACCGGTGGATCGCCTTGCCTGTCGGGCGACGGCGACGTGACACGGGCCAGGAAGTCGAGTGTGGCGGCGAGGGCGTGCCTGGCATCCGGGAAGTCGAGGTGGAACTGGTACTCGTGCGGCAGCGCGGGTGTGTGCTCGGGCGGCCAGAAGAGGGTGGTGACGTCGACGCCGGCCGCGCGCATCCGTTCGCTGAGCGGCACCGACTGGATGGCGGTGAGCCCATCGCCGTTGCCGCCCGAGACGAAGGCGGGCGGCCAGTCGCCCGTGACGGCGTGGATGGTGCTCATCGACCCGGCTGCCTCGGTGTGCGACCAGTCGCGCTGGCCGGTGTAGGCCCACAGTGCGCTCTTCAGCCCCCACTCGATCACACCCGTGAGATGCGCCAGCGCTTCGAGATCGTAGATGCCGCAGTGCAGCACCACGCCGCGGAGGTGATCGCGCGCGAGGGACGGCCGGATTCCGGTGCGTGCCGCCGACGAGGGATCGACGATCGCCGCGGTGAGCTGGCTGGCGAGCTGGGCTCCTGCGGAGTCGCCGGCGAGCACGATCCGGGTGGGGTCGATACCGAGGTCGTCGGAGTGCGCGACGAGGTGGGCGAGGGCGTCGTCGAGCTGCTGGACCGCGGTGGGATAGGCGGCCTCCGGGGCGATGGTGTAGTCGATTGCCACGCCGATGCAGCCCGCCGCCGCGAAGTGACGGAGGTACGGCGCAACATGGGCCTTGCTGCCCGAGATCCAGGCACCGCCGTGGATCCACACCACCACCGGAAGCGGGCCGTCGGCATCCACGGGCGCCACGAGGTCGAAGGTGCAGGTGCTCCGGCCGGAGGAATGAGCGGAGTCGTAAGGAACATCCCGCAGCTCACGGAAGACGCCCGCCGGGGCGTGACGCTCCATCTCGGCCACCGTCTTCGCGGCATCGCGGTCGAACACCGCGCGGATCAGCCGCACGGACGGCCACGGCGACGTGCGGATCCGCACCGCTCCGGCCACCGCGAGCCCTGCCGCCGCCATCGCCGCCGCAACGGCCCACCCGCGTGCCATGTGCGCCTCAGCCCTCGTCGCCCGAGCCGCCGCCTGACGGCTCGCCGCCGTCCGCCGCATCACCGCCGTCCGCCGCAGGCCCAGCCGCCGCAGCAGTCGACACCTCAGCTTCCGCCGCCGCCTCGGCCGCCGCCTCCGCCTCCGGCGCAGGCTCGGGTTCCGGGAGTGCAATGGCATCAGGCCCCTGCGTCACGAGCAGCGCGAACTCCGCCGCATCGATGATGCGCAGGCCGAGTGCCTCGGCTTTTCCCTGCTTCGACCCGGCACCGGGCCCCACCGCCACGAAATGCGTCTTCTTGCTCACGCTCGAGGCCGCCTTGCCACCGGCCGCGATGATCGCCTCCAGAGCACCCTCGCGGGTGAACCCCTCGATCGCCCCCGTCACGACGACGGTGACTCCCTCGAGCACTCCCCCGGTGCCCACGTTCGCCCCCGGGCCGGGGTGACCGGGAGTCGCGAACTGCACCCCTGCCTCGGCCCACCGGTCGAGGATCTCGACGTGCCAGTCGACCTCGAACCAGGCGATCAGGGCGTCGGCGATGATGCCGCCCACACCGTCGACGGCGGCGAGCTCGTCGCGGCTGGCCGCCCGCATGGCGTCCAGCGACCCGAAGTAGTCGGCCAGCGCCCGCGCGGCGACCGGCCCGACGTGCCTGATGCTGAGCGACACCAGGATGCGCCAGAGCGGCTTGGTCTTCGCCTTCTCGATCTCATCGAGCAGCTTCAGGGCGTTCGACGACGCGATGTGGTCGGCGTCACCGTCGAACACCTCGGCCTCGGGGTCGAAGGGCGGATCGGTCTTCTTGCGCATCCGACGGAACGGCGCCACCACCTTCGGCGACTCCCCGTCTTTGTCGAGCTTCGGCATGCCCGTCTCGGAGTCGCGAACGATGACCCGGATGGGGAACAGATCACGCATGGTGAGCGAGAACAGCCCGGCCTCGGTGACCAGCGGCGGCTCGGCGGGTTCGAGCGGCTGCGTGAGGGCAGCCGCGCTCACCTCGCCCAAGACCTCGATGTCGAGAGCTCCTCGCGAGCCCACGTGCTCGACGCGGCCCCGAACCTGAGCGGGACAGCTGCGGGCGTTCGGGCATCGGAGATCGATGTCGCCCTCTTTGGCCGGCGCGAGGCGCGTGCCGCACTCGGGGCAGAACTCCGGCATCACGAACGCACGCTCGGTGCCGTCGCGCAGCTCGACCACCGGGCCGAGCACCTCGGGGATGACGTCGCCCGCCTTACGGAGCACGACCGTGTCGCCGATCAGCACGCCCTTGGCCTTCACCACGTCTTGGTTGTGCAGCGTGGCCTGCCGCACCTCGGAACCCGCGACCTCCACCTTCTCCATCACCGCGAACGGGGTGGCGCGACCGGTGCGCCCCACGCTCACCACGATGTCGAGCAGCTTGGTGTTCACTTCTTCGGGCGGGTACTTGTAGGCCGTGGCCCACCGCGGGGCACGGCTGGTGGCGCCGAGCTCCTCGTGCAGGGCGAGATCGTCGACCTTCACCACGATGCCGTCGATCTGATGCTCGACCGTGCCCCGGTTGATGCCGTAGGAGCGGATGAACTCGGCCACCTCGCCGATGGTGTCGAACACGCGGTAGTGGGTCGAGGTGGGCAGCCCCCACTCGGCGAGCAGCTCGTACACCTGCGACTGCGCCGCCACGGGCGGGTTCGGCCACGCGCCGATGCCGTGCACGAGCATGCGCAGGCGGTGCAGGCGATCGGCCACGAGCGCCAGCTGCCGCTCGTTCTTACCCTCGGACTTCTGCCTCAACGACCCGGCGGCGGCGTTACGCGGATTCGCGAACACCCGCTCGCCGGCCGCCTCCTGGGCGGCGTTCAGCTCGTCGAAGGATGCGACGGGAAAGAAGATCTCGCCTCGCACCTCCACGAGCGGCGGATGCCCCGAACCCGCCAACCGCGCCGGGATCGACGCGATCTGCAGCACGTTCTCGGTGACGTCTTCGCCCACGACCCCGTCACCGCGCGTGGCCGCCGTGACCAGCACACCGTTCTCATACCTCAGATTGATGGCCAGGCCGTCGATCTTGAGCTCGCTCAGAAAGCGCACCACTCCGCTGCCTGCGTCGCGCTGCACCTTGGCGGCCCACTCGTCGAGCTCCTCCTCGCTGAAGACGTTGTCGAGGCTGAGCATGCGCTCGGCATGTGTGACGGGCGTGAACATCGTGGTGACGGCCCGGCCGCCCACCGTCTGGGTAGGGCTGTCTTGCGAGCGGAGCCCGGGGTGGGCCCGCTCCAGTTCGTCGAGCCGACGCACCAGCTCGTCGTACTCCCGATCGGACACGGTCGACGCGTTCTTCTCGTAGTACTCGTCACGCAGCTGCAGGATGCGCGTGGTCAGCCTCTCGACCTCCGCAGCGGCGGTCTCGAGCTCGTTCGGCGTCTCGTCGGGAAGCAGTTCGTCATCTCTCGACGTATCTGACCCGGGTCCAGCGGCCTCAGCCGCCGTCAGGTCGTGCGACCCATCAGCGGCACCCTTCGACGGGGCAGCCATCAGGCCGACGCCTCGGCCAGAGCTTCCGAACCGGCCAGTGCAGCCTCCGCACCGGCCAGATCCTCCGCACCGGCCAGAGCTTCCGCACCGGCCAGATCGGCCGCCACCGTGCGATCGATGGTGCACTGCCCGAGCACCCGGGTGCCCACGTAGACCACGGCCGTCTGCCCCGGCGCCACGCCGCTCAACGGCACCACCGGCGTGATGACCAGCTCTCCGCCGCGCACCCGCGCCACCGCGTCGACCGGGTCGGCGTGCGCCCGGATCTGCACCTGGCACTCGAAGTCGTTCGCGGCATCCACCGGCGCGAGGCCCGCCCAGGTGTAGCGCGAGCCCGCGATCTCGGCGATGTCGAGCGCCTCCTTCGGGCCAACCACCACCGTGTTCTCCTTCGGCCGCACCTCGAGCACGAACCGCGGCTTGCCGTCGGCCGCGGGCATGCCGAGCTTCAGGCCCCGCCGCTGACCGACCGTGAAAGCGTGTGCCCCCTCGTGCGAGCCCACCACCGACCCCGACCGGTCGACGATCTCGCCGGTAGCAGTGCCGACACGCTCCGCCAGCCATCCGCTGGTGTCTCCATCGGGGATGAAGCAGATGTCATGGCTGTCGGGCTTGTTCGCCACCGAGAAACCGCGCTCGGCCGCCTCGGCCCGCACCTCGGCCTTGGAGGGGGTGGCTCCGAGCGGAAAGAGACTGTGCTTCAACTGCTCGGTGGTGAGCACACCGAGCACGTACGACTGGTCTTTGGCCCACGCGGCCGCACGGTGTAGCTCGGGGTTGCCGTGGGCATCCGTGGTGATGGTGGCGTAGTGGCCGGTGCACACCGCATCGAAACCGAGGTCGATGGCCTTCTCGAGCAGTGCGGCGAACTTGATGCGCTCGTTGCAGCGCATGCAGGGATTGGGCGTGCGGCCGGCGGAGTACTCCGCGATGAAGTCGTCGACCACATCGGCCTTGAACCGCTCCGAGAAGTCCCACACGTAGTAGGGGATGCCGATCTTGTTCGCCGCCCGCTGCGCATCCATCGAGTCTTCGATGGTGCAGCAGCCACGGCTGCCGGTGCGCAGCGTGCCGGGCATGCGGCTGAGCGCGAGGTGCACACCCACCACCTCGTGGCCCGCTTCGACCGCGCGTGCGGCAGCGACGGCGGAGTCGACTCCACCACTCATAGCTGCGAGAACCTTCATGCCGTCCAGCATACGGCGGGCCCCCGACACCACGAGGGGGCGGGTACAGGCTGTGGACAACTGCCGTTCACACCCCTCCTGGGGAGGATTGCCAGTCGAGCGGTGCACAATGGTTGCGATGTCTGCAGTGCTCGAGAAGCCGCGTCCGAGCGGCCGTCCGTCGCCGCGACGGTGGCGCTCGCGCTCCACCGTGGCGATCGCGGTGTGCCTGCTGGCCGTCGGACTCGCCGTGCTCCTCGGAGCCCACTCTCTGGCGCCCGAGGCGTTCGGTTTCTCTCTGCTGCTGGAGTCGTCGTTGCCGTGGTTCGGGCTGCTCGTGCCCGTTCTGCTCGTGGTGGCGCTGCTCACGCGGAGTCGTGGAGCCGTGGCGTCCGTGCTGATCCCCGCGATCGTCTGGGGCGTGATGTTCGTGCCCTCGATCGTGCCGCTGACCTGGAGCGCTCCCGCCGCTTCCGCGTCGTCGTTGACGGTGGCGAGCCAGAACGTCGAGGCCGACTCAGGCACTGCCGCCGAGTCGGCGAGCGCGCTCGCCGCATCCGGAGCCGACGTGATCGCGCTGCAGGAGATGGATGACGCCGCGCGCGACCAGGTGGAGACCGTGCTGAGCGAGACCTACCCCTACTCCTACGGCATCGGCACCGTGGGCGTGTGGAGCACATTCCCGATCGAGAATGCGCAGGCCCTCGACCTGGGCCTGGGGTGGCAGCGGGGCATCGCCGCCGACCTCGCGACACCGACGGGGCTCGTGAGCCTGTACGTCATCCACGCCGCATCGGCTCGGCCGGGCGACCACGAGGCGCGCGACGAGATGCTCTCGAACCTGGCCGACTACGTGCCCCGCGACGAGAACGCGCGGCTGATCATGATGGGCGACTTCAACGCCGGGTCGTCCGACCGCAACCTCGCCGGCCTCACCTCGCAGCTGGCCGAGGCCAACCAGAACGGTGGCGGATTCGGGTTCACCTGGCCGGCCTCGTCGCCCGTGACCCGCCCCGACCACGTGCTCACCCGCGGCATGCAGGTCACCTCCAACTCGACCCTCCGCGCCGGCGACTCCGACCACCTCGCTGTCATCACCACCCTCACCCTCTGACCCCTGCTCCTCCGCCCGTTGCGTCGCGCGAACTCGTGTTCAGGGCGGCTTGAGCACGAGTTCTTGCGACGCAACGGCCGGGCGCAGCGGAAGGGCGAGCGCGTGGGAGACACGCTCGAGGGTCTGGTGGCGCTGGCTCGTGAGGCCTCGGGAGCGCACTTCGACGACCGAATAGCCCGCTCGGCGGAACGACTCGATGCGCACGACGTCGTGCTCGAACTGGTGCAGGTCGGTGCGGTGGAGGTCGCCGTTGTACTCCACGATCACGTTCTGGGCGGGATACAGCATGTCGGCGCGACCGAGCCACTGCCCGTCGGCGTCGAAGACGTTCTGGTTGAGGAGGGGCTCTGGCAGGCCGTGCCCGACGATGAGGAGACGCAGCAGGCTCTCCCGCCGCGACTCGGCCCCCACGCGCACCGCCGCCGCCGCTCTCCGCAGCACGCGCGAGCCGGGGCCCGAGCGCTCCTCCGCACGTCGGCGGAGCTCGCCGATCGGGACGAGTGCGCGGCGTTCAGGGCCGGAGTGGGTCCCCATGCGCTCGCGCTCCAGGACGAAGAAGTCCCCCACCGCCACGAGGTCGCCGAAGTCGAGCAGAGATTCGAGCTGACACCAGGTGGTGGCCGGGTCGCAGAGTCGCAGACCGCGGAGGCCCGTGACCCGCAGCTGCGGATCGGCCAGAAGGTGGCCCACCACACCCCGAGCGCGCGGCACAGCACCCGGTCGATTGCACGAGACATGGACATGGGCCTCGCCTTCCGCAGCCAGGGGCAGCGGAGCATCCCACAGGCGGGCGGCCGTCACGTGGCTGAAGAAGTGGCTCGTCGGGCTTCTCGCCTGATAGGCGGCGCAGAGTTGCTGCAGGGAGAGGGTGGGGTCGCCGGGGGTCACCCGCGCTCCGGCGAACGGCCGGTGGAGATCGCGCCCGAGGAGCCGCTGTCGCCCGAGCCCGGCTCGAGTACCCTCCCGCACCGAGAAGGGTGCCGCCGCCAAGCTCGCCGGTACCGGGATGCGCGGGCTGCTCTGTCTGTGCTGCATCCGCACATCCTGGCGCTACGGGCCACCCCTGCCGTTGTTATCCACAGCCCACGGGCGCGTGCCCCGCTGTTGAGTCGCGCAAAGACGTGCTCGTCGCCCCGTGAGGGCGACTTTTCGCGACCCAACGGGTTGGTGCGGGTGGGTTGGGGAGGTGGGCGCGGGCAGGTCAGCGCGTGGTGGCGCGGGTGGAGTGGCCCGCGCGGAGCGCCGCGGCGTAGGCCGCGGGGAGGGCGGCCACGAGGGCGTCGACGTCGGCAGCCGTGGTGCCGTGGCCGAGGGTGAAGCGGAGCGCGCCGCGCGCCGCGTCGGAGGGGACGCCCATGGCGAGAAGCACGTGCGAGATCTCGGGCACACCCGCCTGGCACGCCGAGCCGGTCGAGACCGAGAAGCCCGCCAGGTCGAGCAGGAACAGCAGCGAGTCGCCGTCGCACCCCGGGAACGTGAAGTGCGCGTTGCCGGGCAGCCGCCCTTCGGCCGTCGCATCCCCCCGCAGCACGGCCTCGGGCACCGCCGCCCTCACCCCCGCGATCAACCGGTCCCGCAGCCCGGCCAACTCCTCCAGGAACCCACCCTCCGCCCCGTTCGACGCCGCGCCCGCAAGCACCACCGACCCCGCAGACGCCGCGCCCGCAAGAGCCCCCGCCTCCGCAGCCCCCGCCGACGCAGCCCCCGCCGCCGCCGCGAACCCCACCGCGCCCGCCACGTCCTGCGTGCCCGACCGTACACGCTGCTGGTTGCCGCCGTGGATGAGCGGCTCCACCTCCCACGCCCGCGCCAGCACGAGCGCCCCGATGCCCACGGGCCCCCCGATCTTGTGCGCCGACACGCTCAGCGCCGCCGCCCCCAGCGCGTCGAACCCGATCGGCAGGTAACCATAGGCCGCCACCGCGTCGACGTGCACCGGCACGCCGTACCCCCGTGCCACGGCCACCAGCGCCGCCACGTCGTTGATCGTGCCCACTTCGTTGTTGGCCCACAGCACACTCACCAGAGCGACGGATGCGCCGTGCTCCGCGAGTGCCGCGTCGAGCACAGCGGGTTGCAGCCGCCCCACCTCGTCCACGGGCAGGGTCACCACCTCGGCCTCCTCGTGCGACGCGAGCCACGAGACCGCGTCGACGGTGGCGTGATGCTCCCCGCCGGGCACCAGAACGACCCGGCGCGACTGGCCGGCAGACGTCGCAGCCGCAGACGATGCCCGCTTCCAGTACAGCCCCTTCACCCCGAGGTTGATCGACTCCGTGCCACCCGACGTGAAGATCACCTCCACCGGCTCGGCCCCGAGCGAGGCCGCCACGACCTCGCGCGACTCCTCGAGCAGCCGCTTCGCCTGCTGCCCCTGGCTGTGGATCGACGACGGGTTCCCCACCACGCCGAGCGCGTCGACGTACGCCTCACGAGCCACGGGCAGCATCGGCGTGGTGGCGGCGTGGTCGAGGTAGACGGGCATGACGTGACCGGGTTCTCCAGGTGAGCAGAGCGACAAGAACGAGCAGAGCGACAAGAACGAGCAGAGCGACAAGAGCAAACACAAGCGAGCTGAACCGAACTGACCCGAGCAGAACCGGCACCACCCGGGCGATTTCGGCGCGGCATTCGCCTGCAACTACTCTAAGTCGCATGACAGCGGCCGACCCCTTCGCCCGGTTGGGCGTTCGCCAGACCTCGCACGGCGGAGAGCTGAGGGTCTGGTCAGAGACCGCCTCGAGCATCGAGCTGCGTCTCTACGACCGCAAAGACCCCAACTGGGTCTTCAAGACGGTGCCGCTGACCCGTGACGACGCGAGCAGCGTCTGGTCGGCCCGCACCAAGAGCCTCGCCCCCGGGCGCCGCTACTCGCTGCACGTCGACGGCCCCGACGGGCCCCAGAACGCCTTCGATCCCGCCCTCCCCCTGCTCGACCCGTACGCCAGAGGGCTCGTGCGCTCTGGCCGTGAGCAGTGGCGAAGCGTCGTGGTCGACGACGACTTCAACTGGAACGGCGTCGCCAAGCCGCACACCCCCCTCGACCGCACGGTCATCTACGAGGCGCACGTCAAGGGCATCAGCAAACTCAACCCCCGCATCCCGGAGCACCTGCGCGGCACCTACGCGGGCCTCGCGCACGAGACGAGCATCGGCTACCTCAAGAGCCTCGGCGTCACCGCAGTCGAGCTGCTGCCGGTGCACGCCTTCGTCTCCGAGCAGCGGCTGCAGAAGCAGGGGCTCAGCAACTACTGGGGCTACAACACGCTCGGCTTCTTCGCCCCGCACAGCCTCTACGCCTCCCGCGCGGCTCAGGCCGAGGGCCCGGATGCGGTGCTGCGCGAGTTCAAGGGCATGGTGAAACTGCTGCACGAAGCCGGTCTCGAGGTCATCCTCGACGTGGTCTACAACCACACGGCCGAAGAGGGGCGGATGGGCCCGACCACCAGCTTCCGCGGCATCGACAATGCCGGTTACTACCGGCAGACCAGCCGTGGCGACTACGTCGACGTCACCGGGTGCGGCAACTCCATCAACACCGCGACTCCCGCGGTCACCCGCCTGATCCTCGACTCCCTGAAGTACTGGGCGAACGACGTGCAGGTCGACGGCTTCCGCTTCGATCTCGCGGCCACCCTGGGTCGCAACGGCGACCACTACTACGACCCCGCGCATCCGCTGATCACCGGCATCGTCGACGATCCCGAGCTGGCCGGCGTGAAGATGATCGCCGAACCGTGGGACGTGGGCATGGGCGGCTGGCAGACCGGCAACTTCCCCGCCGGCTGGTCGGAGTGGAACGACCGCTTCCGCGACCGGATGCGCAAGTTCTGGCTGCGCGACATCAAGTCCATCCGCGAGAACGGCAGCCCCGGCGACGGCGTGGGCATGCTCGCCACGCGGATCGCCGGATCGTCGAACACCTTCGCCCAGGCCAGGGGGCCGCTCGCGTCGATCGACTTCGTCACCGCTCACGACGGCTTCACCCTCGCCGACCTCACGGCCTACAACGTCAAGCACAACGTGGGCAACGGCGAGGGCAACCGCGACGGCAGCGACAACAACATGTCGTACAACCACGGCATCGAGGGCCCCACCACCAACCGCGCCGTCGTGGAGGCCCGCCGGCGTGCCATGCGCAACCTGATGGGCACGCTCCTTCTCTCCGCCGGCGTGCCCATGATCACGGCCGGCGACGAGTTCGGCCGCAGCCAGAAGGGCAACAACAACGCCTACTGCCACGACTCCGAGCTCACCTGGCTGAGCTGGGACCGGCGCACCTGGCAGAAGGAGCTCTGGCGCACCACCCAGCACCTGCTCCGGATGCGACGCGAGAATCCCGCACTCCGCCCGGTGCGCTACGGGGTGTTCGGCGAGCGCACCCCCGGCTCGAGCCAGATGGACTGGTACGACGCCGCGGGCGAGTCGATGTCGGTGGCCGACTGGAACTCACCCGAGAACCGCACCCTGCAGTACGTGGCCGCCTCCACGCCCGAGCATGAGCCGTTCAACCGCATCCTCACCGTCATCCACGGGGTGGAGTCGCCCATCTCGATCACCCTGCCGGTGCACGAGGGCGTCGAGGCGTACGAACTGCTCTGGGACTCCTCGGAGGAGGTGCCGTCGACGCATCACCACGACGAGCCCCTCCCCCGCTTCGCCCCCGGCAGCACGGTGGATGTCGCGGCCGCCTCGTTGCAGCTCTACAAAGCCGTCTGACTCACGGAGCCGAGACGGTCTGGCGCCCGACTCGCGGCAGCCAGAGGGCCACCACGGCGGCGAGCAGCAGCGCCCCCGCACCGGTGGCGATCGCGGGAACCGCCGCATCCACGTAACCGGTGGCGGTGAAGGTGCCGCCGGCCCCCGTGAACACCGCTGTGAGCACGGCGATGCCGAGCGCCACGCCGATCTCGCGCAGGGTGGAGTTGGTGCCGGAGGCCTTCGCGTTGTCCTCCGGGGTCATGCCGGCGAGCACGGCCGTCGAGGCCGGCGCGAACACCAGCCCCATTCCCACCCCGGCCAGCACGAACGCCGGCACGAGCAGCGGGTAGTCGAGCGTGGCCGACATGGTCACGGCGAGCCAGCCGACCCCCACCGCCTGCAGCAGCAGTCCGGCCACGATCAGCGGGCGCGGCCCGATGCGCCCGGCGAGTGCTCCGGCGATCGGCGCCACCACCATCGGGGCCAGCGTCCACGGCATGGTCATCACGCCGGCCTCGAGCGGCGTCGCCCCGCCCACGATCTGCAGGTACTGGATGAGGATGAAGATCGCCCCGAAGATGCCGAAGCTGAACACCAACCCGACGATGTTCGCCACCGTGAAGCTCCGGTCGCGGAACAGCCGCAGCGGCAGCAACGGGTTCGCCACCCTCCGCTCCCAGAGCACGAACGCCACGAGCAGCAGCACGCCGCCGGCCAGCGCCCCCACGACCTCGCCGCTCCCCCAGCCCGCGTCGTTGCCCCGCACCACGCCGTACACCACACCCAGCACGCCGAGCCCCGCGAGCAGCACGCCCACCACGTCGGCCCGCAGCCTGGCACCGAACGAGTTGGGCAGGGCCAGCAGCACGAGCGGCACGCTCAGGATGCCCACGGGCACGTTCAGCCAGAAGATCGCGTTCCAGTCGAACCCCTCGATCACCGCGCCGCCGATCAGCGGGCCGAGCGCCACTCCGAGGCCGGAGATGCCACCCCAGATGCCGATCGCGAGCGGACGCATCCGGGATCCCACCGAGCCCACCAGCAGGGTGAGCGACAGCGGCATCAGGGCCGCGGCCCCCGCGCCCTGCACCGCGCGGGCCGCGATCAGCATCCACGGCTCGGTGCTCACCGCACAGAGCGCCGACGCCAGGGTGAACAGCACGATGCCGCCCACGAACACGTGCCGCCGGCCGAGCCGGTCGCCGAGCGCCACCGCGAGCAACATGAAGGTGGCGAAGCTCAGCGTGTAGGCGTTCACGAACCACTGCAGCTGTTCGATCGAGGCGTTCAGCTCACGTCCGAGCACCGGGAGCGCACTCGTGACGACGAGATTGTCGAGCGTGGCCATGAACATCGGCACCGAGGCGGCCACGACGGCCAGCCAGACGGGGATGCGGCCGAGCCGGCCGGGACGGGCATCCGGTGCACCGGTCTGCGGCGCTGTCGGCACGGCGCCGGTCGCGGGGGATTCTGCGATGGCCAAGGCGGCCCCTCTCGTTATAGGTAATCAGATGATTACAACTACGAGAGTAAGTAATCGACTGATACTCTGTCAAGCGTGAGCGAGTCGAGACCGAGGATGCCCGCGAGCGAACGCCGCGAGCTCGTGCTCGACGCCGCGCTGGCGGTGTTCGGGCAGCAGGGCTATGCCGGCGCCACCACCGACATGGTGGCCCGGGCGGCCGGGGTGAGCCAGCCCTACGTGGTACGCATGTTCGGCACCAAGGAGCAGCTCTTCCTGGAGGTGCTCGGCAGCGCGCTCGATCAGCTCATGGCGGCCTTCCGCCGGGCCGTGGACGGCGACCCCGAGCTGCCGATCGGCCGGCGGCTGGGCCTGGCGTACTTCGAACTCACCGCCAACCGCAGCATCCTGCTCTGCCTCATGCACGCCTTCGCCTCGGGCGCCGACCCGGTGATCGGTGCGGCCGCCCGCGAGGGTTTCATGAGGGTGTACCGGCTGCTGCGCGACGAAGCGGGCATGGATGCCGCAGCCACCCACGACTTCCTGGCCGGCGGCATGCTCGCCAACGTCGTGCTGGGCCTGCAGCTCGTCGACGCCGAGGGCGCCGACCCCGACGTGGAGGAGCTGGTGTGCACCGTCTTCCCCGAGAAGCTCGAGCTCATCCGCGCCGGCCAGCCGCCGCGGGTCGACTACCGCAGCCGCGGCTGACGCGCTTCCAGCCGGTCGGCCGCGGGCACCCGGTACTCAGCGTGCCGCGGCGATGAGCCCGAGTTCGGCCGCCGAGGCGAGGTTCGCGTGCCGGGGCACGACGCGCACGGTGTACCCGAACGAGCCCGCTCGGCCGAGCAGCACGGTGCCCGCGTAGACCCGGTCGGATCCGCCGTCGCCGGCGCCCGCGGCAGCCGTCAGCTCGACCGTGTCGGTCTCGGCGAGCTCGTCGCCGTGCACCGCGTGGCCGTAGACGACCTCCACCGCCACGTCGGCGGGCTCGAGACCACCGAGCTGCACGTGGGCGCGCACGTGGAGTTCGTCTCCCACCTGGGGTGTGTCGTCGAGTCCACCGGATTCCACGTGCACCACCGAGACGCCCGGCCAGTCGGCACGCACCCGCTGCTTCCACGCGGCGAGCTCACGCGCGGCCTCGTGGTCGTCGACGGTCATCGTGCGCTCGGCGGCGGCCGCCGGGATGTACATGCGCTCGACGTACTCGCGCACCATCCGTTCGGCGCTCAGCTCGGGCGACAGGGTGGCCAGGGTGTGCCGGATGGACCGCAGCCAATGCCGCGGCACCCCGTCGGCGTCGCGGTCGTAGAACCGCGTGGCCACCTGGTTCTCGAGCAGGTCGTAGAGCGCCTCGGCCTCGATGGCGTCGCGCTCGTCGGCGTCGCCCGTCGAGTCGGCCGTGGGGATGGCCCAGCCGTTCTCGCCGTCGAAGTACTCGTTCCACCAGCCGTCGAGGATGGAGAGGTTGAGCCCACCGTTGAGCGCCGCCTTCATCCCCGAGGTGCCGCAGGCCTCCAGCGGGCGGAGCGGATTGTTGAGCCAGACGTCCGTGCCCGGGTAGAGCAGCTGCGCCATGCCGATGTCGTAGTTGGGCAGGAACACGATGCGGTGCCGCACCTCGGGGTCGGCGGCGAACTGCACGAGCTTCTGGATGAGCCGCTTGCCCTCGTCGTCGGCCGGATGCGACTTGCCCGCGATCACGAACTGCACCGGGCGCTCGGGGTTCAGCAGGATGGACTTCAACCGGGCCGGGTCGTGCAGCATCAGGGTGAGCCGCTTGTACGTGGGCACCCGGCGGGCGAACCCGATGGTGAGCACGTTCGGGTCGAGCAGCGTCTGGAACCAGGCGGGAGGGATGGAGTCGGGGTTCTGCTCCCGCCAGGCCTCGGTCACCCGCCGGCGCGCGTCGTGCACGAGCTGGCGCCGCATGTCTCCACGCACGGCCCACAGTTCATCGTCGGTGACGGCGTCGGAGCGCCAGTCGGCCACCGTGGTGTCACCGGTGCCGAGCTTGGTGCGGGCGAGCTCCTGCAGCAGCGGGTCGGTCCAGGTGGGGGCGTGCACGCCGTTGGTCACGGAGGTGATCGGCACGTCGTCGCGGTCGAACCCCGGCCAGAGCCCGCTGAACATGCCTCGGGAGACGGCTCCGTGCAGCACGGAGACGCCGTTGGTGCGCTGACCGAGGCGCAGTCCCAGCACCGCCATGTTGAACATGTCGGGTGATCCGCCCTCGTAGTCCTCGGCTCCGAGCGACAGCACCGAGCCGGCGTCGAGCCCCGGCAGCATGTCGGTGGAGAAGTACCGCTCCACGAGCGAGCGGTCGAACCGGTCGATGCCGGCCGGAACCGGGGTGTGGGTGGTGAACACCGTGCCGGCGCGCACCACCTGCAGAGCCTCGTCGAACGAGAGGCCGTTGCCGATCAGCGTGCAGATGCGCTCGAGTCCGAGGAACCCGGCGTGACCCTCGTTGGTGTGGTACACCTCGGGCATGGGCTGGTCTGTGAGCTCGGAGACCACCTGAAGCGCCCTCACCCCGCCGATGCCGAGCAGCAGCTCCTGCAGCAGCCGGTGCTCACCACCGCCGCCGTAGAGCCGGTCGGTGACGCTGCGCAGCTGGTCGTCGTTGTCGGGGATGTCGGTGTCGAGCATGAGCAGGCGCACCCGGCCCACCTGGGCCTGCCAGATGCGGGCGTAGAGTGCCCGGTCGTCGGGCAGCGCCAGCACGATCTGGGCCGGCGTGCCGTCGGCGAGCCGGAGCACCGAGAGCGGGAGCCCGTCAGGGTCGAGCACGGGGTAGCTCTCCTGCTGCCAGCCGTCGCGCGAGATGGCCTGGGAGAAGTAGCCGGAGCGGTAGAACAGGCCCACCCCGATGATGGGTACGCCGAGGTCGGAGGCCGCCTTGAGGTGGTCGCCGGCCAGGATGCCGAGGCCGCCCGAGTACTGCGGAAGCGCGGCGGCGATGCCGAACTCGGGCGAGAAGTAGCCGATCGACCGCGGCCGCGGCCCCTCGAGACCCTGGTACCAGCGGGGTTCGGTGAGGTAGGCGTTCAGGTCGTCGCGCAGGCTGTTCGCCCAGGCCACGAAGCCCTGGTCGTCGGCGAGCTGCTCGAGTCGTTCGGGGCGCACGGCGCCGAGCAGGGCCACCGGATCGCCCTGGGTGCTCTGCCAGTCCTCCGGTGAGATGTGCGAGAAGATCTGCTGCGTCGGCTGATGCCAGGCCCAGCGGAGGTTGGCGGCGAGTTCGCCGAGCGCGGAGAGCGCTTCGGGCAGCACGGAACGGACAGTGAATCGGCGGATCGCTCGCACGCGACACCTCTCTCGGATCGGTGGTCGATAGCTTAGGGCGGCGGCGTGACCGGCGAGTGAACAGCGTTGCAGCAGACCCCATTCTCGGTAGGGTCTGAGGTGTGGCAGCTACTCGCAAACGACCCGCATCGACCTCCGCCTCGAAGGCGCGCACGACCGCGGCGCCCGCGGTGGAGCCCCAGGTGACCGCTCCCGAGCCCCCGGCTCCCGCGGCGCCCCCGGTGCCCGAGACGGCCTTCCGGCCCGCCATCGGCCGCATTCCCATCCTCCAGGTGTTCCCGTCGGTCGACGGCGGACGCTTCACGGCGAAGGGATTCGTGGGCGAGGTGATCCCGTTCGGGGCCACCGTCTTCCGCGAGGGCCACGACGCCGTCGGCGCCCACCTCGAGCTCGAGGCACCCGACGGCACCGTGATCGACCGCCCGCTCACGCGCACCCACAGCTGGGACGACGAGTGGCGCGGGCTCGCGCAAGTGACCAGCGCGGGTCGCTGGCGCTTCCGCATCCGGGGCTACAGCGACGACTACGCCACCTGGGAGCACAACGCGAGCGTGAAGATCGCCGCCGGAATCGACGTGGAGCTGATGTTCGCCCTCGGCGCCCAGCTCTTCCACCGACTGTCCACCGAGACCCACCGGCCCGACCCGGAGCGCGAGCTGTTCGCCGAGATCTCGGCAACGCTCGGTGAGACGGCCGGCCCTCCGGCCGAGCGGCTCGGCGCGGCCTACGGCACACGGGTGACGGATGCGCTGCGCCTGCGTCCGGCCGAGAGCCTCACCACGTACTCCGACTGGAACCCGCTGAACGTCGAGCGCACCCGCGCGGGTTCGGGCTCGTGGTACGAGTTCTTCCCGCGATCGATCGGGGCCGAGCAGGCCGACGACGGCACCTGGACCAGCGGCACCTTCCGCACCGCGGCCTCCCGCCTGCCCGACGTGGCGGCCATGGGCTTCGACGTGCTGTATCTGCCGCCCATCCACCCGATCGGCGAGGCGTTCCGCAAGGGCCGCAACAACACCCTCGACCCGCAGCCCGGCGACCCCGGCTCGCCGTGGGCCATCGGCGGTGCGGCCGGCGGGCACGACACCGTGCATCCGGAGCTCGGCACGCAGGCCGACTTCGAGTACTTCCTCGCCGAGGCGGAGCGGAACGGCCTCGAGCTCGCGCTCGACTTCGCGTTGCAGGCCTCGCCCGACCACCCGTGGGTGACCGAGCATCCGGAGTGGTTCACCACGCTGCCCGACGGTTCGATCGCGTACGCCGAGAACCCGCCGAAGAAGTACCAGGACATCTACCCGATCAACTTCGACAACGACCCGCAGGGCATCCGTGCCGAAGCGCTGCGGCTGCTGGAGTTCTGGATCGGGCTGGGCGTGAAGATCTTCCGGGTCGACAACCCGCACACCAAGCCGCTCGATTTCTGGGAGTGGGTCATCCACGAGGTGAACACCGCTCATCCTGACGTGGTCTTCCTGGCCGAGGCGTTCACGCGCCCGGCGCCGATGCAGGGCCTCGCGAAAGCCGGGTTCCAGCAGTCGTACAGCTACTTCACCTGGCGCAACACCAAGGCCGAGATCGAGGAGTTCTTCACCTCCATCTCGCAGGAGACCGCCGAGTTCATGCGGCCGAACCTGTTCGTGAACACGCCCGACATCCTCACCGAGTACCTGCAGTTCGGCGGGATGCCGGCCTACCGCATCCGTGCGGTGCTCGCGGCCACCGGTGCGCCGCTGTGGGGGGTGTACTCCGGCTTCGAGCTGATCGAGAACGTCGCCCGGCCGGGCGCCGAGGAGAACATCGACAACGAGAAGTACGAGTTCCGTCCGCGCGACTTCGCCGCGGCCGAGGCCGGCGGGCGCTCGATCGCGCAGGAGATCACCCGGCTGAACGCCATCCGGCGCGAGCACCCGGCGCTGGGGCAGCTGCGCAACCTCCGCGTCCACGCCAGCGACGACGAGGCGATCGTGGCCTACTCGAAGCACCTCGACGCGGAGTTCACCCCCGACGGGGTGGCCGACACCCTCATCGTGGTCGTGAACGTCGACCCGCACTCCAGCCGCGAGTCCACCGTGCACCTCGACCTCGCCCAGCTCGGCCTGCCGAGCGGCTCCGAGTTCACCGTCACCGACCTGCTCACCGGCAACGTGTGGCAGTGGGGCGAGCACAACTACGTGCGACTCGACGCCTTCTCGGCGCCCGCCCACATCCTGCACGTCACCCGATCCACCGAAGACGGAGCAACCCGATGACCAGCCCCGACGGCGCCACCGCGCTCTCCCTGCCCGAACTGTCCGACGACCTGCTCGCCCGGGTGGCGAGCGGCTCGTACCACAACCCGCACGAGGTGCTCGGTCAGCACCTGATCGAGGCGCCGGGCGTCTCCGACCCCATCACGGTCATCCGAACGCTCCGCCCGCTCGCGAGCGAGGTGAGCGCGGTGCTCTCCAACGGCGCCCGCGCGGCCCTCACCCACCTCTGGGGCGGCATCTGGCAGGGCTTCACCCTGACGGGTCTGAACGACTACGTCATCGAGGCCCGCTACGACGACGGCGCCGTGTGGACCGCCGACGACCCCTATCGCTACTCCCCCACCCTGGGCGAGCTCGACCTGCACCTCATCGGCGAGGGCCGGCACGAGAAGCTCTGGACGGTTCTCGGCTCACGGGTCGAGTCGGTGCAGGGCGTCGACTCGGCCACCGAGGGCACCGCGTTCGCCGTCTGGGCCCCGCACGCACGGGCCGTGCGGGTGATCGGCGAGTTCAACGGCTGGGACGGCACGAGGCACGCCATGCGCAGCCTCGGCGGAACCGGCGTGTGGGAGCTGTTCGTGCCGGACCTCGGAGCCGGCGGCACCTACAAGTTCGAGATCCTCACCCAGAACGGCGACTGGGTGCAGCGGGCCGATCCGATGGCGCGCTCCGCCGAGGTGCCCCCGCTCACCGCGTCGGTGATCGACGAGAGCGGCTACACCTGGGCAGACGGCGAATGGATGACGGCCCGTGCCGAGGTCGACCCGCACACGAGCCCGATGAGCGTCTACGAGATGCACCTCGGCTCCTGGCGCCCCGGACTGACCTACCGCACCCTCGCCGACGAACTCATCCCCTACCTGCAGCAGTTGGGCTTCACGCACGTGGAGTTCATGCCGCTGGCCGAGCATCCGTTCGGCGGCAGCTGGGGTTACCAGGTGACGGGGTACTACGCCGCCACCTCGCGCTTCGGCAGCCCCGACGACCTGCGCTACCTGATCGACCGGCTGCACCAGGCCGGCTTCGGCGTGCTGATGGACTGGGTGCCGGGCCACTTCCCGAAGGACGAGTGGGCGCTCGCCCGCTTCGACGGGCAGCCGCTCTACGAGCACGCCGACCCGCGCCGCGGCGAGCAGCCCGACTGGGGCACGCTGGTGTTCGACTTCGGCAACAGCACGGTGCGCAACTTCCTGGTGGCGAACGCCCTCTACTGGCTCGAGGAGTTCCACATCGACGGCCTGCGGGTCGACGCGGTGGCGAGCATGCTCTACCTCGACTACTCCCGCAAAGACGGCGAGTGGCTGCCGAACCAGTACGGCGGGCGCGAGAACCTCGAGGCCATCAGTCTGCTGCAGGAGGTGACGGCCACCGCCTACAAGACCAACCCCGGCATCGTGATGATCGCCGAGGAGTCGACCTCGTGGCCCGGCGTCACCCACCCCACCGATCGCGGCGGCCTCGGCTTCGGCATGAAGTGGAACATGGGCTGGATGCACGACACCCTCAACTACATCTCCGAAGACCCGATCAACCGCAGCTACCACCACGGCGAGATCACGTTCTCGTTCCTCTACGCCTTCAGTGAGAACTTCATGCTGCCGATCTCGCACGACGAGGTCGTCCACGGCAAGGGCTCGCTGCTGACGAAGATGCCGGGTGACCACTGGCAGAAACTCGCCAACCTGCGGGCGTACCTCGGATTCATGTGGGCGCATCCGGGCAAGCAGCTGTTGTTCATGGGCCAGGAGTTCGGCCAGCCGAGCGAGTGGAGCGAGGAGCGCGGGCTCGACTGGTGGATCCTCGACCAGCCGGTGCACCAGAAGCTGCTCGCGCTGGTGGGGCATCTCAATCGCGTCTACCGCGAGAACCCCGCCCTCTGGGCGCTCGACAACGAGCCGGCCGGCTTCGAGTGGATCGACGGCGGCTCGTCGTCGCAGAACCTGGTGTCGTTCCTGCGCTGGGACTCGGAGGGCAACCCGATCGCCGTGCTGATGAACTTCTCGGGCGCTCCCGTGGGGCCCTACCGCGTCGGTCTGCCGTTCGGCGGCCGCTGGGACGAGTTGGTGAACACCGACGCCGAGGAGTACGGCGGATCGGGCGTGGGCAACTACGGCTCGGTCGAGGCGGAGTACGTGCCCTGGTCGGGCCGCCCGGCGTCGGTGGAGCTCACGCTGCCCCCGCTCGCGGCCCTGTTCCTCAAGCCCCGCAAGAGCTAGGGCGCCCAGCCGGCGCCCTGGCCGGAGACCGGCCTAGTACAGGAGCATGGTGAGGCGGCGGCGGGCCGTCGCCACCCGGGGGTCGTCGTTGCCGACGACCTCGAAGAGCTCCAGCATTCGGGTGCGCACGGTGTTCTTGCCATCGGCGTCCTGCGCCGGGAAGAGCGTGAGGAGCCGGTCGAACGCGTCGTCGATGTGGCCGCCGGAGACGTCGAGGTCGGCCACCAGCAGCTGCGCCTCGAGGTCGTCCGGGGCTGCGGCGGCGTTCGAGCGGATCTCGTCGAGCGAACGGCCCTGCAGCCGCTCCAGGAGCTTCACCTGGGCGAGGCCCGCCACAGCCAGGGCGTCGCGCGGGTTCTGCGCGATCGCGGTCTGGTACTCGCGGATGGCCTCGGCGTAGTCGCCGCGGGCGATGGCGTCGTAGGCCTCGGCGTGATGCGGCGGCAGGGGTTCCTCGACGGGCTCGGCCTTCGAGGCATCCGGAGCATCGCCGACCTCGATCGTGCCGGTGACCCCGTTCTGCGCGGCGAGCTGCAGCACCTGCTCCACCACCGCGCGCACCTCCTCCTCGGGGTAGGAGCCCTGGAACAGCTGCACCGGCCGGCCGCCCACGAGCGCCGCCACGGTGGGAACCGACTGCGCCTGGAAGGCCTGCGCCAGCTGCGGGTTGGCCTGGGCGTCGACGCCCACGAGCACCAGGCGCCCGGCGTACTCGGCCACGATTCGGGTGAGCAGGGCGGTGAGCTCCACACTGGCCTCGGCCCAGTCGGCCTTGAGGTCGACGATGACGGGAACCTGGTTCGACAGCTCGATGAACTGGGTGAAGTTCGCGTCGGTGCCCTCCTGCACGAGACCGCCGGCGGCCGATGCCCCGGCGCCCGACCCCGGCGCGGCGGCCGACGGCGCGGCGACACCCGGCTGCGGGCGGTTCACCAGCGACGACAGGTCGACGGCGCCGCGCAGGCTGGCGGCGGAGGGCGGGGTCATGCTCACGGCAACTCCTTGGCTTGGACGAGCCCCTGGCTGAATCCGAGGAGCTCGGCTTTTCCGGTGTCTCCCGAAGGCGGGATGAAGAACAACAGCTGGTAGTCGAACACGGCCTCGGTGCCCTTGGAGCTCTCGGTCACCCCGGAGAGCGCCTTGACGGCACCCGTGGGGCTCACCGTGGCGCCCGACTCGATCGGCTTCACGGTCTGCGACTCGCGCAGGTTCACCGCCACCAGGCCTCCCGAACCGCTGGTGGCCAGGGCGATGTTCTGGCCGGGGGCAGCGACGGATGCGAACTCCATCGAGGCCGTCGCCGACAGTCCGGCCTTCTGGCTGGCCTTGTACTCCGCGCCGACCTGACTGCGCAGGGTGTCGCCTTCGGGGTCGATCTGAGCGGCGTACTGGCTCGAGTCGCCGTTCAGCAGGATGTCGGCGTAAGCCGTCTTCAGCTCGTCGGGCGTGAGGGTGAGCAGCTTCGTCTCCGGTGCCAACCGCGTCGTTCCGACACTGGCCGCCGCCACGGGCGGGAGGCTCGTGTCGGGCTCGAGCGTGATCTCGTAGTACACCTTGTAGTTCGCCCGGGGCGAGTCCTGCACGAGCATCAGCGCCACCGGCGGCACCGCGGTGTCGGTGCCCTGCACGACGGTGAACACCGTCTTGGGCCAGCTGGTGCTCGCCTGCGGCAGCACGACCTCGAGCGGGCCGGAGGGAATGGCCTGCGGGGCCGGGTACTCGGGGTAGCCCGCCCGGATGGCGTAGGTGGCCGAGCGCAGGTCGAGCGCCGGGCCGTCGAAGCGGCTGGTGAGGGCGTCGGCGCTGGAGGTGGCGTCGGCCTCGGCGGCCACGGTCGAGATCGTCGAGACGATCCCCTCCAGCTGCGCCTCGGTGACGGCGGGAACCGGGCTGTCGTCGTCGGGCGCGTCGGTCGGGAGCGCATCCGGGGCCGGCGTCGACGAGGGGTCGGGGGTCGCGGTGACCGTGACGGCATCCGTGGCCGGTGCGGCCTGCGGCCAGTAGTCGCTCGAGCAGCCGCCGAGCGCGAGCACGCTGGCGAAGGCCACCGGCACGGCGATCATCGGTGCGATCGAGCGTCGGCCGCGCTTGACGCCCGACTCGATGGCGTTGGTGCGCGAGGGCGAGAACCGCTTGCCCTTGGGCAATGCCGGGGGCTTCCGGCGCGGGCGCTGCGAACGGCGCATGTGCAGCAGGCCAAGCACGAGCAGCACCAGGCCGGCGAACAGGAAGACCACGCCGGCCACCAGGAGCGGGCCGACCCAGGGAGTCGCGTTCGGGATGGGCCAGGAGATGCGCACCTGCGACGGTGCGGGCTGTGTGCCGTCGGAGGCCACGATCACCGAGTAGCCGGCCGGCAGGCTCAGCTGGCGGTACATCGCGTCGTCGGAGGTGAACTGCTCGAGCCACAGGTCGCTGCCGGCCGGGTTCGCCGAGCCGCTCGCCACGTTGTCGGCCGCATCCGGGTTGGCCTCGACGGTGCTCGCGGTGAGCTCACCGGCATCCGAGTCGTAGCCGATGGCGGTGTAGGCCGAGCCGTCGAGCCAGGCTTCGACGTCCGAGGTGCGGCCGTAGGCGGCGAACACGGTGTCGCTGCCGGTGAGCGCGAGGGTCTGCCGGCCCTCGTGCGCCAGCAGCGCCGACGAATCGATCATGAGGTAGGGCTCGGACTCGTCGACGGCGACCGTCGAGGAGACGGTGTTCGGCGGCAGGAACACGGTTCGTTGCGCGACGCCGACACCGATCAGCGCGGTCGCGATGATGAAGGCGAAGATGGCGAAGATAAAGCGCACGAAGACTCCTGACAAAGACATTAAAAGATAGCCGATCCCCCGCGGCCCGGCGCACAGGCCACGTTCAGGCGACCATATGATTGCTCTACGCCGCCGGCATCACCTTCGAGGGAGCACCTGTGAAGATTCAGAACGCCTTCACTCTCGGACTGGTGGCGACCCTCGGAGTGGGCGTCGGCATCGGCATCCTGGGGGCGGTCACCTCACTGGCCACGATTCTCACCTACATCGGTGTGGCCATCTTCATCGCGCTCGGTCTCGACCCGATCGTGTCGTGGCTCGAGCGCAAGCACTGGCCACGGTGGCTGGCGATCCTCACCGTGCTGGTGATGGTGCTGGGCGTCTTCACCGGCCTCGTGTTCGCCGTGGTGCCGATCATCGTCGACCAGATCTCGCAGCTGATCGACCTCATCCCGAACATCATCAACAGCGTGCTCGACCAGCAGTGGCGCGACAACGCCACCGAGCAGCTCGGCGGCTTCGTCGACGTGAACGAGGTCTACAACGCCATCGTCGAGTACTTCAAGGACGCCGGCAACGTGACGGCCCTGGCCGGTGGCGCGCTGCAGGTGGGCGTGGGGATCGCCAGCGGGGCCTTCGGCGCCATCATCGTGCTCATCCTCACCCTGTACTTCACGGCGTCGCTGAACCACATGAAGCGGGCGGCCTACCGCCTGGTGCCCGCCTCCAAGCGCGAGCGGTTCGCCGATCTGAGCGAGCAGGTCACCGGCGCCGTGGGCCGCTACGTGGTGGGGCAGATCTCGCTCGCGCTGATCAACGGCGTGCTGAGCTTCATCTTCCTGTCGATCATCCAGGCGCCGTTCTCGGCGGTGCTCGCGTTCCTGGCGGGAATGCTCTCGCTGATCCCCCTGGTCGGCACCATCTCGGGGTCGGCCGTCATCGTGCTGGTCTGCCTCATCCCGGGGCTCGGCTCACCGCTCACGGCCCTCGTGGCCGGTATCTACTACATCGTCTACATGCAGGTCGAGGCCTACCTGCTGAGCCCGAAGATCATGAACCGCGCGGTGTCGGTGCCGGGTTCGATCGTGGTCATCGCGGCCCTCGCGGGCGGCACGCTGCTCGGGGTGCTCGGCGCCCTGGTGGCCATCCCGATCGCCGCGAGCATCCTGCTCATCATCAAGCAGGTCATCATCCCCATCCAGAACGAGCGCTGACCTCCGTCGTGCCGGCCTACGTCTCGTAGGTGGTCGGCAGCGGGTAGGCCGCGGCGTTCACATGTGCCACGATCTCGTCGAGAACGCGGCGGGTCTGCTGCTCCCCCACCCAGAGGTGCTTGCCGCCCTCCACCGCCACGAGCTCGATGCTCGGCACGCTCGCGAACTTCTCGCGGGCCTCGGCGGGCCGCAGGTAGTCGTCGAGCTCGGGCACCACGGCCACCAGGCGCTTGCCGTTGCCCTCCCAGGCGGCCACCTCGGCCGGCGAGGCCCGGTGCAGCGGCGGCGACAGCAGGATGGCGCCGTCGATCGGGTACTGCGCCCCGTAGCGCAGCGCCAGCTCCGTACCGAACGACCAGCCCACGAGCCACGGATGCGGCAGCCCCTGCTCCTGGACGAACCGCATCGCGGCCGCCACGTCGTGCCGTTCGCCCTCGCCCTCGTCGAAGGCGCCCTCGCTCGTGCCGCGCGGCGAGCTCACGCCGCGCAGGTTGAACCGCAGCACCGCCAGGTCGGCCAGCGCCGGCAGCCGGTTGGCGGCCTTGCGCAGGATGTGCGAGTCCATGAACCCGCCGTGGGTGGGCAGCGGATGCAGTGTCACCAGGGTGGCCACCGGGTCGCCCGAGAGCGGCGTGGCCAGCTCTCCCACGAGGGTCAGCCCGTCGGCGGTGTGCAGCTCGATGTCCTCCCGGCGGGCCGGGAGCTCGGTCGACGAGCGGATGTCGTGCACGGTCACAGGGTCAGGCTCCGATCTTCCAGCAGTGGATGTGCCAGTGCCGGCGGGCGGCCAGATCGCTCACGTCGCCCATCACGCCGTCGGCGCGCCAGGTCACCAGGTGGGCGAGCCCGGGGGCGATGGGCACCGAGCAGCCGGGGCAGGAGTACTCCTTCACGGCCGACAGCGCCGAGACCGGCTGCACGTTCCAGCTCACGCCGCGTCGCACCTCGGTGCGCTTCCAGCCGGCGAGCAGTCGCTCCAGGCCCGGCTCGTCGGGGTCGTCTCCGCCCGCGCGACGACGGGGGCGATTGCTGCGGGGCATGCCTGACAGTCTACGAAGGCCTGAGCCCTCAGTGCCCCTCGCTGCCGTCGCTCTGCTGCAGCCGCGACTCCTCCTGGTCGAGCATCAGCTGCGCGCGCACGAGGATGCGTGAGGCGTACTCGCCTCGCCCGCGCGCGTCGAGCAGGGCCTCGCGCTCAGCCCGCAGCACCTCCAGGCGCAGCGCCCGGTACTGCTGGTGCGGCGCGATCTCGGCAGCCTCGCCCTGCACCGCGGCCGCGTGCGCCCGTTCCCAGGCCGACTCGCTGCGCAGGTCGGCGTCGCTGCGCACGCGCTCGACCACCCCCTCGTCGACCTGGGTGCCATCCGGAAGACTCAGCTCGGGCGCCTCGAGCACCTGCAACCCGGCGGCGCGCAGCTCGTCGACCAGCGTGGCGAACTCGGCGTGGTCGGCGGCCTCGTCGACGCCGCGCAGCTTCGTCAGCCGGATGATCCAGGGAAGGGTGCCCCCCTGGAGCACGAGGGTGACGATCGACACGGTGAAGGCGATCAGGATGAGCTGGCTCCGGTAGGCGGTCGCCTCCGGCAGCGACTGCGCGGCGGCCACCGTGACCACCCCGCGCATCCCGGCCCAGCTGAGCACCAGGCCGCCCCGCCAGCCCGTGGCTTCGCCCGCCTCCTGGCCGTTCGGGTCGCGCCGGTGCGCCCGGGCGCGCTGGTACGCCAGCAGCGGCCCCACGAAGGCGAAGCGCACCACGAACAGCACGAACGCGGCCCCAACGCCGAGCAGCACCGCCTCCCAGGCGTTGAGGTTCTGCGACTGCGGGTCGTCGCCGATGGCGTCGAGGAAGATGTCCTTGAGTTCCAGCCCCATCAGCAGGAACACGCCGTTCTCCAGCAGGAACTGGATGGTGCGCCAGTTCAGCCGCTCGCTGATGCGGATCGAGGCGGTGAAGTGCCTGGCCCCCATGTGCCCGGTGTACAGCCCCGCCACCACCACGCTCAGCACGCCCGAGGCGCCGATGGCCTCGGCGGGGATGTAGGCCAGGAACGGGATGACGAACGACACCGCGGTGGTGAGTACCGAGTCACGCAGCCGCGACCGCGCGTACACCGTGAGGAAGCCCACCACGAGCCCCACCCCCACCGCCAGGATCGACGAGTAGGCGAAGTCGGTGGCCACACCACCGAACCCGCCGAGGGCGATGGTTCCGGCCGAGGCGGCGGTGGCGGTGCGCAGCAGCACGAGGGCGCTCGCGTCGTTCACCAGGCTCTCGCCCTCCAGCACCGCGATCAGGCGCGGCGGCAGGCCGAGCTTCTTGCCGATCGAGGTGGCGGCCACGGCATCCGTCGGGCTGATCACGGCACCCAGGGCGATGGCCCCGGCGAGATTGAGATCGGGCAGGATCATGAACAGCAGGAAGCCGGTGATGACTGCGCTGGCGATCACCAGCAGCACCGAGAGCACCGAGATGGAGCCGAGGTTCTTGCGGAAGTCGACCAGCGGAAGGTTGATCGCCGAGGAGTACAGCAGCGGCGGGAGCACCCCGGCCAGCACCCACTCCGAGGGCACGTGCACGGGAGGTACCCCGGGGATGACCGAGATGCCGAGGCCGATCACCACGAGCAGGATCGGTGTCGCCAGCCGCAACTTGGGCGACAGCGCCGAGACCCCCACGACGATGATCAGGCAGATCACGCCGATGATCTCTGGTCGCATGCGCTCAGCCTAGCGAGCGCACCTCGCGTGGATCAGTACCCGCGCGTGGATCAGTACCAGCCGCGGTTCTCCGACGAGGCCCATGCCTCGCAGGGTGTGCCGTAGGTGCCGGCGATGTACCGCAGGCCCCAGTCGATCTGCACGTTCGGGTCGGACTCCCAGCCCGGCCCCATCTTCGAGCCGGGGAGAGCCTGCGGGATGCCGTAGGCCCCGGAGGGGTTGCTCGCCGTCGGGTTCCAGCCCGACTCGCGGTTCCACAGCGCCAGCAGGTAGTAGTAGTTCTGCTCGCCCCAGCCGTAGCCGAGAACGGCCTGGTAGGCGATGTCCTGCAGCGAGCCGGCCTCCGGCGGGCCCGGGGTCGGAACCGTGTTGGCCGAGCAGTCGGCCGGGGCTGCCGGGGCTGCCGAGTCCGACTCCTTGGCGGGGCTCTCCGCCGCGGGGGCGGCGACGGCGGCCGGCACGGGAACGGGCTCCGGGGCGGGCGGGTCGGTGACGGTGTAGCCGTCGCGGGCGATCGCCGTGGCCGCGCCGCCTGCGGTGAGCGACTGCGCTGTTCCGGATGCGGTGCTCACCTCGGGCGCGAAGGTGCCGGTGGGTGCGGCCTCGGCCGAGTGGGCGTTCACGGCGAACAGCATCATGAACGAAGCGGCGACACCGAAGGCGAGCACCTTGACGCTGCCGCGCACGACGGTTTTTCCGGAGAGGGCTCGAGTCGACATGGGCATCAGTACCAGTGGTTGGCGTCGGAATGGGCGAGGGCCGCGATCGGGTCGCCGTAGCGGCCCTGGATGTAGTTCAGGCCCCAGGTGATCTGCGTGGCGGGGTTGGTGAGCCAGTCGGCGCCGGCCGAGGCCATCTTCGAGCCGGGCAGCGCCTGCGGGATGCCGTAGGCGCAGCTGGAGGCGTTGAGCGCGTTGACGCGCCATCCGGATTCGCGGCTCCACAGAGCGATGAGGGCATCGTACTGCGCACCGGTCCAGCCGCGCGCGGCGGCCAGGTCGAGGGCGACGGCTTGCGCCGTGGCCGGATCTGCGACCGCGGCGTCGGGGTCGGGGCAGCCGCTGTCAGAGGAGGAGCTCGACTCCTTCTCGGTGGTGACCGCAGCCGGAACCAGCACCACGACCGGCTTCGGGGCCTCCTTGACGGAGTACCCGTCGCGCGTGACGGAGGCGGCTGCAGCGGCGTTCACCTCGAGGTTCTGCACGCCCACGGAGCCCTGGTCGAACGTGCCGGCGAACGACGGGGGAACCGACGACGCTCCGACATTGGGGGCCACGACCGTCACGAAGGCACAGGCGGTGACAGCCGCGAGACCGACCACCTGGAGGGCCAGCCGGCCCCGGTTCGTGGTTCGCCTCGAGCTGCCACGAGACCGGGATGCGGTCGGGCGGGCGTCGTTCGATGAGTGCTTTGCCACGATTCGACCGATTTTAGCCCATTACCTCGACTCGTTCACAGCCTTCTGCTGAAGTGCGGCCAGCACCGCGCGTCGTTCGGCCTGTTCGGCCGGGTCGGGCACGGGAAGGGAGGCGATCAGCCGACGCGTGTATTCGTGCTGCGGGTCGTCGAGAACCTCGGCTCCCGTGCCTTCCTCCACGAGGTGCCCGTGGTAGAGCACGGCGATGCGATCGGCCAGCAGGTCGACCACCGCCAGGTCGTGGCTGATGAACAGCGCGGCGAAGCCGAACTCCCGCTGCAGTTCGGCGAACAGCTCGAGCACACGGGCCTGCACCGAGACGTCGAGAGCCGAGGTGGGCTCGTCGGCGATCAGCAGCTTGGGCTCCAGCGCCAGGGCGCGCGCGAGGCTGGCTCGCTGCCGCTGGCCGCCGCTGAGCTCGTGCGGGAACCGGTCGCCGTAGCTCTTGGGCAGCTGAACCGCCTCGAGCAGTTCGTCGACCCTGGCTCGCGCGGTGGACGGATTCTTCGCCCGGCCGTGGATGACCAGGGGCTCGGCCACCGCATCCGCGATGGTGAGCAGCGGGTTGAAGCTCGCCGCGGGGTCTTGGAAGACGAAGCCGATGTCGGCGCGGAGCGGCTTGAAGCGGCGCTCCGAGAAGCCCACCATCTCGAAGTCGAGCACCTTCAAGGAGCCGCCGGTGGCCCGGGTGAGGCCGCCGATGGCGCGGCCGATGGTGGTCTTGCCCGACCCGCTCTCACCGACGAGACCGAGCACTTCGCCCTGCGCGATCGAGAACGAGACGCCGTCGACCGCCCGGAAGCCCTTGCGCCCGAGCCGCCCGGGGTACTCGATCTCGAGACCCCGCGCCTCCACGACCGGGTTCTCGACCCGCCCGGCCGACGCGCGGTCGGCCTGCTCCCCCGCTCGCAGCTCGGCGCGACTGACGGTGTGGGCGCGCCCCTGGCCGATGCGCGGCACCGAGGCGAGCAGCGTCTTGGTGTAATCGTTCTGAGGCGAGGAGAAGAGCGTCTGGGCGTCGGCCTCCTCGACCACGCGGCCCTGGTACATCACCACCACGCGATCGGCGAGATCGGCCACCACGCCCATGTTGTGCGTGATCAGCACGATGGCCGTGCCGAACTCGTCGCGGAGGCGTCGCAGCAGATCGAGGATCTCGGCCTGCACCGTCACGTCGAGCGCGGTCGTCGGCTCGTCGGCCACGATCAACCCGGGGTTCATCACCAGGGCCGCCGCGATCACCACACGCTGCTTCTGGCCGCCCGAGAACTGGTGCGGGTAGTAGTCCACCCGCGTCTCGGGGTCGGGGATGCCCACCTTCCGCAGGATGTCGACGGCCTGCGCCTTCGCCTCGGCCCGGGAGAGCCGGCCGTGGGCGCGGAGGCCCTCGGCGATCTGCCAGCCCACCGTGTACACCGGGTTCAGCGCGGTCGAGGGCTCCTGGAACACCATCGCCACATCGACCCCGCGCACCGAACGCAGCTCCTTCTTCGACAGCGCCACCACGTCGGAGCGCCCGGTTCCGGCTCGGTTGCTCAGCAGCACGGCACCGTTCACGGTGGCGGTCTCGGGCAGCAGCCCGAGGATCGTCTTGGCGGTGACGGTCTTCCCGCTGCCGCTCTCCCCCACGATCGCGACGATCTCGCCCTTGCCCACCCGAAGGCTCACGTCGTCGACGGCCTTGACGGCGCCGGCGTCGGTGGCGAAGGAGATGCCGAGACGGTCGATCTCGACGACGGCGTCGTCGGTGTGGCCCGACGGGACGGCCGGAACGGTGGTGCGGGTCATGCGTTCTCCTCGCGGATGTCGACGTCGGAGGGCAGGGTCTGGTCGACCGAGGTGAGCGACACGGCGCCCGCCTTGGCCTTGACGCGTTTGCGGCCGCGCAGTCGAGGATCGGCGAGGTCGTTCAGGCTCTCACCCACGAGCGTGATGCCGAGCACGGTGAGCACGATCGCGAGCCCGGGGTAGAGCGCGGTCCACCAGATGCCGCTGGTGACGTCGGAGAGTGCCTTGTTCAGGTCGTAACCCCACTCCGCCGCAGCCGACGGCTCGATGCCGAAACCCAGGAAGCCGAGCCCGGCGAGGGTCAGCACCGCCTCTGAGGCGTTCAGCGTGAAGATGATGGGCAGCGTGCGGGTGGCGTTGCGCAGCACGTGCCGGAACATGATGCGCGGCGTCGACGCGCCCAGCATCTTGGCCGATTCCACGTACGGCTCCGCCTTGATGCGGATGGTCTCCGCGCGGATGACCCGGTAGTACTGCGGGATGAACACCACGGTGATCGACAGTGCCGCCGCGAGGATGCCGCCCCACAGGCTCGACTGCCCACCCGAGATCACGATCGACAGCACGATCGCCAGCAGCAGCGACGGGAACGCGTAGACGGCGTCGCCGATCACCACGAGCACACGGTCGAGCCAGCCGCCGATGTAGCCCGACACGAGGCCGAGCACGATGCCGGCCACGATCGAGAACACCACGGCGAGCACGATCACCAGCACCGCGGTCTGCGCGCCCCAGATCACCCGTGAGAACACGTCGTAGCCGCCGACCGTGGTGCCCATGATGTGGGCCGCGCTCGGCGGCTGCTGGGCACCGAAGGAACCGGAGTCGTCGCGCAGCTGCGAGAAGCCGTAGGGCGCGATCAGCGGCGCGAAGATCGCCACGAGCACGAAGATGCCGCTGATCACGAGGCCGGCCACGAGCATCCCGCGCTGCAGGCCCACGCTCTGGCGCAGCTGCTTCACGACGGGCAGCCGGCCGAGCAGGCTGTTCTTCACGGGGGGAACGGATGCGATGACGTCGCTGGTCATGATCAGTACCTCACTCGCGGGTCGATCAGGGCGGCGATCACGTCGACGATGAAGTTCGTCACGGCCACGATCACGGCGAGCAGGGCCACGATGCCCTGCACCGCCACGAAGTCACGGGCGGCGAGATAGGCCGCGAGCTGGAAGCCGAGACCCTTCCACTCGAAGGTGGTCTCGGTCAGCACGGCACCGCCGAGCAGGAGCGCGATCTGCAGGCCGATCACCGTGATGATGGGGATGAGGGCGGGCTTGTAGGCGTGCTTGCGCACGAGGCGGAACTCGCTGACGCCTCGTGAGCGGGCCGCATCCACGTAGTCGGTGCCGAGGGTGCCGATGACGTTGGTGCGCACGAGCCTGAGGAACACGCCCGCCGTGAGGAGCCCGAGGGCGATGCCGGGCAGCACCGCGTGCGAGAGCACGTCGCCGATGGCGGCGGGGCTGCCGAGGGAGATGGCGTCGATGAGATAGATGCCGGTCCTGTTGGGCAGGGTCTGCATCGACAGCTCGGTGCGCGTCGAGGCGCGGCCGGCCACCGGCAACCACTGCAGCCAGACCGAGAACACGAGCTTGAGCAGCAGACCCGCGAAGAACACGGGCGTGGCGTAGCAGAGGATGGCGAAGATGCGCAGCACGGCATCCGGCAGCCTGTCGCGGAACGAGGCCGCGAGCATGCCGAGCGGGATGCCGACGATGAAGGCCACGATGAGCGCGTAGAACGCGAGCTCGAGGGTGGCGCCGCCGTAGGTGAGCAGCACCTCGGTGACGGGCCGGTTGTCGGAGAGGGTGTTGCCGAAGTTGCCGGTGAACACCTGGCCGAGGTACTCGAAGTACTGCACCAGCACGGGCCGGTCGTACCCGGCGGCGTGGATGCGCTCCTGCAGCTGCTCGGCCGTGAGCCGCCCGCCCTGCGCCGCGGTGATCGGATCGCCGATCGTGCGCATCAGCAGGAACACGAGCGTGACCAGGATGAAGATGGTCGGGAAGATCAGCAGGAAGCGGATGATCAGATACCGCCCCAGCCCTCCCCCGGCGCTCTTGGGTTTCGGAGCGACCACCGACGGAGCGTCGGTCGGAAGCAGACTTGTCGTCATCATCGCCTATCAGTCGGAGCCGGTGGCGCACGAGGGGCGACCGGTGAGAACCGGTCGCCCCCGCGCTCGGGGCTAGGAAGACCCTAGCCCCTGGTTCGCGTGTTCTGGATCAGCCCTTGGTGAGGGGCGCGTAGCGGAACTTGAACGACGCATCGAGGGTCACGCCCTCGACCGACGTGCCGGCGACGGCCACCTGGGCACCCTGCAGGTAGGGCACGGTCGACAGGTCGACCGCTTCCTTGGCCTGGATCTCCTCGATGATCGACTGACGCTCGGCGGCGTCGGGGGTGGACGCCTGCTTGAGGATCAGGTCGTTCACCTCCGGGTTGTCGTAGTGGTTGCCGAGGAAGTTGTCGGTCAGGAAGAACGGCGTGAGGTAGTTGTCGGCGTCGGAGTAGTCGGGGAACCAGCCCAGCTGGTACGCCGGGTACAGGTCGGCCGTGCGGTCCTTCGCGTACTGCACCCACTCGGTCGACTGCAGGTTCACCGTGAACAGGCCCGACGACTCGAGCTGGTCCTTGATGAGGGCGTACTCGTCGCCCGAGGAGGGGCCGTAGTGGTCGGGGCTGTACTGCAGGTTCAGCTCCACCGGACCGGTGACACCGGCCGCAGCGAGCGTGGCCTTCGCCTTGTCGGCGTCGGGACCGCCGTTGCCGTCGCCGTAGGTCTCCTTGAGCACCTCGGTGGCACCGGTGAGGCCCGCGGGCACGAAGGAGTACAGCGGGGTGTAGGTGCCCTTGTAGACCTGGTCGGCGATCTCGTCGCGGTCGATCAGGTCGGCCACGGCCTGGCGCACCGCGGTGGCCTTGGCCGGGTCGGCCTCGGCGGTGGTGGCGCCGAACGGCTGGGTGTTGAAGTTGAACGTGATGTAGCGGATCTCGCCACCCGGGCCGTCCCAGACCTTCACCTTGTCGTTGGTGGAGAGGTCTTCGACGTCGGTGGCCGAGAGGCTGCGGAACGCCACGTCGATGTTGCCCTCCTGCACGTCGAGCTTGAGGTTCGACGAGTCGGCGTAGTACTTGGCCTGGACGGCCGACTCCGCTGCCGGGAGGACACCCTTGTAGCCGTCGAACGGCACGTAGGAGATGAGGTTGTTGAAGTCGTAGCTGTCGATCGAGTACTGACCGGCGAAGGCCTTGCCCGAGACGATGTCGGCGTCGGGCGTCACGGCATCGGCCGAGAACACGTCCTCGTCGACGATCGGGCCGGCGGGGCTCGACAGGATCTGCGGGAACACCTGGTCGTCGGGGCTCTTCAGCGTGAACACCACCGTGGTGTCGTCGGGGGCCGCGACCGAGTCGAGGTTGTAGAGCAGCGACGAGGGGCCGTTGGGGTCGGCGATGGCCACCATGCGGTCGAACGAGAACTTCACGTCCGACGAGGTGAGCGCGTTGCCGTTCGCGAAGGTCAGGCCCTCCTTGAGCTTCACCGTGTACTCCGTGGGAGCGGTGAACTCGGCGCTCTCGGCGATGTCGGGCTCGACGTCGGGGCTGCCGTACGGGGTGTTGAGCAGGAACGGGAAGACCTGGTTCATCACGGCGAACGAGCCGTTGTCGTAGGAGCCGGCCGGGTCGAGCGTGGTGACCTTGTCGGTGGTGCCCACGATGATGGCGTCGGCCGAGCTGGACGTGTCGTCTCCGCCCGAACCGGCGCAGCCGGTGAGGACGAGCGCGAAGGCGGCTCCGCCGGCGACCAGCGTGAGCGTGCGCCGGGTGAATGTGGATGCGGGCGTCATGTCTCGCATTACCTCTTCCTGATTCGAAGGCGGGCAGGCGCGACGGTGCGCGGGCCACCCGCTTGTGCTGTGTCACATAGCTAACAGCACGCGACACCCGTCGCCCTAGCCGGTGCGGGGTCGGACGAGCATTCTTTACGCGATTGAAATATGTGCGCCCGGAATCACCGTCGAGCGCCGGATTTCAGCGCGGCTGGGCACCGATACGCATGAATCAGCGCACGGCCAGCATCACGTCGACCACGGCATCGAGCACCGCGTCGACCTGCGCCTCGCTGTAACCACCCCGGCGCGGACGGAACACGACGGTGCGCACATCCGACACCGTCACGTCGTCGCCGGCACGGAAGTACTCCACCAGCGCGTCGGCGAAGGCGTCGACGTCTTTGCGGTTGTATCCCTGGCGCAGGAAGCCGGCGGGGCTGAACTTCTGGCCGTCCGGCCGCTCCAGGCGGGCGAGGATCTCGCCCGCCCGACGGCGGGCGTCGGCGAACCAGGCCTCGTCCCCGCGCTGACGGTAGGCCCGATCACGCTCGCGCAGGGCGAAGGCGTCCTCCAGCCGCTCGAGAGCGGCGTCGACCGCACGCGCGTCGTAGCCGCCCTTCTGCATTCCGAAGGCCGTCTGGCGCACCATCTCGCTGGTGAGCGCGTACTCGCCGGTGTCTCCGTCGCGCTCGTCGTAGGCCACGCGGGCACGGGCGAGGAAGTCGTCGACCTCGTCGGTGTCGTAGCCGAGGCTCGAACTGCGGGTGCGGGGAAAGAGTGCGCTCACGCCTCTATTGTGCCGAACTTCGACCTGATCACGAGCCGAAGACCACCCAGAGCACGTAGGCCGCGGCCGCGGACGGCAGAATCGAGTCGAGCCGATCGAGGAACCCGCCGTGGCCCGGCAGCCACGAACTCATGTCTTTCACGCCGATGTCGCGCTTCAGGAGCGACTCCGACAGGTCGCCCACCGTAGCGGTGAAGGCGATCACCGCGCCGAACAGCAGGCCGAACCACCAGGGCTGGCCGAGCACGAAGATGGCCAGCAGCACGCCACCCGTGAGTGCGGCGAGCACGGCACCCGCCAGGCCCTCCCACGTCTTCTTGGGACTGATGGTGGGGGCCATCGGATGCTTGCCGAAATTCAGTCCGCTGGCGTACGCCCCCACGTCGACCAGCACCACCACCACGATGAACGACAGCACCCACCACTGACCGCCCTCCTGCGCCAGCAGCAGCACCGAGATGCTCGCCAGGAACGAGACGTAGACCTGTACGAAGATGCCCGCACCGAGGTCTCGCAACAGGCCACGCGCATCCGGTCTCGGCTTCAGCACCGCCACCTCGGCCACCCGCCACAGGGTCACCAGCAGCATGCCGCCGAGCGCCACCAGCCACTGCCCCGTCGCGCCCCAGTAGTAGGCGGCGGGCACCAGCGCCACGCCGGCGACGACCGTCGGGATGCGCGCCACGTGCAGTTTCGCCACCCGCAGCGCGGTCGCGAGCTCGAGAGTGCCGAAGGTGACCAGCACCACGGCGAACACCAGGTACAGCTCTTTGATGAGCACGAGGCTCACGATCATCACGCCCGCCAGCACCACCCCGATCAGGATGGCGGAGACCAGGTTGCGCCCGGAGCGCGCGGTGAGTTTCTCGTTCGCCTCGTCGAACTGCTCCTTGCGAGCACGCACCTGAGACTGCACCTCGGCGCGCGTCAGAGCGCGGGTACGGCGAACTCGCGGGGGCCGACTGGGGCGGGGTTCGTGGCTCATGGTCGCCGGGAGGTCAGACCTCGAGGAGCTCGGCTTCCTTGCGCTTCAGCGCGTCATCGATGGCGTCGACGTAGCGCTTCGTGACCTGCTCGAGCTCCTTCTCGCCGCGCGACACCTCGTCGTCACCGACCTCGCTCTTCAGCGCGTCGAGGTCGTCCTTCGCCTTGCGACGGATGTTGCGGATGGCCACCTTGCCGTCTTCGGCCTTGGTGCGCACGATCTTCACGTACTCCTTGCGGCGCTCCTCGGTGAGGTCGGGCAGGGTGACACGGATGATCGTGCCGTCGTTGTTGGGCTGCGCACCGAGGTTCGGCACGTCGCGGATGGCCTGCTCGATGTCGCGCAGGGCGCTCTTGTCGTAGGGGGTGACGAGGAGGGTGCGCGCCTCCTGGTTCTGCAGCGACGCCAGCTGCTCGAGCGGCGTCGGCGTTCCGTAGTACGACACGAGGATCTTCTGGAACAGCGCGGGGTTCGCCCGACCCGTGCGAACGCTCGAGAAGTCGTCCTTCGTGACCTCGACGGCCTTGGTCATTCGCTCGGTGGCATCTGCCAGTACATCCGTGATCACGGGGGCTCCTTCAGTGGATCTGTGCTGTCAAGTGTAGTCAGTGCGGAACTAGTGCTCCGTGGCGACCAGCGTGCCGATGCGCTCGCCCCGGATGGCCTTGGCCACGTTGCCGGCCGGCTCCATGCCGAACACGTGCATCGGCATCCCGTTGTCCATGCAGAGACTGAACGCGGTGGAGTCGACCACCTTGAGGCCCTTCACGAGGGCGTCGCTGTAGGTGAGGGTGTCGAGCTTCACCGCATCCGGATCGATGCGCGGATCGGCCGAGTACACGCCGTCGACCCCGTTCTTGGCCACGAGCACCTCGTCGGCGTGGATCTCCAGCGCCCGCTGCGCCGAGACCGTGTCGGTGGAGAAGTAGGGCAGGCCCGCACCGGCGCCGAAGATGACGACGCGGCCCTTCTCGAGGTGCCGGATGGCGCGGCGCGGGATGTAGGGCTCGGCCACCTGGGTCATCGAGATGGCCGACTGCACGCGCGTCTCCGCACCGGCCTGCTCGAGGAAGTCCTGCAGGGCGAGGGCATTCATCACGGTGCCCAGCATGCCCATGTAGTCGGCGCGACCGCGGTCCATGCCGCGGGTGGAGAGCTCGGCGCCGCGGAAGAAGTTGCCGCCGCCCACCACGATCGCCACCTCGACCTCGCGGGCCGCCTCGGCGATCTCGCGGGCGAGGCCGGAGACGACGTCGGGGTTCACCCCGAGGGAGCCCCCGCCGAACGCTTCACCGGAAAGTTTGAGTAGTACCCTGCGCGTGGATTCCGGCTCGCTCATGCGTGATGCATCCTCTCGTCATGCCCCTGCTCAGGCTATCGTGCCCGGAACCTCGAACACGGCCCGGGCAGGGAAAAGGGCCCGGACCTCTCGGCCCGAGCCCTTCTCGGAATGTGTTACGCGCCGACCTTGAAGCGGGCGAAGCCGGTCACCTGGAGACCCGCCTCAGCGAGCACCTTGGAGACCGAGAGTTTGTTGTCCTTCGCGTAGTCCTGCTCGAGCAGGGCGACCTGCTTGAAGAAGGCCTGCACGCGACCCTCGACGATCTTGGGCAGAGCTGCCTCGGGCTTGCCCTCGTTCTTCGAGATCTCGGTGACGATCGCGCGCTCCTTCTCGACGGCCTCGACGGGCACGTCGTCGCGGGAGAGGTACTGCGGGTCGGCGAACGAGATGTGCTGCGCGATGGAGCGAGCGGTCTCGGCGTCGGAGCCCGTGTAGGCCACGACGACACCGACCTGCGGGGGCAGGTCTTTGCTCGTCTTGTGCAGGTAGATCTCGAAGTTCTCGCCCTCGAGTCGCGCGATGCGACGGAGCTCGATCTTCTCGCCGAGGATCGCAGCCTCGTCGTTGATGACGTCGGCGACCGTCTTGCCGTCGGCGGGGGCCGCGAGGGCCTCCTCGACGGTCGACGCACCGGCGGCGGCGCTCGCGGCGAGCACCTTGTCGGCGAGGGCGATGAACTTGTCGCCCTTGGCCACGAAGTCGGTCTCGCAGGCGAGCTCGATCATCGTCGCGGCGCCGTCGCCCTGGGTTGCGGCCACGAGGCCCTCGCTCGTGGAGCGGTCGGCACGCTTCGCGTTGCCCTTCGCACCCTTGAGACGCAGGATCTCGACGGCCTTCTCCATGTCGCCGTCGGCCTCGACCAGAGCGTTCTTGGTGTCGACCATTCCGGTGCCGAGCTGCTCGCGCAGCGCCTTGACATCAGCCAGGCTGATTGTTGCCATGTGTTTCAGACTCCTTGAGAGATGTGGCGGGCCGGTTCGTGACCGGCCCGCCGTTCGTGACGGTTTCGACTACTCGGCTGCGGGGCGCTTCTCGGCGTCGGTGGCCTCGGCCTCGATCTTCGCCTCGGTCTCGGCGTCGGACTCGACGTGGTGCTCGACGACGAGCGACTCGTCGGTGATGGCGGCGAGGTCGGCCTCGGCCTGAGCGTCGGCGTCGTTCTCCTCGACGGGAACCTCGGCGGCGATGACCTCGGCCACGGCCTCCGTGTTCACCTCACCGGAGATCTCGCCGTCGACGGCCTCGATCTTCTCGTCTTCGGCCTGCGGGGTCTCCGACGCCTGCAGCAGCTCGCGCTCCCACTCGGCGAGGGGCTCGGCCGGAGCGTCGCCCTCCTCGGGCTTCTGGTGACGCTGGATGAGGCCCTCGGCGGCGGCGTCGGCCACGATGCGGGTCAGCAGGGCGACGGAGCGGATGGCGTCGTCGTTGCCCGGGATCGGGTACTGGACCTCGTCGGGGTCGCAGTTGGTGTCGAGGATGCCGATGACGGGGATGCCGAGCTTCTTGGCCTCGTCGATCGCGAGGTGCTCCTTCTTGGTGTCGACCACCCAGAGCGCCGAGGGGGTCTTCGACAGGTTGCGGATGCCGCCGAGCGACTTGTGCAGCTTGTCGAGCTCGCGCTTCTTGATGAGGAGCTCTTTCTTGGTGAAGCCCGACTTCGCGGTGTCTTCGAAGTCCAGCTCCTCGAGCTCCTTCATCCGCGCGAGGCGCTTGGAGACCGTCTGGAAGTTCGTGAGGAGGCCACCGAGCCAGCGCTGGTTCACGTAGGGCTGGCCCACGCGGGTCGCCTGCTCGGCGATGGACTCCTGAGCCTGCTTCTTGGTGCCGACGAAGAGGATGGTGCCACCGTGGGCGACCGTCTCCTTGACGAAGTCGTAAGCCTTGTCGATGTAGCCCAGCGACTGCTGCAGGTCGATGATGTAGATGCCGGAACGCTCGGTGAAGATGAAGCGCTTCATCTTCGGGTTCCAACGGCGGGTCTGGTGCCCGAAGTGAACGCCGCTGTCGAGCAGCTGGCGGATGGTGACGACGGCCATTGCCGTACTCCTGTTCTCAGCGCACGCGACCGCCTCAGCAGCCGGGAGCGCCATTCTCGGTTTCTCTTCGCGACGGTGGCCGCGAATCCTGGTGCCCGGCGCGCATCCGCACCCCGACTCGCAGCTTCGCAGCTGGCGACGGAGACCGATCGGATGCGTGACGCCTGGTGGGCACGCGTAGTCACCCCGACATGCGGGGTGCTCCGAGAATCATACCATTCAGCGGCGCGAGGCCGGGGTGGAGGCCGTCTTGCTCCTGCCGCGCTCGACTTTGAGGTCGTCCATGCTCTCGAGCGAGCGGCCCTTGGTCTCCGGGACGGCGAAGAACACGAACACGAACGACAGCAGGGCGAAGAACGTGTAGAGGCCGTAGGTGAAGGCGAGCGAGAAGCTCGACAGCGCCGGGAAGGTCTCGGTGATGGCGAAGTTGGTGAGCCACTGCGCGGCGGCTGCCACACCGAGCGCCTTGCCGCGGATGCGGTTGGGGAAGATCTCGCCGAGCAGCACCCAGACGATCGGGCCCCAGGTGGCGCCGAAGAAGATGACGAACAGGTTCGCCCCCACCAGGGCGAGCGGCCCCCAGGCACCGGGCAGCTGCGGGGCACCGTCGACGAGCACCGACTGGGAGAACGCCACCGCCATCAGGCCTAGCGAGACCACCATGCCGGCCGAACCGGTGAGCAGCAGCGGGCGGCGGCCGATCTTGTCGACGAAGAAGATGGCCACGAAGGTGACGAGCACGTTGATGACGCTGGTGACCACCGAGATGGTGAAGCTCGTGCCGGAGTTGGTGGTGTCGAAGCCCACCGAGCTCCACAGGCTGGTGGAGTAGTAGAAGATCACGTTGATGCCCACGAGCTGCTGGAACATCGACAGCAGGATGCCCACCCAGACCACCGGGAGCAGGCCGAAGAGCTTGCCGCGCAGGCTCGCCGTGCGGGCGTTCTCCTTGTCCTCGCGGAGGGAGCGCTCGATGTCCTCGAGGGCGGGGTCGACCTCGGAGGCCGGGGTGACGCTGGCGAGGACCGCTCGGGCGTCGTCGCGACGGTCCTTGCCCACCAAATAACGCGGCGATTCCGGCAGCCGCCAGGCGAGCAGCCCGTAGACGATGGCGGGGACGGCGCAGACGATGAACATCCAGCGCCACGCATCCTGCCCGAACCAGAGCGGCTCGTTGGCCCCACCGGCGGCGCCCTGCAGGAGGGTGTCGGAGAGCAGGGCGGCGAAGATGCCGAGCGTGATGGCGAGCTGCTGGAGGCTGGCGAGGGCGCCGCGCACGGCCTTCGGGGCGATCTCCGCGATGTAGGCCGGTGCGATCACGCTGGCGATGCCGATGCCCAGACCACCGATGACCCGCCACAGGATGAGATCCCAGACCGCGAAGGCGAAGCCCGACCCGATCGAGGAGATGAGGAACAGACCCGCGCCGATGAGCATCACGGGGATGCGGCCGATGCGGTCGGCGATGCGGCCCGCGAAGTACGCGCCGATCGCGCAGCCGAGCAGGGCGCACGCCACCACGAAGCCGGAGAGCAGCGGCAGGTCGCCGAGCGCGAAGTCCTCGTCGATGGCCTTGACGGCCCCGTTGATCACCGAGGAGTCGAACCCGAAGAGGAACCCGCCGAGGGCGGCGGCGACGGAGAGGGCGATCACCTTGCGGCGGAGGCGACTCTGGGTGGCGGTGTCTGATTCATTCGCAGTCATGACGACTCCTTTGTGCCGGTGAGGCGTGGTGCGCGTGGCGTTTCGTGTCGGTGATCGTGTCGGCGGGGCGGGTCGCCTTTGACCTCTCCCCCACACTTTCGATCCTGGCACGATTTGTGCACATCGGTGCCGAAGGTGGCCCTGACGGGGTCGGGCGGGGGCAGGGTTGGCGCATGATTTCAGCGGGCGTGAAGGGCGTGGTCGTGGTCGTGTTGGCGGTGAGCCTGACGATCGGATGCGGCGACGTCGCCGCGGCCTCTTGCTCAGAGCCGGGTTCGGGTGTCGCCCCGGGGGTCGTCCCGGGGGCGGCGGCGGGCGGGCGGATGGCGGCTGGACCGGTGTCCGGGTCGTGGGAGTGGCCGGTCGCTCCGCCCCATCGGGTGACGGCGCCGTTCCGGGCGCCGCCCACGCGGTACGAGGCGGGGCATCGGGGCATCGACCTGGCGGCGGCTCCGGGTGCCGCTGTCGTCGCCGTCGACGCGGGCACGGTGACCTTCGCGGGCACGGTGGTCGACCGGCCGCTGATCGTGGTGCAGCACGCCGGAGGGGTCCGTTCGACGCTCGAGCCGGTGCACGCATCCGTCGCCGTGGGCGCAGCGGTCGCGCGCGGCCAGCTCGTGGGAGAGGTCGCGACCGGCGGCCACTGCGGCGACGCCTGCCTGCACCTCGGGGCGCGGCTCGGCGACGACTACCTCAACCCCCTGCTCTTCCTGGCTGCGATCCCGCGCGCCGTGCTGCTCCCGGTGACCCTGCACCGAGCGCCCAGCGTCGCCTGCCGCGGCGCATCCCGCCACCGCGCATCCCGCGCGTTCCGGGGGCTCCCACCCGCTTCGCGGCACCTCCCGAACCGGCCTCCGCGCATCCCCCACCGCGCATCCCGCCACCGCGCATCCCGCACCTTCCGGGGGCTCCCACCCGCTTCGCGGCACCTCCCGGACCCACTACCGCGCCTCCCGCGCCTCCCGTGCCTGAATGGCGACGTCTGACGCACTCCAGGCGGCCTTTGACCCACCCACAGGGTCGGCGGCCGCGACGCGTGTGCGAAGCCCTCTGCCGCGCCCTGGCTGGCCCCGGGGGCTGACGCACTCCAGGCGGCCGCCGGCGCGCCCTACGGCTCGGCGGCCGCGACGCGTGCGCGAATCCGACCTGGCCCTCGCCGGCCCCGCCGGCGCGACGCCGCCCACCCAGGGAGTGGCGTGTCAGGCGCGGGGGTGGGCCGCCTGGTACGAGGCACGGAGGCGTTCGACCGTGACGTGGGTGTAGATCTGCGTGGTGCCGAGGCTCGCGTGCCCGAGCAGTTCCTGCACCGCGCGCAGGTCGGCGCCACCGTCGAGCAGGTGGGTGGCCGCGGTGTGACGCAGGGCGTGAGGCCCGGCCGGACCACTGCCCGGCACACTCTGCAACAGTCCCGCCACGAGCTCGTACACCGAGCGGGTACCGAGGCGGCCACCGCGCGCGCCGAGGAAGAGGGCGCCGCGACTGCGTGCCGGAGTCGTCCGGGCCGCCGCGCGTTCCAGCAGCGGCAACCGCCCCCGCGACAGGTAGTCGACGATGGCGGTGTGGGCGGGGCGGCCGAACGGGACGATGCGCTCCTTGGCGCCCTTACCCAGAACCCGTACGGTCCTCCGGTCCAGGTCGAGGTCGTCGATGTCGACGCCCACCACCTCGGACACGCGAAGAGCCGACGCGTAGAGCAGCTCGATCAGAGCGAGGTCCCGCAGGGCCACCGGGTCGCCCTCAGCGGTGCGGGACTGCAACCCCTCCAGCACGGCGGTAATCGATCCGTCACTCAGCACGCGCGGCAAGGATCGATCGGGTTTCGGCGCCCGCAGCCGCGCGGCGGCATCGATCTCGATGACGCCCGCACGGCGGAGCCACGCGGAGAACGTCTTCGCCGTGGCAGCCCGCCTGGCCAGCGTCGACTTGGCGAGCTCCCGCTGCGAGGCCGCCCAGAGCCAGTCCCGGTACACCTCCAGGTCGAGTGACGCGACGTCGCTCACGCCCCGCCCCGCGGCGAACTCCCGCAGATCGGCGAGGTCGGCCCCGTACGCCCGCACCGTGTGGTCGGAGTACCCGCGCTCGAGCCTCAGGTACTCCAGGTACCTCGCGCGCGCCGCCTCGAATTCCACTCCTTCAGCATGCCTCGCCCCGAGGTGGCCGGCCCCCAGCCGCGCCGCACCTCCCACCGAACCCGCGCCCGCCGCTCGGCAGGGTCAGGTGAGCCGGCCGGTGCGGCCTCCGAACCCAGGAACGCATGCGCAAGCCTTCTCATCGGCGGTGGCGGCCGGGTCTGGCCGGCACAGCGAACGCAGGTACGGCGAACGCCGCACGGCGATCGCCGGCGCGGAAGTCATCCACGGATCAGGCGAGCGGCTGAACGTGACGGGAGAAGGCCTCGAGGCGCTCGGGTGCCGGCAGCGCGTCGAGGCGGTCGATGAACTCGCTGTCGAAGCCCGACACGACCGGGAAGTCACCGATCGGGACGATGGAGTGCACGATCCGGTCGTCGTAGACCTGCACGATCGAGAACGACTGGCCGCCGCTCTTACCCACGAGCGAGTTCCGCGGAGCCGCCATGTCCATCGTGTAGCAGGTGGCCGCCGCCACCGAGACGGGTACACCCGCGAACATGCTGGTGGTGGAGTAGTGCAGGTGGCCGCCCAGCACCGCCCGCACATCCGAGCCCTGGATGACCGCGGCGAGCTCGTCTTGCCGCTGGAGCTCGAGGATGGGCATGAGCGGAATGGTGGTGGGGATCGGCGGGTGGTGCAACGCCACGATGGTGCCCTCGGATGCGGGCGTCGCCAGTTCGTCTCGCAACCAGTCGAGCTGATCCGCCGACAGCTCGCCGTGGTGATACCCCGGAACACTCGAATCGAGCGCGACGACCCGCAACCCGCCCAGCCGGATGCTCGCGACCACGGGCTCGGTGGCGGCCTGCTCGTCGAGCAGCTCGGTGCGCATGCGGCTCCGGTCGTCATGGTTGCCCATGACCCAGAGCACCTTCGCCCCCATGCGCTCGGCCGCCGGCTCCACGATGCCCCGGATGCGCCGGTAGGCGTCTTCTTCACCCAGGTCGGCGATGTCGCCCGTGAACACCAGCAGCTCCGGACGGATGCCCGAGGCCTCCAGCTGGCGCAGGGCCTGCGTGAGGGTGGCATCCGTGTCGACGGCGCCGTACAGCGGCTTCTCATCGGCGAGGAAGTGGGTGTCGCTGATGTGGATGATGGTGTGGTTCGGCGCGCCGTACTGAGACATGCGCCCAGTCTCTCAGACCCCTCCGACCTCGATCGTGACCTCACACCGAACAGCGCCCGAACGACTGGGCCACCTCGGCCGAGAGCCCTCATCGCTTCACCCAGCCCTTCGCGTTCTCGCGGACGACCTCGTCGAGCAGCAGCACGCCGAGGGTCGCCGCGACAGCCCGGGGCGACATGCCGGAGCGAGTCGCGATGTCGTCTGCCGAGCGGGCGGTGCGCTTGCTCATCGCGTCGAGCACCCGCACCGCATCGCCGTTCGCGGCGGCTCCGACCGGTGCGGCAACGACCTCGATCACCGAGGCGGAGGCGGGTGGCGAGACCTCGCTCGATGTGGGCGCGGTGGCCCGCTCGGCGCCGGGCATGATCACCGCACTCGAAGCCGACGGTGCGGCAGGCGGCGGGGTGGACGCCCCGGCGGGGTGGAGCACCGCCTCGAAGTCGAACAGTGGCGGGGCCGGGTCGGAACCGGAGGGCCCGAGGACGAGCTCCACCACGTCGGCAGCCGAGGTGACGCAGGTGGCGTCGTACTCCCGGAGCAGGCGATGGCAGCCCGCCGAGGTGCTGCTGGTGATCGGGCCGGGTACTGCCCCGAGCGGGCGACCGAGCGCCGCCGCGTGGCCGGCCGTGTTGAGCGAGCCGGAGCGCCTCCCCGCCTCCACCACCACGGTCGCCTGGCTGGCCGCCGCGATGAGCCGGTTGCGTTGCAGGAAGCGCCACTTCGTGGGCGCGGTGCCGCACGGCAGCTCCGACACGATCGCTCCCGAGGCCGCCACCCGCAGCAGCAGGTCGTGGTGGGCCGCCGGGTAGAGCCGATCGACGCCGCCGGCGAGGTAGGCCACCGTGATGCCGCCGCTCACGAGGGCGGCCCGATGGGCCATGCCGTCGATGCCGTAGGCAGCGCCGGAGACGATCGCGAAACCGCGGTCGGTGAGGCCCGAAGCGAGTTCCATCGCGACGTGCTCGCCGTAGTTCGTGGCGTCCCGGGAGCCCACGATGGCCACGAGGCCGGCCGGATGCGCGAGCGCCCGCAGACTCCCCCGAACCCAGAGCGCCAACGGTGCGTGAGGCCCCAGGTCGTCGAAGACAGGGGGCCAGTCAGGGGTACCGGGCACGAGCAGCCGCGCCTCGATCCGCGCCGCCGACCGCAGCGAGGCGACCACCGTGCGTGACGCGAGCCGGGGCCGCCACCGTTCGAGCGCCGACGAGACCTCCCGCTCATCGATCTCCGAAGCGCCGGACCCTCGCGCATCGACCTCGCTGGGCTCGCGCAGGGCGGCCACCCACTCCGGCACCGTTCGGCTCTCGATCAGAAGACTCAGCGCCCGATCGGCACCCAGGGCCGCCGTGACGTGCCCGGCCGTGGCGTCTCCCGGCTCGGCGAGCGTCGACCAGGCGGCGGAGGCGAACATCCGCGCCGCCTGCACGTCGTCGTGCTCCGACACTTCGTGCCGCTCTCCCTCCCCCGGCGTCGGCGCGACCGCAGACGTGAGGTCGCGCACGAGTGCACGATCGAGTTCGTAGACCGTCGTCATGACGCCACCGACTTCCGCAGGTAGAGCGCCCAGCCGACGTGGTCGCCGTTCGGCGAGGTCGCCCCGTCGAGGTCGGCGAGAGTCCACGCCACACGCAGCACGCGGTCGTAGCCACGCATCGTGAGCGACCCTCGTTCGAGAGCACGGTCGATCGGTGCCGAGACGGCTGGCGCGAGCCGGCGCTTCGCCGACCTGAACCAGACGCCCGGCACCTCGGAGTTCGTCTTCCAGGCCGTGGCCGCCAGACGGTCGCGGGCTACCGCCCGCGCCTGCTCGACCCGGGCGCGGGCCACCGCGGTCGTGGTGCGCGGTCGGTCGTCGGCCGTCATGCGCACCGCCGACGTGGTGACCCGGTTGACCCGGAGCTGCAGGTCGACGCGGTCGAGCAAGGGGCCCGAGAGCCGGCCAAGGTAGCGCCGCCGAGCCATGGGGGTGCAGGTGCAGGCGATGTCTCTGGCCCCGAACTGGCCGCAGGGGCAGGGGTTCGCCGCGAGCACGAGCTGGAATCGGCCGGGAAAGTGCGCGGTGGCGCTCGCCCGGTGGATGCTGATGGTTCCCGACTCCAGCGGCTGGCGCAGGGCGTCGAGCACGGAGGCCGGGAACTCGGGCGCCTCGTCGAGGAAGAGGATGCCGTGGGCCGCCCGCGCGGCGGCCCCCGGGCGGATGACCTTCGAGCCTCCACCCACGAGGGCGGCGGCCGACGACGTGTGATGCGGGCTCTCGAGCGGTGGGCGCGAGATGAGGCCGTTGAGCGGCCGGCCCGCCAGAGACGAGATCGACGTGACCACCAGCGATTGCTCAGCGTCGAGGTCGGGCAACAGCGCCGGAAGGCGGTGGGCCAACATCGTCTTGCCCGCCCCGGGCGGGCCGAGCATCATGAGGTGGTGGCCCCCCGCGGCCGCGACGACGAGCGCCTCGACGGCATCGGGGTTGCCCACCACGTCGGCGAGATCTCCGTCGGGAAGCTCGGGCGGCAGGGGCGCAGGCGACCTCAGCGGATCGACGTCGACGGGCTCCAACGAGGCGCCGTGCCGAATGAGGGCGTCGCGGAGCGACGCCACCGTGCAGATCTCGACATCGGGTACCAGGTTCGCCTCACCGGCGTTGCCCGCCGGCACCACGAAGCGCCGGTAGCCCGCCGCGCGCGCGGCGACGATGGCCGGCAGGACGCCCTGCATCGGGCGCACCCTGCCGTCGAGGCTGAGCTCGCCGAGATGCACCACCGACTCGATGGCCGCCGTCGGGATGACCCCCTCCGCGGCGAGCACGGCCACCGCGATGGCGAGATCGTAGGCCGACCCCTGCTTGGGCAGCGATGCCGGCGAGAGGTTGACGACGATCTTCTTGGCCGGCAACGCGCATCCGTCGTTCGCCGCCGCCGCGCGCACGCGGTCTTTCGCGTCCGACAGGGCGGCATCCGGCAGCCCGATGAGCTGGAAGCCGGGGATGGCGTCGGCGATGTGCGCCTCGACCTCCACGACCGCCCCGGTCATGCCGAGCAGGGCCACCGAGAGCGTGCGTGCCACCATCAGTGCACCTCACGGAGATGCTGGATGCTCGGCTCGCCGTGGGTGGGCCACAGGATGCCCACCACATCGATGCGGAATGCGACGCGCCGCCCCGAGCCGTACTGCTCGAGCCAGGCGGCCGCGAGCAGATGCAGCCGCCTCAGTTTCGCGGGCGTGATGGCCTCGAACGGGTGCCCGTAGGCATCCGATGTTCTCGTCTTCACCTCGACGACCACGAGCGTCTGCCCGTCGAACGCCACGATGTCGATCTCGCCCACAGGGCAGCGCCAGTTGCGCTCCACCACTCGCAGACCGCTGTGCTTCAGGTGCTCGACCGCGATGTCTTCACCGCGGCGGCCCAGTTCGTCTTTCGCCTTCATCGGTACCTCCGCGACCAGGATCGGTGCGGGGAGGAATCGGTGGAGCGACGGGGGTGGATCTGTGGAGAGAACCCCGGCTACCCGAGAAGGTGTGCAGGAGTGCGGCGACCGCTACTCGTCGAGTGCGAGCTCTTTCGGCAGCTCGAAGTCTTTGCTCGAGAGCTCCTCGACGTTGACGTCTTTGAACGTGAGCACACGAACCGACTTCACGAACCGGTCGGAACGGTACACGTCCCACACCCAGACGTCGTTCATGGTGAGCTCGAAATAGAAGTCGTGCTCGGTGTCTCGGCGGGCCAGCTCCACCTCGTTGGCGAGGTAGAAGCGGCGTTCGGTCTCGATCACGTACTTGAACTGCGAGACCACGTCTCGGTATTCGCGGTAGAGAGCAAGCTCGACCTCGCGGTCGTAGTCCTCGAATTCGTCTTCGTCCATCGTGGCTTCAGTCTAGGCCGCTACGCCGACTCCGAGAGCCCGTCGAGCTCGAACAGGGCCTCGGCGGGCGGCGAGATGCGGGAGAGCCAGGTGTGCCGGTGCAGGGCGGTGGCGCCCAGCGACACGATGGCGTCGCGATGCTGCTCGCTCGCGTAGCCCTTGTTGCGCTCCCACCCGTAGGCCGGATGCGCTGCGGCGTGCTCGATCATCAGCCGATCGCGGGCGACCTTCGCCACCACGGAGGCGGCGGCCACCGACGCGCAGTCGCGGTCGGCCTTGATGCGGGTGCGCACGGTCACGGGCATGGGCGCAGCGGCGGTGAGCCAGTCCCACTGCCCGTCGAGGATGATGGTGGCCGACGACACGTCGACACCGTCGGCGGCGAGCGACTCCAGCGCCCGACGACCCGCGAGGCCGAGGCACGCGCTGATACCGATCGCGTCGATCTCGTCGGCCGAGGCGTAGCCGACGGCGTGCGCCAGGCTCCACGCCCTGGCCACCGGTGCGAGCTCCTCCCGCCGGGCCTCGGAGAGCATCTTCGAGTCGCGGAGGCCCTTGGGCACCGACTTCGTGGCTCGTACGTCAATGGCGCTCACACCGACGCCCACCGGCCCGGCGAGGGCGCCGCGACCCACTTCGTCGCAGCCGATGATGATGCCGCTGTGCGGGGCTCGCTCTTCGACGGCCTCCGGTTCGACCGGGGCGACGGATGCGGCGGGCCGACGGCGCGCACGCACCAGCCCCGCGATCTCCCGCTCGAAGCGCAGCGTGGGATCGGCGACCGGGCTCATCGGGAGGCTCCGGGCAGAGCCGGCGCCGTCACCGCCGAGCCGTCGGACGCGGCCGAGACGGCCGAAGAAGAAGAAGACACCGACGGTGCCGACAGCGCCGCCCCCGTCCCCTCCGGGATCCCGTCGAACACGCTCCCGTAGTTGTCGAGCCACGCCCAGTGGTCGATCGGCCAGGTCACGAGCACTGCCCGCCCCACCACGTTGCTCTCGGGCACGAAGCCCTTGCCCGGCTTGTCCTGGTTGAACCGCGAGTCGGCCGAGTTGTAGCGGTTGTCGCCCATCACCCAGAGCGAATCGGCGGGAACCGTGATGTCGAACGGCTCCTGCGAGACGGCAGACACGCCATCCGGGAGCTTCAGATACGCGCTCTCATCGAGCGGCACGTCGTTCACCTCGAGCTGGCCGAGGGCGTTGCAGCAGGTGACGTGGTCGCCCGGCAGGCCGATGACGCGCTTGATGAGGTGGTCGTTCGCGTCGTCGGCGGCGAGCCCGACGCCTTCGAGCACCCAGTCGAGGGCGGCGGCCACCGGGTTCTTCTCGGCCTCGACCGTCGGCAGCAGCCAGCCGCCCGGGTCTTTGAACACCACCACGTCGCCGCGCGAGATGGGGATGAGGTTCGGCTCGAGCTGGTTCACGAGGATGCGGTCGTTGACCTGCAGCGTGTTCTCCATCGACCCCGAGGGGATGTAGAACGACCGCACCAGGAAGGTCTTGATGAGCACGGACGCCAGCAGTGCGATCACGAAGATGATGAGCAGGTCGCGGGCGAACAGCCACGCGCTCTTCGAACGCTTCGAATTCCGCTGGTCGGCGGTGTCGCCACTCGTCTCGTGCGAGGGCACTGATGTATCTGTCATTTAACCGCCTGAGCTCCCGAACCACTGTAGTGGTCGGGAGCTCAGGATAACTCTCAGCGCGCGTCGAGCGCGAAGCGAATTCGCAGGACTACGCGTCGCGCTTCTCCTTGATCTTGGCCTTCTTGCCACGGAGGTTGCGCAGGTAGTACAGCTTCGCGCGGCGCACGTCACCGCGGGTGACGACCTCGATGTGGTCGATCACCGGCGAGTGCACCGGGAAGGTACGCTCGACGCCCACCTGGAAGCTGACCTTGCGCACGGTGAAGCTCTCGCGGACACCCTCGTTCTTGCGGGCGATCACGACGCCCTGGAAGACCTGAATACGCGAGCGCGTGCCTTCCACGATGTTCACGTGCACCTTGACGGTGTCACCGGCGCGGAAATCGGGGATGTCGGTACGCAGCGACGCTGCGTCGACGGAATCGAGGATATGCATGATGTGTTCGCAATCTGTACCCGCCACAGGTCGACTACGGCTTCGGTGTCAGTAGATGGTGTGCGCATGAATTGGTGGCTCCCCTGTGGCAGAGCCTGGCCGCGGCACAAGGGTCAATTGTGCCACAGACCGACGGATGCGCGCAAAGCCCGCGATCCGGTCTCCCAGAAAGCGTCGAACGGCAACGTCGCCGGGCCCCCGATCCGGCTCCGCGACGCCGCGAACCCGCTCAGTAACGAGGAGGCGTCGAGCCGTGGTCCGACGTCTCGATCACGATGTACTCGCCGTCGGCCCTCGGGCTGCGCGGCTGGCCGGCGATGCTCGCAGCCCGCGCGGCCTGGGCCTCGAACGACGCCAGGGTGGCCCGCACCCGCTTGCGGGTCTCGATGACCAGTTGCACGATGCCGGCCCAGAAGAGTGCGATCAGCGCCACCACGGCGAGCGTGCTGAACAGCGCCGTGAAATCGCTGTAGAAGCCGACGGCGATCACCAGGGCGTGCAGCACGGCGAGGAGTGCGACATCGAGCCAGGAGACCGCCTTCTCGGCGCGCACCTCCTTGCGGGCGGAGGTGACTCCGGCGACCGCGAGCATCCCGACCGTCAGCATCATGATGCCGACGATGACCCCGAGGATCTGCCAGCCGGTGGCGGAGAACAATCCCCAGCCCACCAGAACCCAGGCGGGCAGGATCACCGAGGCAGGAAACTGCCAGTAGAAGAACGCCCGTCGGATGATCACATGTTCAGCGTAGGCAGACTCTCCGGAAGTTCCCTGTGTTCCCGGTGCGCAGACGGTGAACGGGCGGGCGGTCGATAGGGTCGTCAGGGACGCTTTTCCGATCGCGTCGCACGCTCTGGAAGGAATCAGCATGATCGAGCTCAAGACCCCCGCCGAGATCGAGCAGATGCGCCCCGCCGGCGCTTTCGTGGCCGAGGTGCTGACCGAGCTCGCGAAACGGGCTGCCGTAGGAGTGAACCTGCTCAAGCTCGACGCGATCGCCCACGACATGATCCGGGCGCGCGGGGCGGAGTCGTGCTACATCGACTACCACCCCTCGTTCGGAGCGTCGCCCTTCGGCAAGGTGCTCTGCACCAGCGTGAACGACGCCGTGCTGCACGGCCTGCCCTTCGACTACGCGCTGCGCGACGGAGACGTGCTGAGCCTCGACTTCGCCGCCTCAGTGAACGGCTGGGTCTCCGACTCGGCGCTCACCGTGGTGGTGGGCACCCCGAAGTCGGCGGCGGACACCCGCTTGATCGAGGTGACCGCCGAGGCTCTGGCCGCGGGGATCGCTGCGGCCAGGCCCGGCAACAAGGTCGGAGACATCTCGGCCGCCATCGGTGCCGTCGCGACCGCCGCGGGGTACGGCGTGAACACCGACTTCGGCGGCCACGGGGTGGGCCGCACCATGCACGGCGACCCGCACATCGCGAACCAGGGCCGCGCGGGCCGGGGGCTTCCCCTCCGCCCGGGCCTCGTGATCGCGATCGAGCCGTGGTTCCTCGAGACGACCGACAAGATCTACACCGACAAAGACGGCTGGACCCTGCGCTCGGCCGACGGCTCGAACGGCGCCCACATGGAGCACACCGTCGCCATCACCGAAGACGGCCCGCTGGTTCTCACCGCTCGCTCCTAGGAGCGCGGCCTCACTCCGGCGGGAGGAGATCCGGCCGCACCCGGCGCGTGCGCTCGAGCTGCTGCTCGTGCCGCCAGGCCGCGATGGCCTTGTGGTTGCCGTTCATGAGCACCGGAGGCACCTCGAGCCCACGCCACGACGCCGGCTTCGTGTAGCTCGGGTACTCGAGCAGACCGTCCTCGTGCGACTCCTCGACCAGGCTCTCGGGGTTGCCGACCACGCCGGGGATGAGCCGGCCGATGGCCTCGATCATCGCCATCACGGCGACCTCTCCCCCGTTCAGCACGTAGTCGCCGATCGACACCAGGCGCACCTCGGCCCGCGTGGCGGCGTGATCGAACACCCGCTGGTCGATGCCCTCGTAGCGGCCGCAGCCGAACACGAGGTGCTCGCGCGTGGCGAGTTCGCGTGCCATCGCCTGCGTGAACACGGTGCCCGCCGGTGAGGGGAAGATGACGACGGGACGGGCATCCGGATGCTCGGGCAGGACGGCATCGAGGGCCTCACCCCAGGGCTCCGGCTTCATCACCATGCCGGCACCGCCGCCGTAGGGCGTGTCGTCGACGGTGCGATGGCGGTCGTGGGTGAACTCGCGCAGGTTGTGCGCCTTCACGTCGAGGATGCCGGTGCGCCGGGCCTTGCCGAGGAGCGAGATGTCGAGCACGTCGAAGAACTCGGGGAAGATCGAGACGACGTCGATGCGCATCATGCCGATTCGGTCGGCTCGGCCGGTTTCTCCGCGGCCTCGGAAGGCCGGGGCTCGTCGTCCGTCTCGGACTCCTGAGCAGCGCCGGGCTCGTCGTCCGTCTCGGACTCCTGAGCAGCGCCGGGCTCGTCGTCGGGCAGTTCCTCGAAGAGGCCGGTCGGCGGCGTGACCGTGACGACGCCGGCGGCGAGATCGACCGACGGCACGATCGCCTTCACGAACGGCACCATCACCTCGGCGCCCTCGGTGGTCTTCACGATCAGCAGGTCCTGCGCCGGCATGTGCTCCACGAGCTTCACGGTGCCGATCTGACGGCCGTCGCGCTCCACCCGGAGCCCCACCAGCTGGTGGTCGTACCAGGCGTCCTCCTCGGTGGAGACGGCGTCTTCCGGGTCGAGATCGATCCAGAGGATGGCCTTGATCAGCGCCTCAGCGGCGGACCGGTCGGGCACGCCCTTGAAGAAGCCCACCGGATGCCCGTTGTACCAGCGGAGCTCGGCCAGCTCGAGGGTCTTGCCGTGCCAGGGCGACGAGGTGGGTACCTGCAGGGTGAACACCGCGCCCGGAACGAAGCGTCGTTCCGGGTCGTCGGTGAACATCTCCAGCTTGATGGCACCCTTCAGCCCGTGAGCCTTGGTGAGCCGGCCAACCCGGAGCTGGGTCATGTTGTTCTCAGTAATCGGTGTCCACCACGTCTACACGAACGCGCCGGCCATCAGCCAGAGCGGAGACGAGCGTGCGCAGGGCCTTGGCCGTGCGCCCGGAACGACCGATCACGCGACCGAGGTCATCGGGGTTCACACGAACCTCGATGACCTCGCCGCGCGGTGAGCTCTTCGTGACGACCCGGACGTCGCCCGGGTTGTCGACGATCCCCTTGACGAGGTGCTCGAGAGCGGGAGCGAGCAAGGTCAGGCCTTGTCCGCAGCGTCTTCGGCCGCCTCGACGGCGACCTCGTTGGCCTCGGCGTCGGTCGCGGCAGCGGCCTCGGCGTCAGCAGCGGCCTCGGCCTCGACGACCGCGGGCTTCTCGGCCTTGGGCTTCAGGACGGGCTTCTTCTTCTCGTCGGCGACGTAGGCTTCCTTCTCGCCCTTGACGCGAACGGTCGACACGGCATCCTTGTCGCCCTTGAACTTGCCCCAGTCGCCCGTGAGCTTCAGGAGCGCAGCGACCTGCTCGGTCGGCTGAGCGCCGACGCCGAGCCAGTACTGGGCACGCTCGGAGTCGACCTTGATGACCGAGGGCTCCTCGGTCGGGTGGTACTGACCGATCTCCTCGATGACGCGACCGTCGCGCTTGGTGCGCGAGTCGGCGACGACGATGCGGTAGTAGGGCGCGCGGATCTTGCCCAGGCGCTTCAGACGGATTTTGACAGCCACAATTCTCCTGTGTGATCTATGAGGTGGGCGAACTGACAGCCGTGAGCGTGGGGGCACACTCGGCAAAAGCTCTAAGGGAATCCGCACCGCCTGATTAGAGGGTCGGGCGAGGGCGGACTCGACTGGCTATTCTGACAGATATCGCCACCAAAGCGGTAATTCTCGAAAGGCTGCCCGTGCAGATCAGCTTCGCCCCGTCGGAACGATCGACCCTCGGCATCGAATGGGAGGTCGCGCTGGTCGAGCAGAGCTCGGGCGATCTGGTCTCGGTGGCGGCCGAGGTTCTCGAGTCGCTGCAGCAGCCCGACGGCTCGCCTCATCCGCAGATCACCGGCGAACTGCTGCTGAACACGGTCGAGCTCGTCAGCCGCGTGCACCACCGCGTGAAGAACGCGGTGGAGGACCTCACGGGGCAGCTGGCCGAGGTGCGGGCCATCACCGACCCGCTCGACGTGGAGCTCATGTGTGCCGGGTCACATCCGTTCGGCCAGTGGTTCGACCAGACCGTCACCGACAAGGAGCGGTACCACAAGCTCATCGACCGCACCCAGTGGTGGGGCCGGAACATGATGATCTGGGGCATCCACGTGCACGTGGGCATCGATTCGCGCGACAAGGCGCTGCCGATCGTGAACTCGCTGCTGAACTACTACCCCCACCTGCAGGCGCTGAGCGCGTCGAGCCCGTTCTGGGGCGGCGTGAACACGGGATACGCCTCGAACCGGGCGCTGATGTTCCAGCAGCTGCCGACGGCCGGGTTGCCCTACCAGTTCGGCAGCTGGGCGAACTACGAGGAGTACGTCGACGATCTGCTGCGCACCGGCGTCATCAGCGACCACACGGAGGTGCGCTGGGACATCCGGCCGAGCCCGCAGTGGGGGACGGTGGAGATGCGTGCCTGCGACGGACTGTCGAGCCCCGAGGAGATCGGCGCGGTGGCCGCTCTCATCCAGTGCCTCGTCGACGACATGGCCGAGCGGCTCGACGACGGCGAAGAACTGCCGACCATGCAGCCGTGGTTCGTGCGCGAGAACAAGTGGCGCGCGGCCCGCTACGGCATGGACGCGGAGATCATCCTGAACTCCGCGGGCGACGAGCAGCTGGTGACGGATGCGATCCGTGGCGAACTCGTGCGCCTCGCGCCGACCGCGGAGAAGCTGGGCTGCACGGCCGAGCTCGACCAGGTGAACCTCATCCTCGAGCACGGCGCCAGTTACCAGCGCCAGCTCCGCGTGGCGGAGGCCAACGGCGGCAGCCTGCACGCCGTGGTGGCCTCCCTCACCAAGGAACTCCGCCACGGCCTGCGCTAGCGCGGGCTCCGCCGGCTAGAGCGAGTCCCGCCACTTCACGAGGTCGCGCACGCCCTGCATGTCGAGGTCGGGGGCGGAGATGCCCAGGGTGAAGAGGGTGACGCCGAGTTCGAGCTGGCGGTCCATGTCGGGCAGCTGGTCGCCGCGGGCGCCTCGGGTACCCACCGAGATCTCGATCTCGGAGAACGGGCGGCCGACCTTCCCGCACCACTCCTCGAGGATGCCGAGCTTGCGCTCGAGCGTCTCGGTGTCGGCGAAGGAGTGCCAGATGTCGGCGTGCTCGGCCACGATGCGGAGGGTCTTCTTCTCTCCCCCGCCGCCGATCAGCACCGGGATGTCACGGGTGGGCGCCGGGTTGAGCTTCGCCCAGCGCGCCTCGATCCGCGGCAGCGCCTCGGAGAGGGCATCGAGCCGCTGACCCGCGGTGCCGAACTCGTAGCCGTACTCGTCGTAGTCACGCTCGAACCAGCCCGAGCCGATGCCGAAGATCAGGCGCCCCTCGGCGCCGTCCTTCGCGCTGATGTGGTCGACCGTGCGGGCCATGTCGGCCAGCAGGTCGGGGTTGCGGTAGCTGTTGCAGGTCACCAGCGGGCCGAACTGGATGCGCGAGGTCTGCTCCGCCCAGGCCGCGAGCATCGTCCAGCCCTCGAAGTGCAGGCCGTCGGGTTCACCCGAGAGCGGGTAGAAGTGGTCCCAGTTGAAGGCGATGTCGACGCCGAGGTCTTCGAGCTCGGAGAGGGTGTCGCGGATGGTGCCGTACGAGGCGTGCTGGGGAGCGATCTGCACGCCCACGCGCACAGGGCGGGAAGTGGTGGTCATACCCCCAGCCTAAGCACTACCGGGCTCCTCGAGTTGCGCCGGATCGCCCGTTCGCGGAGCGGATGGGGGCGATTCGGCTCAACTCGGCGAGCGGGTCAGCGCAGGAAGCGCTGCAGCGCCTCGAGTTCTTCGGGCGACGGGTTCTGGGCACCATCCGGAGCCTTGGAACCGAGCCCGAAACCGGCGCCTCCCCCCGAGCCGGCGGCGAGGGCCGGCTTCTCGCCCGACACCCGGGCCGCGTTCTCGGCCGCCCGCTTGGCCGGGTTGCCCGACCGCGAACCGCTCTTCTTCTTGGCCTGCTGCTTGCCGCGGCCGCCGCTGAAGCCGGCGCCAGGGATGGGGCCCATGCCGGGCACGTTCGGCACGCCGCCCTTGGCCACCGTCTTCATCATCTTGGAGGCCTGCTCGAAGCGCTGCACGAGCTGGTTGACGTCGGTGACCGTCATTCCCGAACCGCGGGCGATACGGAGCCGGCGGGAGCCGTTGAGGAGCTTCGGGTTGACGCGCTCGGCCTTGGTCATCGACTGGATGATGGCCTCGGTGCGCACGATCTCCTTCTCGTCGAAGTTGTCGAGCTGCTGCTTCAGGCCACCGGCGCCGGGAAGCATGCTCATCATCTTCTTGATGGAGCCGACGTTGCGCAGCTGCTGCATCTGCTTCAGGAAGTCATCAAGCGTGAACGAGTCGGTCGCGAACTTCTCGGCGACCTTCAGCGCCTCTTCTTCGTCGAACGCCGACTGCGCCTGCTCGATCAGCGAGAGGATGTCGCCGAGGTCGAGGATGCGCGAGGCCATCCGGTCGGGGTAGAAGGGCTCGAAGGCGTCGAGCGTCTCTCCTGTGGAGGCGAACATGATGGGCCGGCCGGTGACCGAGGCCACCGACAGTGCGGCTCCACCGCGGGCGTCGCCGTCGAGCTTGGTGAGCACGACACCGGTGAAGTCGACGCCCTCCTGGAAGGCGCGGGCCGTGGTGACGGCGTCTTGGCCGATCATCGCGTCGATGACGAAGAGCACCTCGTCGGGGTCGACGGCCTTACGGATGTCGGCTGCCTGCTTCATCATGTCGGCGTCGACGCCGAGTCGGCCGGCCGTGTCGATGATGACCGTGTCGTACTGCTTGTCGACCGCGTACTTGATCGAGTCCTTCGCCACGCGCACCGGGTTGCCGACACCGTTGCCGGGCTCGGGCGCGAACACCGCCACGCCGGCCTGGCCGCCCACGATCTGCAGCTGGTTGACCGCGTTCGGCCGCTGGAGGTCGGCCGCCACGAGCAGCGGCGTGTGGTTGTCCTTCGCCAGCCAGCGCGCGAGCTTGCCCGCGAGGGTGGTCTTACCGGCGCCCTGGAGGCCGGCGAGCATGATGACGGTCGGCGGCCTCTTGGCGAACTCGAGCCGGCGCTGCTGGCCGCCCAGGATCTGCACGAGCTCCTCGTTGACGATCTGCACCACCTGCTGGGCGGGGTTCAGCGCACGGTTCACCTCGTCGCCGAGCGCGCGCTCGCGCACCTTGCCGGTGAACTCCTTCACGACCTCGAGCGCCACGTCGGCGTCGAGCAGGGCGCGCCGGATCTCGCGCACGGTGCTGTCGACATCGGCCGGGCTCAGCTTGCCCTTGGTGCGGAGATTTCTGAAGGTCTCGGCGAGCCGGTCGGAGAGGTTTCCAAAAGTAGCCATCGTGCAAGCAGTTTAACCGGTCGAGGCTGAACACCGGGTACGGATGGCGGGCCGGGGCGCACAGGTCGTTAGCAAGGCTAATTAGCGTATGATAATTACATGGTCATCTCCTCACTGGGCAGCGAACTGCGGCAGGCGACTCTGCGGCTCGCGCGACGCATCCGTCAGCAGCGTGCCGACGATGAGCTGTCGCCCGGCCAGAGCGCCGTGCTCGCGGTGCTCGACCGAACCGGGGGCAGTTCGCCGGCCGACCTGGCCGCTCACGAGCAGGTCAGCCCGCCGTCGATGAACCGCACCCTCAACGCCCTGCAGCTCGCGGGGTACGTGAGCCGCACCCCGAGCGGCGACGACCGGCGGATGGTGGTGGTGACCCTCACCGAGGCCGGCCGGGAGGTCGTGCAGGCCACCCGGGTGCGCCGCGACGTGTGGTTGGAGCAGCGGCTGGAGAGGCTCACCCCCGCCGAACGGGAGCTGCTCGAGCGCGCGACCCCGGTCATCCGGAAGCTGACGGCCGAATGAGCGCGATGTTCCGCTCGCTCGCGAGCATCGACTACCGCATCTGGTTCGCCGGCGCCCTCGTGTCGAACGTGGGCACGTGGATGCAGCGCACCGCACAGGACTGGATCGTGCTCACCGAGCTGAGCGACCACGACGCCGTGGCCCTCGGCATCACCACCGCCCTGCAATTCCTTCCGCAACTGCTGCTCGTGCCGTTCTCGGGGCTGATCGCCGACCGGCTCGACCGGCGGCACACCCTCATGGTGACCCAGCTCGCGATGGGTCTGCTCGGCGCCGGGCTCGGTGTGATCGTGCTGGCCGGGGTCGCCCAGCTCTGGATCGTGTACCTGTTCGCCCTGCTGCTCGGAGTGGCCGCCGCGGTCGACGCGCCCGTGCGCCAGACCTTCGTCTCCGACCTGGTGGCCGGGCCGAACCTGGGTAACGCGGTGGCGCTGAACTCGGCCTCGTTCAACGCCGCCCGCACCATCGGTCCGGCCGTGGCCGGACTGCTCGTGGCGGGCATCGGGGCCGGTTGGGTGTTCCTTCTGAACGCCGTCACGTTCGCGGCGGTGCTCGCGTCGCTGGCCGCCATCCGGGCCGACCGCCTGGTGCAGGTGCCTCGGGCTCCCCGCGCCAAGGGGCAGCTGCTGGAGGGGTTCCGCTACGTGCGCCAGCGCCCCGACCTGCTCATCCTGTTCGTGGTCGTGTTCGTGATGGGCACGTTCGGCTTCAACTACCAGATCTTCACCTCCACCATGGCGACCGTCGAGTTCGGGCTCGGGTCGGCGGGCTTCGGCATCCTCACCTCGGTGATGGCGCTGGGGTCGGTGGCGGGCGCCCTGCTCTCGGCCAGCCGCGACAAGCCGCGGGTGGTGCTGGTGTTCGCAGCCTGCGGCGCCTTCGCGGCGAGCGCGCTGGCCGCGGCGCTCGCGCCGTCGCTGATCGTGTTCGCGGTGGCGCTCGTGCTGATCGGCTTCGCCGGCCAGGTGATGATCACCACCGCCAACGGATCGGTGCAGACCAGCACCGATCCCCTCATGCGCGGGCGGGTGATGGCGCTCTACATGGCCATCCTGATGGGCGGGACGCCGATCGGGGCACCGCTGATCGGGGCCGTCGCCAACGCCCTGGGGCCGCGCTGGGGCCTCGGCGTGGCGGCCGCTGCCGGGCTGGTGGCGTTCGCGGCCGGCACCGTGTGGCTCGTCGTGTACCGGCGGGCGCGCCTGCAGCGGGTACCGCTCGAGCGCGACGGCCGGGAGGGCACGCGGCGGCGCCTGCGCCTCGTGTTCGGCGAGGGCGACCGGATGGCCGCGACATCCACGGCCACCGGCTCCTTCCAGGCCGTCGCGCCGCGTGAGGAACTCGCCGACGACCTCGAACTCGACGAGGCCGAGGCGCGCCGGGTCTGACCGAGGGGGCGGACCGCGTGCCAGACTCGCAGCATGCGCCACGGAATCGTCATCCTGCCCCAAGATCCCTGGGTCGAAGGCCGCCGCAGGTGGCAGCTCGCCGAGCAACTGGGATTCGACCATGCCTGGACCTACGACCACCTCTCCTGGCGATCGCTCGCGGGTGAGCCGTGGGGCGCCACCGTGCCGACGCTGACAGCCGCCGCCACGGTCACCTCGCGCATCCGGCTCGGCACCTTCGTGGCCTCGCCGAACTTCCGGCACCCTGTTCCCTTCGCCAAAGAGCTGGCGACCCTCGACGAGATCGCGGGCGGGCGGCTGACCCTGGGCGTCGGATCGGGCGGTACCGGGTTCGACGCCTTCGTGCTCGGCCAGGAGGAGCTGACACCCCGGCAGCGGCACGAGCGCTTCGCCGAGTTCGTGGAGCGACTGGACGCCCTGCTGCGGTTCGAGGCCGACGCCGACACCGACACCGACACCGACACCCCATCCGACGCCGGATTCTCCTTCGAGGGCGCGTGGTACACGGCGAAGGATGCGCGGATGGTGGGCATCCCCGCCCAGTCGCCCCGCCTGCCGTTCGTGCTCGCTGCGAACGGGCCGAAGGGGCTCGCGCTCGTCGCGCGCTTCGGCCAGGGCTGGGTGACCACGGGCCCCGAGGGCCGCACGGGCGAGGAGTGGTGGAGCGCTGTGGCCGAGCTCGCGACGCGCTTGGATGACGCGGCCACCGCATCCGGTCGCGACCCCGGCACGATCGACCGTTATCTCTCGCTCGACTCCGGCGGCACGTACTCCCTCAGCAGTGTCGACGCGTTCCAGGAGCTGTCGGGCCGCGCAGGCGAGCTCGGGTTCACCGACGTGATCGCCCACTGGCCGCGGCGCGACGGCATCTACGCAGGCTCGGAGGACGTGCTCGTGGAGGCGGCCTCCCGCCTCAGCTGAGCGTGATCACCGTCCACGACACCGGCGGCAGCTCGATCGTGGCCACGCCGTCGCCGAGCACCAGGGTGTCGTTCACGGCTATGCCGACGCGCTGCGGGTTCTCGAGGGTGTTGACCGCGTGGAAGTCGTCGTCGGCGAGCGTCTGAGCCCCCGCATCCGACACCGCTCCCACGCAGCTGAGATCGAGCTCCAGGGTCGTGGTCCCGCTCTGCGAGCGGTTGACCACGAAGATGCTCGTGCGGCCGGTGACCTCGTCGACCGTGGCGACGGCGTCGAGGGTGGGCACCGATCCGTACTCGGCGGTGTCGTAGCGCTCGCACTCCACCCGGGTCGAGACGGTGCTGCCGGTGGCCAGCGCCGAGGTGAGGGCGAACGGGAAGAAGGTGGTCTGCTTCCAGGCGATGCCGCCCGGCTCGGTCATGATCGGCGCGATCACGTTCACCAGCTGCGCGAGTGAGGCGCTCGTGACCCGGTCGGCGCGCCTGAGGAGCGAGATCAGGAGATTGCCCACCACCACCGCGTCGGCCACCGTGTAGGCGTCTTCGAGCAGCCGGGGAGCCACCGGCCAGTTGTCGGCGCCGGTGAGCTTGTCGACCTTCTCGAAGCGCTCGTTGTACCAGACGTTCCACTCGTCGAAGGAGATGTTCACGACGTGGTCGCTGCCCTTCACGGCCTTGACGTGGTCGATGGTGGCGACCACCGACTCGATGAACGCGTCCATGTCGACGGCCGAGGCGAGGAAGCTGCCGAGATCGCCGTTCTTCTCCTCGTAGTAGGCGTGGCAGGAGATGTAGTCGACGTCGTCGTAGGTGTGGTTCAGCACCACCCGCTCCCACTCGCCGAAGGTGGGCATGTGCCGGCTCGACGAGCCGCAGACCACGAGCTCCAGCGCGGGATCGAAGGCGCGCATGGCCCGGGCGGTCTGCGCGGCGAGCTTGCCGTAGTCGTCGGCGGAGCGGTGGCCGAGCTGCCACGGGCCGTCCATCTCGTTGCCGAGGCACCACATCCGCACGTCGAAGGGCTCGCGGCGGCCGTTCGCCGCGCGACGGTCGGCGAGCGCCGTTCCCTGCGCGAGGTTGGAGTACTCGAGCAGGTCGAGGGCTTCGAGGGTGCCACGGGTGCCGAGGTTCACGGCCAGCATCAGCTCGCTGCCCACCGACTCCAGCCACGATGAGAACTCGTGCAGTCCCACCTCGTTCGACTCGGTGGAGTGCCAGGCCAGATCCAGGCGCGCGGGCCGCTCGGCCACCGGGCCTACGCTGTCCTCCCAGCGGAAGCCGGAGACGAAGTTGCCCCCCGGGTAGCGGATGGCGCTGACCCCGAGCTGCTCGACGAGCTCGATGACGTCGGCGCGGAAGCCCCGCTCGTCGGCGGAGGGATGGCCGGGCTCGTAGAGGCCGTCGTAGACGCTGCGCCCCAGATGCTCCACGAAGGAGCCGAAGACGCGGCGGTTGACCGCGCCGACGGGCAGGCGGGGGTCGAAGATCAGTCGTGCGGTGGCCATCTCAGCCTTTCGAGGTGGGGGTGGAGGTATCGGAGGCCGCGAGCGCGTGCTCGCGGAAGCGTGCGGCGACGGGGTTCTCGCGCCGGCCGAGCGGACCGCCGGCGTCGACGGGCTCGACGAGGTCGTAGAGGCCCATGCTGAGCAGGTGGGCGGCGCGCGGAGCGGTGCTGTGCCGGTAGGTCCACTCGTACATGTCGAACAGCGGCCACCAGGTGTAGCCGACCACCGGCAGCCCCTCGGCGCGGGCCGCCTGGAGAGCGCCCACCGAGGCATCCAGCCACCGGATGCGCGCCTCGGGCGAGTCGGTGACACAGGTCTCCGAGAGCATCACCGGGGCTCCGTAGCGGGAGGCGTAGTCGCGGAGGGAGGCGAGCATCCCGTCGGTGCCGTCGTCGAGCGTGGGGCGCGGATCAGCGAAGCCGCCGCCGTGGGTGACGCCCGCCTCGAACAGCTCGGTCGAGTGCCGCGGATAGTAGTTGACACCCATCACATCGGGGCGCACCGCGTGCTCGGCGAACCAGGCGAGGGCGTCATCGGACAGCCCGTTCGAGCTCAGCAGCGGCCGGAGCGGATGCTCCTCGACCACCGATCCGGTGACCAGGTCTTCCACGAGGAAGGCCTGGTGCCGCAGTCGCTCGGCGGTCTCCCGGTGCTCGGGCGCATCCGTGTCGCCGGCGTAGCGGAGGGTGGCGTCGACGTGCACGAAGCTCGCGGCGTCTCCCAGCACCTCGGCGATGCCGCGCTGGGTCAGCACGAAGCCGCGGGCCAGCGCGGCCGAGATCGACACGAGACCATGAGGGCCGCTGAGGTACGGGGGCCAGTAGGCGTACTCGCCGCTGAACAGCGCGTGGATCATCGGCTCGTTGACCGGCGTGTAGTCGGTGGCCACGTCGCGGTAGCGCTCGGCGACGGCCACGGCGTACTCGGCGACGCGCTGCGGGTAATCCGGATGCGCGAACTCGCCCTCCAACCAGAGCGGCGTCCCGTAGTGCAGCAGGTCGACGATCGGGCGGAGGCCGTGCTCGCCGAAGGAGGCCATGGCGCGGTCCAGCCACGACCAGTCCCACTCCCCCGGCGCCGGATTCACCCGGTGCCACGGGATGCCCCAGCGCAGGAACGAGGCTCCGACGCCGGTGGCGAGTGCGAAGTCGGTGTCGAACTGCTCGTAGTGCTCGGTGAGCTCGTACTCGTCGACGGCCCGTTCGCCGGGTCGCTCCTGGGGCACGAAGGTGTCTTCGATGCCGAGACCGAAGTGCATCCGGCCGTCGTCGAACCATTTGATGGTGTCGGTCATGGTTCTCTCCTGCCCGCCTACTTCAGCCCTGTGCTGGCGACGCTCTCGATGAAGCGCTTCTGCACGAAGAGGAACATCACGGCCAGGGGCACCACGGCGATCAGCGAACCGGCCATCATCACGCCGTAGGGCACGATGCCGCTCGGGCCGGTGAGCAGGGTCAGCCCCGAGGTGATGGTGCCCATATCCTGCTGGGTGGTGAACACCAGCGGCCACAGCAGGTCGTTCCAGTTGTTGACGAAGGTGTAGATGCCGAGCGTGAGCAGGGCCGGAACCGCGTTCGGCAGCACGATGCTGCGGAAGATGCGGAACTCGCTCGCCCCGTCGATGCGCGCGGCGTTGTCGAGGTCGCGCGGCAGCGAGAGGAAGAACTGACGCAGGAAGAAGATGCCGAAGGCATCCGCGGCCCTCGGGATGATCAGCCCCCAGAAGGTGTTGACCCAGCCGAAGTCGGCCACCAGCTGGTAGATCGGGATGAGGGTGGCCTGGAACGGGATCATCAGGCTCGCGACGATCACGATCAGCAGCACGCGGCTGCCCCGGAAGTCGACCCGCGCCAGCACGTAGGCGGCGAGGGAGTCGAACACCAAGGCGCACAGCGTGACACCGCCCGCGAACACGAAGCTGTTCAGGATCAGCCGGCCGAACGGGAGCTCGGTGAAGATGCGGGTGAAGTTGTCCAGCGTCCAGTCGCCCGGCACCAGCGAGGGCGGGAAGGCGTTCACCTCGGCCACGGGCTTGAAGGCGGTGAAGACGATGATGATGATCGGCAGCAGCACCAGCAGGGCGACGGCGAGCATGGCGGCGAAGAACAGCCACGGGCCGATCCGGCGCAGGGGCGCGCGTCGCTTCGCCGTGGAGCGCGCGACCGGCGCATCCGGCGTGCGGGGCGGTCGTTCGGTCAGAGCGGTCATCAGCCCACATCCTTCTCGCGTCGGCCGGTGACGAAGAACTGCACCAGGCTGAGGATGAGCGTCGCGATCAGCAGCACGTACGACAGTGCCGAGGCGAACCCGAGGTCGAGGTCTTTGAAGCCGGACTGGTAGATCTGCATCACCACGGTCTGGGTGCTCTTGTACGGGCCGCCGCCGGTCAGCACATAGATCTGGTCGAAGGCCTGCAGCGCGGCGATGGTGGCGATGATCAGCACGAAGCCGGTGGTGTTGCCGAGCAGCGGCATCGTGACGTTGCGGAAGCGCGACCACGGCCCGGCGCCGTCCATCTTCGCGGCCTCGTAGAGACTGCCCGGGATCTCCTGCAGCCCGGCCAGGAAGACGATCATGTAGAAGGCGAAGTTCTTCCACACCGCCACGAGCACCACGGTGGGCATCGCCAGCACCGGGTCTTGCAGCACGTTGCCGATGCGGATGCCGAAGCCCTGCAGCCAGTAGTTCAGCAGGCCCACCTGCGGGTCGAGCAGGTATTGCCAGGCGAAGGCCGCCACGGCGAGCGACACGATGAAGGGCAGGAAGAGCCAGGTGCGGAACACGCCCCGGAAGGGCAGGTACGGGCTGTTCAGCGCGAGGGCGAGCGCCAGGGCGAGGATGACCGCGAGCGGCGTGAACATCACGGTGTAGAGCACCGTGTTGCCCATCGCCCGGAGGATGTCGGGATCGGTGAAGACCTCGGTGTAGTTGTCGAGGCCGATGAACTTCTCGCGGCCGAAGCCGCTGGCATCGGTGAACGACAGGCGCAGCGCCGAGATCATCGGCCAGAACACGAACAGGGTGAGGATGCCGAGGGCCGGCAGCAGGAAGCCGGCGATCGTCAGCCGGCGCTTGGCCTGGCCGCCGAGAGGTCCGCGGCCGCCGAGCTGGCCCGGGGGGCGGTAGCGGCGGGGCGGCCGGGTGGCGTGAGTGGTCATCTCGGATCCTTCGCGTGGGGGCTCTGGTCGGGCAGCGGATGCGCGGGGCCGGGCTGGTGAGCGGGGCCGGCCCCGCGCATCCGAGGGGCTACTGCTCGTCGAGCGTGCCCTGGATGGCGGTCTGGGCGTCGCCGAGCAGACTGGGCACGTCGCCGCCGGCCAGTGCCTTCTGCGTCGCGACATCCATCTCGGTGAGCACGTCGGAGCTGTCGACCACGCCCGGCAGCAGCGCACGGCTGGTGCCCGCGATCTCGGTGAGCGCGGCGACCGTGGGGTTCTCGGCCACGTCGGAGGCGGGGATGTCGGTGCGCAGGGGCGGCCAGCCCGAGCCGAGCGACCAGGCGGTGGCCACCTCGGGCTCGAAGAAGTAGGAGAAGAACTCCTTCGCCGCGGCGGCCTTCGCGTCGTCGGCCTGCGCGGTGATGCCCATCGAGACGCCGATGGCCGAGGCGGCCTGCTGCTTCGGGCCGGCGGGGATCGCGGCGATGCCGTAGTCGATGGCATTGTCTTTCGCGATGGAGGCCATCCACGGGCCGCCGATGGTCATCGCGACCTTGCCCGAGCTGAACAGCTCGTCGGCCTTCACCCCGTCGACACCGGTGGGCGAGATCTTGTCGTCGATGACGGCCTTGCTCCAGTACTCCAGTGTCTCGGCGTTCTCGGGCGAGTCGATCACGGCGGTCGTGCCGTCGTCGACCACGTCACCACCGTTGCCGTAGAACAGGCTCGGCCAGACGCCGTTGGCGACCGTGGCGTGGTCGGGCAGCACCATGCCGTACTGCTCGGGCGTGCCGTCGCCGTTCTGGTCGACGGTGAGCTTCTTGGCGTCGGCGACCCACTCGTCCCAGGTGGTGGGGAACTCGGTGATGCCGGCCGCGGCGAACAAGGCCTTGTTGTAGAAGACCGAGAGCGGCACGAAACCGGTGGGCACGCCGTACGGGGTGCCGTCGACCGTCTCCATGGCGACCGCCTGGGGGTTGAGCTCGCTCGTGTTGCTCGCGTCGTCGGCGTAGAAGTCGGTGAGGTCGGCGAACGCGCCCTTCGAGGCGTAGACGGGCAGGCGCTCGGCCGGCATCGCCACGATGTCGGGGCCCTGGTCGGCCGAGAGTGCCGTGAGGAGCGTGTCGTCGATAACCGCCCAGGTCTTGACCTCGGTCTGGATCTTCACGTCGTCGTGCGAAGCGTTGAAGTCATCGACGATGCCCTCGAGCACGTCTCCGTCGGCCTCGGTGTAGCCGTGCCAGAAGGTGAGGGTGACCGGGTCGCCCGAGCTGGAGCCGGAGTCGCTGCCGGACGAGCACGCGGCGAGGCCGAGCGAGGCGACCGCCAGCACGGCGACCGCCGTGAGGAGCTTTTTCATGAGGAGCCTTTCTGCCGGGTGACTGCTGTGTCGGCCGGCGCGACGTCGTCGTCTGTACAGGGTGAGCTGTGGTGGGGTGCTTCTTCAACCATTTACAACGTTGTAGGTAAACGTTGTAGATGAACAGTAACCCCGACTCCGAACAGTGTCAACCAGGCACCGTACGCGCGTCTCGGAACGCCGTCACGCCCGTGAGGGCGCCGATTCTCGGGGCACGACGGAGAAGTCCACCAGGATCTGCTGCGGGTCTTTCGGCCGGGTCTCGTGCTCCCGGATGCGCTGCACCAGCAGCGAGACGGCGTGCTCGGCGATCCGCTCACGACCCGGATCGATCGTGCTGAGGCTGGGCACGGTGTACTGCGCTTCGTCGATGTTGTCGAAGCCCATCAGTGCCACGTCTCCGGGAACCCGGATGCCCTTCTCCTGCAGCACCCTGAGGGCCCCGAGCGTGAGGGCGTCGTTCAGGCCGAACACGGCATCGAACGCCACACCGCCATCGATCAATTCGCGCATCGACGCGGCGCCGTTGGCGCGATGCCAGAGCGTGGTGTAGCTCACGAGCGCCGGGTCGAAGGGGATGCCGGCCGCGTCGAGCGCATCGCGGTACCCGCGCAGACGAAGCGCGGCCGAGCCGACGACCTCGCCCTCGTGGGCACCGATCACCGCGATGCGGCGGCGCCCGGAATCGATCAGGAACCGGGTCGCAGCTTCGGCGGCCTCGACGTTGCGCATGGTGACGTGGTCGACCGGGCCACCGAAGATCCGTTCACCGAGCAGCACCATCGGATAGTCGACGTCGAGATGGCCGACGTCCTCCTGCCCCATGCCGAGCGGGCTGAAGATGAGGCCGTCGGTCAGGCGCATCCGCGGGCTGGTGAGCACCGCGATCTCGCGGTCGCGATCGGCGCCGGTCTGCTCGATCTGCACCACCATGCCCTGCTTCTCCGCATTCGCGATGACTGCATCCGCGAGCTCGGCGAAGTAGCTGAGGCTGAGCTCGGGAAGCACGAGGCCGATCACCCCACTGCGCCCGCTGCGCAGGCTCCGGGCGGACAGGTTCGGCTGGTAGCCGAGCTCGTCGATCGCCGCCTGCACCCTCTGACGCGTCTCCGGGCGGATGTGCGGATAGTCGTTCACGACGTTCGACACGGTCTTGATCGAGACGCCCGCGAGATTGGCCACATCGTGCAGCGTCGCAGCCATCTCATCCCCTTGCCGTGCGGTGGTCACCCCACACTACAACGTTGTACAGTCGCGGTCGGCGTCGGGCCCGCGGCACGGCACGGCACGGCACGGCACAGCACAGCACAGCACAGCACAGCACAGCACGGCACGGCACGGCACGGCACGGGTAGCGTGGTCGCGTGGAGTTCGCGACCAATCCCCATGACGGAACACGCATCGCCTACCGGCACACCGCGGCCACCGGCGACACCGCCCAGACGGCCACTCCCGTCGTGCTCGTGCACGGCACGGCACTCTCGCAGGCCATCTGGCGGGGCTTCGGCTATCTGAAGGCCCTCGGCGCCGAACGGCCCGTCATCACTCTCGACCTCCGTGGGCACGGGCGCAGCGGCACGCCCCACCGGCCGGCCGACTACGACATGGCCCGGTTCGTCGACGACGTGCTCGCCGTGCTCGACGCTCTCGCCCTCGACCGGGTGCACTACCTGGGGTACTCGCTCGGTGCCCGCGTGGGGTTCTCGCTGGCTGCCGCGCATCCGGAGCGGCTCGCCTCGTTCGTGAGCGTGGCGGGAGCCCCCGGCACGGGGGTCGGCACCTTCGACAAGGTGTTCTTCACCGGCAGCATCGAGGCGCTCGAGCGCGGCGGCATGGCGGGGTTCCTCGCGGAGTGGGAGCGCGCATCCGGAAGCCCGGTCGACCCGATGACCCGCACGGCGTTCCTGGCGAACGACGCACCGGCTCTCGCGGCCTACATGCGTGAGACCGAGCGTCAGCCGACGGTTCCGGATGCCGCGATCGCACGTTTCCCCATGCCCGTGCAGCTGCTCGCCGGCACCCGCGATCGCCCGCGCCTGCGTGCGGCCGAGAACGTCAAGGCTGCGCTGCCCGGCGCCGAGCTCGTGCTGCTCGACGGAGCCACCCACGCCGACACCCCCAGGCACCCCGACGCGCTGCCCGCCATCCGCACCTTCCTCGCCCGCACCTGAGTTCCCGCGCCCCCCTGAGCGCTAATGCGTCGCGAAAAACCGTGCTCAAGCGCCCGTGGGCACGACTTTCTGCGACGGAACGGCGTCAGCCCACGAGGTTCTGGGCGAAGACGTGCGGCGTGAAGCCCGTGAGGTCGTTGATGCCCTCGCCCTGGCCCACCAGTTTGATGGGGATGCCGGTCTTCTCCTGCACGGCCAGCACGAAGCCGGCCTTCGCCGAGCCGTCGAGCTTCGTGATCACGAGCCCGGTCACTCCGGCGTGCTGGATGAACGCGTCGGCCTGGGCGAGCCCGTTCTGCCCCGTGGTGGCGTCGAGCACGAGCAGCACCTCGGAGACCGGCGCCTGCTTCTCGATGACGCGCCGGATCTTGCCGAGCTCATCCATCAGCCCGCCCTTGGTCTGCAGGCGGCCGGCCGTGTCGATGATCACGATCTCGGTGCCGTTGGCCTTGGCCTTCTCGATGGTCTGGAAGGCGACCGACGCCGGGTCTTGACCCTCGTGCTGCGGACGCACGATGTCGGCTCCGGCGCGCTCGGCCCAGGTGGCGAGCTGCTCGACGGCCGCGGCGCGGAACGTGTCGGCCGCCCCCACCACCACCGAGCGGTCGTAGGTCTTGAGGAAGCGGGCGAACTTGCCGATCGTGGTGGTCTTGCCCACACCGTTCACGCCCACGACCAGCACGACGGCGGGACGCTCGGTGAGCTTGAGGGTGGGGTCGTACTTGGCGAGCCGCTCCTCCATGGTCTCGCGGAGCATCCGCTGCAGGTCGCGCGGGTCGGTGGTGTTGTAGCGCTGCACCTTCGCACGCAGCTCGTCGACCACCTGCTCGGTGACGGTGGGGCCGAAGTCGGCCTTCAGGAGCGCGGACTCCAGGTCGTCCCACGTCTCGTCGTCGATGGTGCGCTTCTGGAACATCCCGCGCAGAGCGCCGGACAGCGACCACGGGGTGCGATCAGCCAAGACGCTCGGACACCTCGCGCGCCGACGGGTTCGTGGCCGTCGAGCCGTCGGGGAAGATCAGGGTGGGCACCGTCTGGTTGCCTCCGTTAACCTGGGCGACGAGCTCGGCGGTGCCGTCGACCTCTTCGATGTTCACCTCGGTGTAGGCGATGCCCTGCGCGTCGAGCTGCGACTTCAGGCGCTTGCAGTACCCGCACCAGCCGGTGGAGAACATGGTGACGGAGCCCGCGGCGGGCGTGTAGGTGTCGATCGAGGCGATGCTCATGCGACCCAGTTTAAGCCGGTCGACGGATGTCGGCGGCACGAGCCGCGCATCCGGTGCCCGCTGTGCGCGAACTGCCCAGGCGTCGCCGACACGATCGGCCCAGGCGTCGCCGACACAATCAACTCAGGCGTCGCCGTCGAACATGGTGGTGACGGAGCCGTCGGAGAAGACCTCGTTGATGGCCCGGGCGATCAGCGGCGCGATGGGCAGGATGGTGAGCCTGTCCCAGTGCTTCTCGACCGGGATCGGCAGGGTGTCGGTGACGACGACCTGATCGATGAACTCCGACTGCAGGATGCTCGGGGCCGGGTCGGAGAAGACGGCGTGCGTCGCCGCCACCACCACGCCGGTGGCGCCGTTGGCCTTGAGGGCCTCGGCGGCGGCCACGATGGTGCGGCCGGTGTCGATCAGGTCGTCGACCAGCAGGCACACGCGGCCCGCCACGTCGCCCACGATCTCGTGCACGCTGACCTGGTTCGGCACCCGCGGGTCGCGGCGCTTGTGGATGATGGCGAGGGGTGCGCCGAGCTTGTCGCTCCAGATGTCGGCCACGCGCACGCGGCCCATGTCGGGGCTGACGACGGTGAGGGTCGACGGGTCGAGCTCCTTGCGCATGTGCTCCATCAGCACGGGCATGGCGAAGAGGTGGTCGACGGGGCCGTCGAAGAAGCCCTGGATCTGGGCGGCGTGCAGGTCGACCGACATGATGCGGTCGGCGCCGGCGGCCTTGAAGAGGTCGGCCACGAGGCGGGCGGAGATGGGCTCGCGGCCGCGGCCCTTCTTGTCCTGCCGGGCGTAGGGGTAGAACGGCGCCACGACCGTGATGCGCTTCGCGGAGGCCCGCTTCAGCGCGTCGACCATGATCAGCTGCTCCATCAACCACTCGTTGATGGGCGCGGTGTGCGACTGGATGACGAACGCATCCGCCCCACGCACGCTCTCGCCGTAGCGGATGTACAGCTCGCCGTTGGCGAAGGTGCGCGCCTCGGTGTCGACCAGGGTGGTGTCGAGCTCGGCCGCGATGTCCTGAGCCAGTTGCGGGTGAGCTCGCCCTGAGACGACGAGGAGGGACTTCTCTCCGCTGGCCTTGATTCCGGACACCAATTCTCCGCTCGTTCGGGTCTAACTCGCGTCGATCTCGCCGTCGCGGGCCGCCGCGGCCGCTTTCGCCGCCGCCGTGCCCGCCCGGTTCTGTTCGACCCAGTCGGCCATGTTCCTCTGGGGAGCCACGTTGATCGCGAGCGAGCCGGCCGGCACGTCTTTTCGGACGACCGTTCCGGCACCCGTGTAGGCGCCGTCTCCGATTCTAACGGGGGCGACGAACACGTTGTGCGACCCGGTTCGAACGTGCGAGCCCACTTCGGTGCGGTTCTTGGTCACGCCGTCGTAGTTCGCGGTGATCGTACCGGCGCCCACGTTGGACTCCACGCCCACCTCGGTGTCGCCGATGTACGACAGGTGCGGCACCTTCGAACCGGCACCGATGTGCGAGTTCTTCGTCTCGACGAAGGTGCCGATCTTGCCGCCCGCATCCAGTACCGTGTTCGGCCGCAGGTAGGCGAACGGGCCCACGGATGCGCCGGCGCCGATCACGCTCAATGTCGCGTCGGTGCGCTTCACCACCGCGTTCTCACCCACCTCGCAGTCGACGAGGGTGGTGTCGGGGCCGATCTCGGCGCCGCGCGAGACGCTGGTGGCGCCCTTGATCTGGGTGCCGGGGTGCACGGTGACGTCTTCGGCGAGGCTCGCCTTCAGGTCGATCCAGGTGGTGGCCGGATCGACGATGGTGGCGCCGGCGAGCTGCCAGCCACGCACGATCAGGGCGTTCAGCTTGGCGGCCGCCTCGGAGAGCTGGGCCCGGTCGTTCACGCCGGCCACGAGCCAGGGCTCGGCCACGGAGACTGCGGCCACGTCGGAACCGGCACGGCGGAGCAGGCCCACCACGTCGGTGAGGTACTTCTCGCCCTGCGCGTTGGCCGTGGTGACCCTGGCCAGCATGTCGCGGAGCTCGGCCAGGCCGAACACGTACACGCCGGCGTTGATCTCGCTCAGGGCGCGCTCGGAGTCGGTGGCGTCCTTGTGCTCGACGATGCGGTCGAGCAGACCGTCGGGGGTGCGCACGATGCGGCCGTACCCGGTGGGGTCGGGGAGGTTCGTGGTGAGGAGCGTGGCCGCCGAGCGCGTGGCCCGGTGCTCGCCGACGAGGGCGCGCAGCGTGTCGGCGTCGAGGAGCGGGACGTCGCCCGACACCACCACGACATCGCCGTCGAAGTCGGCGGGGAGGGCGCCGATCGCCTGCTCCACCGCACGGCCGGTGCCGGGCACGTCGTCCTGGTCGACGATCAGGGAGCTGGGGAAGTGGTCGTGCACGACCTCCTGAACCTGGTCGCGCTCGTGACGCACCACCGTGACGGTGTAGGCGGCATCCATCTCACCGGCCGTGGCGAGCACGTGACCGATGAGGGGCACGCCGGCGATCTCGTGCAGAATCTTGGGGAGGCTGGACTTCATGCGGGTGCCCTGGCCGGCGGCGAGGACGACGATTGCGAGGTTCTGATCGGTCATCGGTTCCGGACTCCTTCGTGGGGATACGACCGTCATAGGTCGTGTTGTGCAGAGTGCCCCGGCTGAGGGCTGCCGTCTTTCGGAGCGGAGGGGAATCGATCCGCAGGATCGAATCCCATCGCTCCGCCTCCAGGGTTCGAACCTAGACCTAACAGCTCCAAAGGCTGTCGTGCTGCCATTACACCAAGGCGGAACGCCGGGGTCGGCGCAGTAGACCAGTCTGCCAGACGACGTGTCGCCATAATGGTCAGGTGAACAATCGGGAGGCGCGCGACACGGTCGACGAGATCGTCGACGCATGGATGCGCGAGCGTCCGGGGCTCGACGTCTCGCCGCTGAAGATCCTCTCGCGGGTGTCCCGCCTGGCGAAGCAGCTCGAGAAGACCAGACGTTCGTCGTTCGCCACCGTCGGCCTGGAGTCGTGGGAGTTCGACGTGCTGGCGGCGCTCCGCCGCGCCGGCAGCCCGCACGAGCTCAGTCCGAAAGCGCTGCTCGAGCAGACCTACGTCTCCAGCGGCACGATGACGAACCGAATCGACGGCATGGTGCGCCGCGGGCTCGTCGAGCGCCGCACCGACCCGAACGACGGGCGCGGGGTGCGGGTGCGCATGACGGATGAGGGCCGCGACCGTGTCGACGGCGCCATCGCACACCTGGTCGCCGCCGAGACGGAGCTGCTCGCCGGCCTCACCAAGGCCGACCAGGACCGCCTGGCGGCCCTCCTCCGCCGCCTGTCGCTGGACATGGCCGCGAAGCGGTGACCTCGCCGGAGGCCGGCTAGTCGAGCTGTTCGGAGAGGGCCAGCCAGCGCGTCTCGTACTCGTCGATCTGCGTCTGCAGGGCCTGCAGTTCCGCGGTGAGCGCACCGAGGCCCACGTAGTCGCTCTGGTCGAACTCGGCGATGCGGTGGTGCAGGGTGTCGATCTGGCCGGTGAGCTTGTTGATCTTGCGCTCGAGCGACGAGCGCTCCTTCTCGGCGGCCCGGAGCTCGGCTCCAGCGAGGGCCGGCTGCGAGGCCCCGATCGACGAACCGGTGCCGCCGGCGCCGCGGTCCATTGCGCGGGAATCCGCGGATCCCTCCCCTGCCTTCCGCAGCGTGAGGTACTGCTCGAGGCCGCCCGGCAGATGCCGGAACCGGTGGTCGAGCACCGCGTACTGCTGATCGGTGACGCGCTCGAGCAGGTAGCGGTCGTGCGAGACGACGAGCAGGGTGCCGGGGAAGGAGTCGAGCAGGTCCTCCAGCGCGGCGAGCATGTCGGTGTCGAGGTCGTTGGTGGGCTCGTCGAGGATGAGCACGTTCGGCTCGTCCAGCAGGATCAGCAGCAGCTGCAGTCGCCGCTTCTGCCCACCCGACAGGTCTTTGACCGGGGTCATCAACTGCGCGCTGGTGAACCCGAGGCGCTCGAGCAGCTGGCCGGGGGTGAGCTCCTTGCCTCCCGCAACGTAAGACGTGCGGTAGCGGCCGATCACCTCGCTCACACGGTCGCTCTGCACGTCCTGCAGCTCGGCGAGCTGCTGCGTGAGGGTGGCGATCTTCACGGTCTTGCCGCGCTTGACGGTGCCCGTGGTGGGTGTGACGGCTCCCGTCACGAGGCCGAGCAGCGTCGACTTGCCGGCGCCGTTCACGCCCAGGATGCCGGTGCGCTCACCCGGAGCGATGCGCCACTCCACGTCCTGCAGCACGAGCTTGTCGCCGAACGACACCGACACGTCGAGGATGTCGACGACGTCTTTGCCGAGGCGGGCGGTGGCCATCTGGGTGAGCGAGACCGTGTCGCGCACGGGCGGCTCGTCGGCGATGAGTTCGGCCGCGGCATCCATGCGGAATTTCGGCTTGGACGTGCGGGCAGGAGCCCCGCGCCGGAGCCAGGCGAGCTCCTTCTTCATCAGGTTCTGCCGCTTGGACTCGGTGGCGCTGGCCATGCGGTCGCGCTCGACCCGCTGCAGGATGTACGCGGCGTAGCCGCCCTCGAAGGGCTCGATCAACCGGTCGTGCACCTCCCAGGTGTCGGTGGACACCTCGTCGAGGAACCACCGGTCGTGCGTGACGACCGCGAGCCCGCCGGAACCGGCCGGCCAGCGCTTACGCAGGTGCTGCGCGAGCCAGGCGATCCCTTCGACGTCGAGGTGGTTGGTGGGCTCGTCGAGGAAGATGACGTCCCAGTCGCCCACGAGCAGCGCGGCGAGCGCGACCCGGCGGCGCTGGCCGCCCGAGAGGGTGCCGATGACGGCGTTCCAGTCGAAGTCGTTGAGGAGCCCGGCGATCACGTCGCGCACCCGGGCGTCGCCCGCCCAGACGTGCTCGTCGAGGTCGCCGACCACGGCCTGCGCCACGGTGAGGGACGAGTCGACGGTATCGGCCTGGTCGAGCATGCCGAGTGTCACCCCGCGACGCCGGGTGACCCGGCCGCTGTCGGGTTCGATACGCCCGGAGAGCAGCGAGAGCAGGGTCGACTTGCCGTCGCCGTTGCGCCCCACGATGCCGATGCGGTCGCCCTCGTTGATGCCGACGGTGACGGAATCGAAGATGACTCGGGTGGGATATTCGAGATGGAGCGCCTCAGCGCCCAGGAGATGAGCCACCCGTCGAGGGTACAGGGCGCGGATGGGAGCGCGGCGCAGGGCTGATCTTCCCTTTCGCGCCGGGATGCGCAAGGGGGGCCTCGCAACCGGCCGGCCGGAGCAGGGTGAAAAGCGGATGGCACTCCGCCATCCGTCACTCACGGAGGTCGACCATGTATTTCCACGCTCAGGAATGGATCAACGAGATCGCCGAGGACGAGCCGGATCCCGCAGCCGCGAACGCACTGCAGGAGGGGCTCGGAGGCCAGTTCGGCGAGATGCGCACGATGATGCAGTACCTCTTCCAGGCCATGAACTTCCGCGGCCCGGCGGCGAAGCCGTACCGCGACCTGATCCAGGGCGTCGGCACCGAGGAGATCAGCCACGTCGAGCTCATCGGCACCACCATCTCGCGCCTGCTCGACGGTTCGCCCCGCTACACCGGCACGCTCACCGATCCGCTCGACACCCCGGGCGCCGGTGGAGCCACGCCGCTGAACATCGCTCTCGATGCGGGCAACATCCACCACTACCTCGTGGGCGCCCAGGGCGCCTTGCCCGTCGATGCCGCGGGCAATCCGTGGCTCGGCAGCTACGTGTACAACTCGGGCAACCTCGTGCTCGACCTGCTGTACAACCTGATGCTCGAGTCGACCGGACGCCTGCAGAAGTGCCGCATCTACGAGATGACCGCCAACAAGACGGCCCGCTCGACGATCGCGTACCTGATCGTGCGCGACCAGGCCCACGAGAACGCGTACGCGAAGGCACTCGAGACGCTCGGCATCGACTGGAAGAAGACGCTGCCGATTCCGAAGACCAACGCCGAGAAGTTCCCCGAGGTGAAGAAGCTGGTCGACCTGGGTCTGCAGAGCAAGCAGTACTCGTTCGACCTCAAGGGCGAGTCGGAGGCCGGCCGCATCTTCCAGGGCGCATCGCCGTCGAACGACGGAACCGACCTCGTCGCGAGCGAGCAGGCGCCGATCGGCACCCCGTCGTTCATCGCTCCCGAGCGGCTCGAGGAGTTCAGCCCCGGGCTCGACCCCGACCTGCTGAAGCTCATCCAGCAGACCGCGGAGATCGAGATGGCCGAGGTCGAGAACGCGTTCGGGCCCGTCAAGGCCTGATCCCACGCCCCGGCGCATCGGTGTGCTGCCGCTTCGGCGTGCATCCGTGCAGTGCTCTGCGAGCTCCGGCCCGCGCCCTACACTGAGCGGATGCACGCCGAGCGCCGCCGATACTCGTTCGCCTTCGACGGCCGGAAGGCGACCCTGAAGCGGGTCGACAAGGCCAGCGCCAGCTACGAGCTGAGTGTCGACGCAGTGGCGCAGTCGGTGGTGTCGCTCGCGGATCCCCGCATCCTGGCGTGGCCCTACGTGCGCCACATCGCGCGGGCGATCGACGCGGCCGCCCCGGCCGGTGAGCCCCTGCTCGCCGTGCACCTCGGCGCCGGGGCGATGGCGCTCCCCCGCTACGTCGCGGCCGCCCGGCCGGGTTCGCCACAGCTCGTGGTGGAGTTCGAACGCGAGCTCTGCGAGGCGGTGCTGGGCGCACTGCCGCTTCCGGATGGCGCCGACATCGAGCTCGTCTACGGCGATGCGCGCGCGCTCGCCGAAACCTGGTCAGGGCAGGCCGGGCGGGACTGGGCCGACGCGCGCATCACCGTGGTGGACCTGTGGGACGCCGCGACCATCCGGTCGCACGTGGCCAGCCTGGAGTTCTACCGGCTCGTCGCGGGGCGCACGGCCCCCGGCAGTCTCGTGGCGGTGAACCTGCTGGACGGGCATCCGTTCGACTACGCCCGAGCGCAGGCCGCGACCCTCGGTGCCGTGTTCGGGCAGGTGGCCGTGGTGCTCGACTTCGACCCCGCCGATGCGGAAGGGCCGCTCGGCAACGTGGTGGTGCTGGCGAGCGACGGACCTATCGCAGTGGTCGAGCATCCGGAGCTGTTCGGCGCGGACCGGCCATGGCTGCTGCACGGGGAGGCACTCGCGGCCTGGATCGCCGGCGCGCCGGTGCTCGCGGATGCCGACGGAGTGGACTCGCCCGACATCGACGACCCCCGCTGGGCCTGAACCCCGGTCGGGCCTGAAGCCCGGTCGGGCCTGAACACCCCGGCCGCATCGCACCACCACGCGGATGCGACCGGGGTGGGCGCGCTACGGCTTGGCCGGGCGCGGGCGGGGGCGCAGAAGGGTTCCCATGTGCTGCCTCTCGAGTCGCCGGAGCCGCGGGGCGGTCCGGATTCCGACACGCTAGTGCGGGCCTACGGCACCCCGGACTGAGCAATCACCACTCACTCGGCGGCGCAGCGGGCGGCACAATACGATTGACGGATGTCCGACCTGAACGAATCCGTCAGCCCTGCCGCCCCGACCCCGGTGGTCGACGCCATCCGCTCCGGGATGACCGAGACGCCCGACTTCCCCGAGCCGGGGATCCTGTTCCGCGACCTGTCCGGGCTGTTCGCCGACGCATCCGCTCTTCGAGTCGTGGCGGAGGCCCTGGTGGAGGGCTTCGGCGAGATCGACGCCGTCGCCGGGGTCGAGGCCCGCGGCTTCGTGCTGGGGGCGGCGGCCGCTGTCGCGACCGGGCACGGGATGCTCGCGGTGCGCAAGGCGGGCAAGCTGCCGGGGGCCGTGCTGAACGAGAGCTACGCGCTCGAGTACGGGTCGGCGAGCCTCGAGGTGCACCCCGACACGCTTCCGAACGGCGCCCGCGTGGTGATCGTCGACGACGTGCTCGCCACGGGTGGCACGCTGGCCGCCACCATCCGGCTGATGCAGCGCGCCGGCTGGGAGGTCGTGGGGGTGGCCGTGGTGATCGAGCTCGACGACCTCGGCGGGCGGGCCGTGGTCGATGCGGCCACCGACGCCCCGGTGAAGGCGCTGCTCACCCTCTGACCGCCGCTGCGCCCCGGCCGAGGGTCAGTCGGCGACGACGCGGGCGCCCGGCACCGGGCCGGTGACACGAACCACGTGATGCCGCGCCGCACTGAGGGCGATCTGCAGCTCGAGCGCACCGTCGAGGTCGGCCGCGAGGAATGCGACCGTCGGGCCGGAGCCCGAGACGATCCCGGCCAGGGCCCCGTTCTGCTCCCCCACCTCGAGCACCGCGCTCAGTCCGGGGTTCAGGTGCAGCGACGGCGCCTGCAGGTCGTTGTGCAGCGACTCCGCGAGCATGTGCGGATCGCCCGCCCGGAGCGCCTGCAGCACGTCGGTGTCGACCACGGGCTGACCCTGCGCCGGAAAGATGTCCTGCGCGTGCCGCTCGCGGTGGCGGTCGAGCTCCCGGTAGACCTCGGGGGTGGAGACCCCGCGGCCCGGCAGCACCAGGATCCACTGGAACTGGCCCTTGGCCAGCGCCGGGCTCAACTGGTCGCCGCGGCCGGTACCGATCGCAGTGCCGCCGGCGAAGGCGAAGGGCACGTCGGCGCCGAGCTGCGAGGCGAGCGAGAGCAGTTCGTCGCGGCCGACCTCGGTGCCCCAGAGGGTGTCGCAGGCGAGGAGTGCCGCCGCGGCATCCGCCGACCCGCCGCCCATGCCGCCCGCGATGGGCACGTTCTTCTCGATGCGCAACGCGACGCCGCCGCGGTAGCCCGTGGTGCGGGCGAGGAGGCGCGCGGCACGGATGGCGAGATTCGAGCCGTCGGTCTCGAGGGCCGAGGCGTCGATGTGGCCACCCTCGAACACCACCGAGAAGTCGCTCGCCTCGGCGGCGAAGACGTCTTCGTAGAGCGAGACGGCCTGGTAGGCGGTGGCGACGTCGTGGTATCCGTCATCCATCACCGCGCCCACCTTGAGGAAGACGTTGATCTTGCCGGGCGCCCGCACGTGAACCGTTTTCGTCGCGCCCCGGGTGCTCATGCCCTCCAACCTATCCCACAGCGGGAGGGCGGCCCGGCCGGTGGCTGCCGGCGTCGGTCGGCGGCCACCCGGGGTGGCCGTCAGCGGCCCGAGAGCACCCGCACGAAGTCGGTGAGGAACGCCTCGCGGTCGACGTCGAGCACCACGAACGTGTCGGGCGCGGCCTCGCTCGGCCACGACACGGGCAGGCCGGTGTCGGTCTGCATGAGGTGGGCACGGGTGGCGAAGCCGTCGCTGGTGATGTTGACGGGGCCGGTGACGGATGCGGTGATCCACTCGGGCTGCACGAGCAGAGCCGCTGCGAGCCCGTCGTGGGCGGGCGACACGCGCCGGCCCCAGGAGAACTGGTAGAAGTCCATGTACGCCTCGAGCACCTGGGCCGAGAAGGTGCCCCACTCGGTTCCGGCGCGATGCAGGGCCTGGACGGCCTGCTCGTCGACGATGGTTCCGGCGGTGACGTTGACGCCCACCATCACGAGCTGGTTGCGCGGCGCGGCGAACACCCGGCGCGCGGCCTCGGCGTCGTTGTGGATGTTCGCGTCGACCATCTGCACGGTGCCGAGCGGCGGGAACGGACCGGAGCCGCCCATGATCACCACCGAGCGGTAGAGCGTCAGCAGCTCGGGCTCGATCTCGAGCGCGAGGCCGAGGTTGGTGAGCGGGCCCACCGGCAGCAGGTCGTAGTAGCCCGGCTTCGACCGGCCGAGCTCGACGAGCAGTTCGGCCGACGACAGGGGCGAGAGGTTCTTCGGCGCGATCGGCTCCGACCAGAGGTCACCGAGGCCGTCGTGGCCGTGCACGTGCGAGGCGATGCGCGGCTCGCCGTCGATGGGCCCGGCGGCACCGCGGGCGACGAGCACGTCGTCGAGGCCGGCCAGCTGCAGCACGCGGGCGATGTTGGTGAGCGCCGACTCGACCGGGGTGTTGCCGTAGACGCTGGTGATCGCCGAGATCTCGGCGTCGTCGCGACCCGCGAGGTAGAGCAGGGCGAGCGCGTCGTCGATGCCCGTGTCGGTGTCGACCACGATGTGGCGGGTCTCGCGGGCGGGGTTGGTGTCGTTCATGCGTCTTCTCTCGATTCGGGACGAGTCGCGGGGGTTGAGCGGGGGGTCGGGTCAGGTGGTGGGTACGGCGGTGCGCTTCGCGAAACGGATGCGCGTCGCCACGAGCACCAGCAGGGTGATGGCGTAGGGCGCCGCGTCGGTGAGCTGCTGCGGGGCCCCGATGCCCTGCAGTCGGAAGCCGAGCGCCTCCGCGGCGCCGAAGCCCAGGCACGCCACCGGCAACCAGAGCGGCCGGCCGGCCACGAGCATCACGGCGGCCACCGCGATCCAGCCCCGGCCCGCCGTCATGTTCTCGGTGAACACCGTCACATTGCCGAGCGCCAACTGCGCGCCGGCCAGCCCGCAGAGGGCTCCTCCCGCGATGGTGACCCAGGTCTGGTACGACGCGACGTTCACACCCAGCGCGGCCGACGCATCCGGATGCTCGCCCACGCCGCGGAGACGAAGGCCGCGCGCCGACCGCGACAGCCACACCCCCACGGCCGCGATGATGACGAAGGCGAGGGGCACCAGCACGGTCTGGCCCGCGAAGATCGGGCCGATCACCGGCACGTCGGCGAGGAACGCCATCTTCGGCAACCCCTCCAGCCCGCGCGGCGAGAACGACCCCGAGGTGTCGAAGAGCACGCGCAGCAGAAAACCGGTGAGGCCGATGGCCAGCAGGTTGGTGCCGATGGCGATGATGATCGGGTCGGCCTTCCACCGCGCCGCGCCCACCGCGAGCACCACGGAGAACAGGGCCGTCGACAGGATGGCGGCGAGCACGCCGCCCCAGGCGCTGCCCGTGTAGAAGCTGCCCGCCACCGCCGCGAACGCGCCCCAGAGCATCTGGCCCTCGAGGGCGATGTTGAACACCCCGACCTGCGCCGAGATGGCGCCGGCGAGGGCGGCGTAGAGGATGGGCGTCGCCGCGAGCAGCACGGCGGCCACGAAGCCGAGTTCGAACACGTGCATCAGGCTGAGCTCCGTTCGGTGCGGCGCTGGTCGAGCACGGTGCGGAGTGCGAGCACCACGATCACGACGCCCTGCAGCACGTCGGAGAGCTGGCGGGGCACGTCGGCCGAGCGTTCCATGCCGGCGCCGCCGACCTGCAGCACGGTGAAGAGGATGGCGGTGACGGGGATGAGGGCGGGCCGTCCGCCCGCGAGCAGAGCCGCCGCCAGGCCCGCGAAGGTGTAGCCGGGCGAGATGAGGGCGCCGTCGATGAGGCGGAACGGCGAGGTCATCACGATCACCGCGCCCACCACCCCGGCCGCCGCTCCCGCCGCGGCCATCGCCCCGAACGCCAGGCGCCCCACCCGCACGCCGCCGTAGGCACCGAAGCGGCGGTTCGCACCGACCACCCGCAATTCGAATCCGACGGCCGACCGGGAGTCGACCACCCAGAACACCGCCATCATGAGCACGATGATGATGAGGCCCGCGTTGCTGTACGAGAGGTCGCCGAGCGACCACATGCGGCCGCTCTCGGGAAGCCGGGGTGTCTGGGCGACGGCGGATCCGGCCTCACCGAGCGGGAAGCGCACGAGGAACGACACCACGGCGACCGCCACCGGCGACAGCAGCAGCGTGGAGATGATGATCGGGATGCCGAAGCGGGTGGCCAGCGGCGCCGAGATGGCCCCGAACGCCCCCGCCACCACGGCCGCGCCGATCACCGCCAACGGCACGACGATGATCGAGGGCAACGGGAGGTTGCTGGCGATGACCGCGGCGGTGAGCCCGCCGAGCACGAGCTGACCGTTGCCGCCCAGGTTGAACTCGCCCATGCGCAGCGGGATGGCGGCCGCGAGGGCCATGCCGCAGATGAAGGCCCACACCGAGAACGTGTAGTCGAGCTGGCCGGGGTCGAGCGAGTTCTCGAGCACGGCGCGGTAGGCGGCGATCGGGTCGAGGCCCGCGGCGAGGATGATGACGGCGCCGATGAGCAGGGCCAGCACGACCGCGCCGATCGGCACGACGGCGGGGTGCCGCAGGGCGGCGGTCAGGATGCGCGGGGTGCGGCGGGCGACGGAGGGTGGGGTGGTGCTCATGCGGGGTCTCCGTGGCCGGGGGTGCTGGCGCTGGCGGCTCCGGCCATGGCGGCTCCGATGAGTTCGGTGGTGGCCTCGGCGGCCGAGAACTCGGCCACCACGGCGCCCGCGTACATCACGAGGATGCGGTCGGCCAGCGCCAGCAGCTCGCTGATCTCGTGCGACACCAGCAGGATGCCGTTGCCGGCCGCGCGGTACTCCAGCAGCCGGCCGTGGATGGCCTCGATGGCGCCCACGTCGACACCCTGGGTGGGCTGCTCGGCGATGAGCACGGGTGCGCCGTGCGAGAGCTCGCGGGCCACGACGACCTTCTGCGCGTTGCCGCCGGAGAGCGAGCCGATCAGCTGCTGTTCGCCCGAGGTGCGCACGTCGAAGTCGCGGATGAGGTCGCGGGCCTGCTCACGCTCGGCCTTCAGCGACATCCAGCCGCGCGCAAGGCCCCTGGTGCCGCCGATCGGTGCGGAACGGTGATGCCCGAGCGCGGCGTTCTCGGCCACGGTCATCGTGACGGCGCTGCCCTCGCCACGGCGGTCTTCGGGGATGACGGACAGCCCGCGGGCCCGCCGATCGCGCACCGAGGCGGCCGTGACGTCGGAGCCGACGAGCACCACGCTGCCGGCCGACATCGCCCCCGTGCCGAGCACCGCGGCCACGAGTTCGTGCTGACCGTTGCCCGAGACGCCGGCGATGCCCACGATCTCGTTGCGGTGCACCGTGAGCGACACGTCGCGCACGTGGGTGATCCGGCCGTCGCCGACGGTGAGGCCCGAGACCTCGAGCACCGGCTCGCCGGGCTCGCCCGCGCCGGTGTTGGTCACGTCGGCGATGGCCCGTCCGGTCATCGCGCGCACGAGCTCGGCCGACGTGGCGTCCGCCGTGGCGAACCGGCCGGTGACGCGACCGTCGCGGAGCACGGTCACCTCGTCGCTCACCGAGAGCACCTCGTGGATCTTGTGGGTGACGAGCACGACGGTGGTACCGGCATCCGCTGCTCGTCTGATGACGGCGAAGAGGCTGTCGACCTCGCTCGGGGTGAGCACGGCGGTCGGTTCGTCGAGGATCAGAATGCGCGCGTCGCGGTGGAGCGCCTTGAGGATCTCGACCCTTTGCCGCGCGCCGGCGCTGAGGCTGCCCACCACGGCCGACGGGTCGGTCTCGAGACCGTAGCGCTCGCTCAGTTCGCGCACCCGCGCATCCGCTGCTCGACGGTCGACGAAGGCCCGGCCGAAGAGACCCCTGCGCCGCGGCTCGGCGCCGTAGACGACGTTGTCGGCCACACTCATGGTGTCGAAGAGCCGGAAGTGCTGGTGCACCATGCCGAGACCGGCGGCGATGGCGTCGAGCGGGCCGGCGAACGTGACGGGCCGACCCTCGACGCGGATCTCACCCGAGTCGGGCGCGAGCAGACCGAAGAGCATCGACATGAGGGTCGATTTGCCCGCTCCGTTCTCACCCATCACCGCGTGCACGGTGCCCCGGCGGAGCACCAGGTCGACCCCGTCGTTCGCCACGACGGAGCCGAAGCGCTTGCCGATGCCGATGAGCTCGACCGCGGGAACGCCCGGCTCCCCCGCTGCTGCGGGAGGGCCGGGCGTGCCGGGCCGGGCTGAGCCGGCGGATGCGTCAGAGACCATTCGGTGCTGGTGCTAGCCCGCGGTCAGCGGGTCGGTGACGGTGATCTCGCCCGAGACGATCTGATCGCGGACGGCCGCGACCTTCTCGATCACGTCGGGGTGGTCGGCGATGAGGCACTGGGAGTCGGCCACGCCGTCCTCCAGGCCGGTGAGGCTCACGCCGCCCTCGGCCAGGCCGTAGGAGGTGAAGCCGCCGGTCGTGCCGTCGAGGATGTCGCCGACCGAGTTCACCAGGGCCACGTCGACCCGCTTGATGGCGTTGTCGACCACGTTGCCGGGCGAGTCGAGGCACTGGTTGGTGTCGACGCCGAAGGCCTTGAAGCCGGCCTCCGAAGCGGCCTCGAACACGCCGAGGTTACCGCCGGAGGCGGCAGCCTGAACGTAGTCGGCGCCGCCGTCGGCGAGGATCTGGGCCTGGGCCTTGGCGCGGGCCTGGTCGCCGAACGGGTTGTCGCCGCCGACGTACTGCACAGCCGTCTTCACGTCGGGCTTGACGCTCTGGGCGCCGGCGAAGAACGGATCGACCCAGCGGTGCAGGAACGGGGTGTCGAGCGAGGCGACGACGCCCACGTTGCCGGTCTGGCTGAGGAGGCCGGCCTCGACGCCGGTGAGGTACGTGGCCTCGTACTCTTTGAACACGGCGGCCGTGAGGTTCGGCGTGGGGTTCTCGGCCGAGGTGTCGATCAGCAGGAACTGCTGGTCGGGATAGTCGGCCGCGGCCTGCGTGATCTGGTCGAGCACGCTGAAGCTCACACCGATGATGATGCTCGGCTTCTCGCGCACAGCGGCGTCGATGTTCTGCTGGATGCTGGTGGGATCTTCGCTCTCGTACACGTCGACGCTGGCGCCGTACTTGTCGCCGGCCTCGGTGGCGCCGTCGGCCGCCAGCTGCAGGAAGTTGTTCGAGCCGATGGGGGTCGGGGTGATCAGGATGATCGAGTTCTCGGCGTCTCCACCGGCGGCGCCGGTGCTTCCGCTTCCGCCGTCACTGTTTCCGCTCGAGCAGGCGGCGACGGATGCGACGAGGCCGGCCGCGAGGGCGACGGCACCGATTCGGCGCGCGATTTTCGACATGGGGTCTCCTGGGGGGAAGGGGCTGCTGTGGTTGGCGACGCCGCCGAGGCATGGACACTCGGGGCTTTCCCATCGTATAGAGACCCGTAGTCCCAACCCCGACGGCGGACACATATCGAAACACACTCGTCACACGGCGGGCAGGCTCCGGTGGAGTTCGAGCGCTTCCGCGATGACGAGCTCGGGATGGTCGCGTTGCACCGAATGCCCGGAGCCCGCGACGACGGCGAAGTCGAACGACGGCCCCACGCTCAACCGCTCCCCTTGGGCGGAGCTGAAGAGCGCTCCCCGCTGCGGGTCGGCCGCCAGCACCCGAACTCGGGAACGGATGCGGGCGGCGACGTGCTCGAGCTGCCACTCGCGGTTGTCGCGCACCGTGCGCTCGACCACGTACGGGCTCACCACCCGGGCGGCGTTGACCTTCTGAGTGGCGTCTTCGCTGTGCCAGCTCGGATTGCGGGCCAGGATCACCGCCGGGTCGAGGTCGGTCAGGTCTCCGAGCAGATCCTCCAGCAAGGCGTCGTGCTCGGACTCATCGACGGCCAGCACCGGGTCGAGCAACAGGAGCGCGCGTGCCCAATGGTGATGCCGGTCGGCGGCGACGGTGGCGACAGCACCCCCGAGCGAGTGGCCGATCACGAGGTCCCAGCTGCGGGCGTGGTTGCCGGAGGGGGCGAGCGCGGCGACATCGGCTGCGTAGTCGGCGATGGCGTAGCTCGTGGTGCGCGGCGAGGCCCCGTGGCCCCTCAGATCGGCGGCCGTCACCGACCAGCTCGCAGCTGCGAGCCCACTGGCCACGCGCCACCAGGTTCCGGCTGCCGATGGAAGTCCGTGCAGCAGCAACGCAGTGGGGCGCGCGTCACGGTCGCCCCAGTGCATGGTCGCCAGCTGAACGGCGAACGCCTCGGACGTCATGACGCGCGGGTCATTCGGCGGCGGCGCGGGCTATGGCGAGGAAGTCGTGCACCGTGAGCGACTCGCCGCGGGCCGTGGGGGCGACGCCGGCCGCCTCGAGAACGGCGGTGGCTCGCGCGGAGTCACCGAGCACCTCGCTGAGCGACTGGCGGAGCATCTTGCGACGCTGGCCGAAGGCCGCGTCCACCAGAGCGAAGGTGCGCACGCGGAGTTCTTCGGTGTCCAGGCCCGAGCCCACGCGGTCGAAGGCCACGAGCACCGAGTCGACGTTGGGCACCGGCCAGAACACCTGCCGGCTCACCTGACCGGCCGTGCGCCAGTCGCCGTACCAGGCGGCCTTGACCGACGGCGAGCCGTAGACCTTCGATCCGGGCTCGGCCGCGAGGCGGTGACCCACTTCGGCCTGCACCATCACCACGCCGGAGCGGATCGAGGGGAAGTGCTCCAGCAGGTGCAGCAGAACCGGCACCGAGACGTTGTACGGCAGGTTGGCCACGAGCCGGGCCGGATCTCCCGGCAGGGAACGGATGCGCAGCGCATCGTCGCGGATGACCGTGAGCCGCGCATCCGGAGCCAGCTGCGACACCGTGAGCGGGAGCTGTTCGGCCAGCCGGTGGTCGATCTCGACCGCCACCACCTCGGCGCCGGCCTCGAGGAGGCCGAGCGTGAGGGAGCCGAGGCCGGGGCCCACCTCGACCACGACGTCGCCCGCCTCGACCTTGGCCACCCGCACGATCTTGCGCACGGTGTTGGCGTCGATGACGAAGTTCTGACCGAGCTTCTTGGTGGGGGTGAGGTTCAGCAAGCCGGCCAGGTCGCGGATCTCGGCCGGGCCGAGCAAGGCGACCGCGGGGCCGGCGCCGGGGTCGGTACCGGCATCCCCGTCGTCGGGTCGGGCTGCCTCCGCCGCCTCGGTCATGACGCCTGCACCGGCTCGTCCTCCCAGCGGCCGTAGACCAGCTCGGTATTCGACGAGATCTGCGCCGCGAGCATCGACACATCGGTGCCGAGATGAGCGGCCATGGCCCGCAGGGTGTGCGGGATCAGGTACGGGGCGTTGGGGCGGCCCCGGTAGGGCGCCGGGGTGAGGTAGGGGGCGTCGGTCTCGACGAGGAGCAGCGCGCGGGGAGCGACCTCGAGCGCCTCGCGCAGGTTGTGCGCGTTCTTGAACGTCACGTTGCCCGCGAAGGACATGTACCAGCCGTTGTCCGTGCAGATGCGAGCGAGCTCGGCGTCGCCCGAGAAGCAGTGGAAGACCGTGCGTTCAGGAGCGCCCACGCGCTTCAGGGTGGCGATGACCTCAGCGTGCGCGTCGCGATCGTGGATCTGCAACGCGATGCCGTTCTGCTTCGCGATCTCGATGTGAGCCTCGAAGGAGCGGTACTGGGCTGCGATGCCCGCCTCGGACTCGGTGCGGTAGAAGTCGAGCCCCGTCTCCCCCACGGCGCGCACCCGCGGCCAGGTCGCCAGTTCGGCGATCTCGGCGAGCGCCGCGTCGAGCCCGCCTGCTTCGTCGTACGACGGAGCCTCGTTGGGATGCAGGGCGACAGCCGCCAGCATGCGCGGCTCGCGGGCCGCCTGCTCGGCCGACCAGCGGCTGGTCTCGAGATCGGTGCCCACCTGCACCACGCCGCGCACCCCGACGGCCGACGCCCGGTCGAGCTGCTCGCGGTAGTCGATCGGCTCGAGGCCGTCGGCGATCTCGAGGTGGGTGTGGTTGTCGTACACCGGCACCACGAGCGCCTCGGGCAGCGGCGGGTAGCTCTGATCTCCCCGGTCGGAGGCCTCGCGGGAGCGCAGGTGGGTCGGCAGGTCGGAGGCGTCGGTCACGACGGCTCCACCTCGATGCGGGGGAACAGCGCCACGAGCGGCTCGACCCGCTCACCGCCTTGCCACTCCCACGCCGAACGGATGCGCTGCTCCTGCACGGAACCGGTACCCGAGAGCGCCGTCCACAGTTTCGCCGAGGCCTCGGGAACCACGGGCGAGAGCAGCACGGCGAGTGTGCCGATGCCGCGCACCGCCGTGTGCAGCACGGTGGCGAGCCGGTCGGCGTTCGCCGGGTCTTTCGCGAGGGCCCAGGGTTCCTGCGTGGTGATGTAGCCGTTCAGTTCGTCGACGAGCTCCCAGATGCGGGCGATCGCCTCATGCACGGCGAGTCGCTGGATCGCTTCGTCGGCGGCGGCGGTGACGCGGCGTTCGGTGTCTCGGATGGCGCGTTCCGCATCCGTCACCTGAGCCTCGACCGCGGCGGGCAGGGCACCGTCGAAGTACCGCGTGACCATGGCCACCACGCGCGAGGCGAGGTTGCCGAAGCCGTTGGCGAGCTCGGCCTGGTACCGCGCCGACAGGTCTTCCCACGAGAAGGAGCCGTCTTGACCGAAGCTGATGGCGCGCATGAAGTAATAGCGGAACGCGTCCGACCCGAAGGTGTCGGTGATCTGCTCGGGGGCGATGCCGGTGAGCTTCGACTTGGACATCTTCTCTCCGCCCACCAGCAGCCACCCGTGGCCGTAGACCTGGTGGGGCACCTCGAGACCGGCGGCCATCAGCATGGCGGGCCAGATCACGGCGTGGAAGCGCGCGATGTCCTTGCCCACGATGTGGGTGGCCGGCCAGCGGCGGGCGAACTGCTCCTCGTCGGAGCCGTAGCCCACCGCGGTGGCGTAGTTGAGCAGGGCGTCGAACCACACGTAGACCACGTGCGACTCGTCCCACGGCACTTTGACGCCCCAGTCGAAGGTCTGCCGGGAGATGGAGAGGTCGGTGAGGCCGCGGCGCACGAAGGACACGATCTCGTTGCGCACGCTCTCGGGCTGCACGAAGTCGGGCCGCTCCTCGTAGAGGTCGAGCAGCTTCTGCGTGAAGTCGCTCATGCGGAAGAAGTAGTTGCGCTCCTTCAGCAGCTCCACCGGCTTGGAGTGGATGGCGCAGACCAGCTGGCCTTCGTACTGCCCGGTGCCGTCGACGAGGTCGGTGGTCTGCTTGTATTCCTCGCAGCCCACGCAGTAGTAGCCCTCGTACTCACCGGTATAGATGTACCCGGCGTCGTAGAGACGCTGCAGGAACAGCTGCACGTTCACCTCGTGCCGCTCGTCGGTGGTGCGGATGAAGTCGTCGTTGGAGATGTCGATGGTCTCCAGCAGCGGCTGCCAGGCCTCGGCCACGAGCTTGTCGGCCCATTCCTTCGGCGTCACTCCGTTCGCCGTGGCCGTGCGCAGGATCTTCTGGCCGTGCTCGTCGGTGCCGGTGAGGAACCAGGTGTCGTCGCCCGCCTGGCGGTGCCAGCGCGCGAGGACGTCGGCGGCGACCTCGGTGTAGGCATGCCCGATGTGGGGCACGTCGTTCACATAGAAGATCGGCGTGGTGATGTAGAACGCGGAGCCGTCGGACATGCTGACCATCCTAAGCGGGGCGGATACCCCGGCCCGGCCCCGTTACGGACGGTGGAGAACCCGCACTATCCCCGAGATTGTGGAGGAGTGGTGGCGGCGACGTCACTCGGCGTACTGGCGGTGGATGAACGCAGCCATACCCGGAACGGTGAAGGCCACGCGTCCTCGCTCCGGCATGTAGATCACGCCCTTGTCGATGAGGCTCTGTCGCGCGGGGCTCAAGCTCGTGGCGGGCAGCACGAGCCTCTCGGCAACTGTGGCCGTTCGGGAACCCACGTCGCCATCCGCGGCCATCGCGCGGAGATAGTTCCGTTCAGCCCGGGTGGCGCGGTCCCACCGGGCAGGATAGAAGCCCATGTCCAGTGCCGCCGTTCCCTCGACGACGGCCAACGTCGCGTCCTCTTCGGTGATGGTGCGGTCGAGTGCCGCATCCCACGCCGACTTCCCAAAGGTCTGAAGGAAGTACGGGTACCCGCCCGAGGCCTCGACCAAGATCTCCAAAGCGGGAGCGGTGAAGGCGACGCCGTGACGCCCCGCTGGGACGGCGAGCGCGTCGGCTGCCGCCACTGGATCGAGTGCGCCGATCTCCCGGTAGTCGAAGAGACGCTCGGCATACGACCGCGCCGCGCTCAGCGTCGAGGGAAGGGCCGGCAGTCCCGCTCCGACGATGTAGAACGGCCACCCCTTCTGGCCTGCTCGATGCTGGGCTGCGAGAAGTGCGGAGAGCAGTTCGCCGTCGATGTCCTGCATCTCGTCGATGAAGAGACCGAATGCCGAATCGGCGGACGTCAACGCGGGTGCCAGATCTTCGAGAACCTCCTCGAGGTCGATCTCGATCTCGCCCGAATCGGCCCGGCCTTGTGCCGGCTCCACGCCTAGTTCGATCGACGCGACGCCGAGCGAGAGGCTGAACGACTTGATGCTTCTCAGAGCGTTCACCACCTGCTCTGTTCTTCGGCGCCGATGGAGCTTGTGAGCGGCGAGCAGCATGGCTCGGCCGAGCTTTTGGCGGGCGGATTGGCGGCCGCTCTCCGTTGTGCGGCCCTCGATCCCAACAGTGAACCACTCGGCCCGCTCCGCCTGTTCCCTGAATTGATTGAGGAGCACTGTCTTCCCGACCCCACGAAGGCCGTGCAGCACGATCCCTCTGCTCGGCATCCTGCGACGGCTGCGCGCGACGGTGAGGTCGAAGGCGTCGACCTCCGCTTGCCGACCCACGAGGTGGGGTGGGGTCAGGCCGGAACCAGGGGCGAATGGGTTCAACTCAGGATGCACGATTGCACTTTACGAGCTTTATTGCGTATCCAGAATATTTGTGGATAAAAACCGATGATCCGCCGATGTGGAGGAGTGGTGGTCGCGCATCCGCGCCGGTCAGGGGCGCCGGGCCGCGAGCGCCGCCTCGTAGAGATCACGCCGCGAGAGCCCGGTGGCCTCGGCCACCGAGGCCGTGGCCTCCTTGAGTCGCTCCCCCGCCGCCACGAGCTGCTGCACCTCGGCGAGCGCCGTCGGCAGATCGGCGGCGAGCGGCGTCGCTCCGGCCACCACCACCACGATCTCCCCGCGAACTCCCGCCGCCGCCCACTCCGCGAGTTCGGCTGCCGTGCCGCGCCGCGCCTCTTCGTACAGCTTCGTCAGCTCGCGCACGACGGCGACTCGGCGATCGGCCCCCAAAACCTCGGCGAGGTCGATGAGTGAGTCGGCGATGCGGTTCGGCGACTCGAAGAAGACCATGGTGCGTGCTTCTCGTTCGAGCATCCGGAACGTGCTGAGGCGGTCACCGCGCTTGCGGGGCAGGAAGCCCTCGAAGGTGAACCGGTCGGTGGCCAGTCCCGAAAGGGCCAGTGCGGTGATCACGGCCGACGGCCCGGGCACCGCGGTCACGTCGACGCCGGCCTCGATGGCGGCGGCGACCAGCAGGTACCCCGGATCGGAGACGGTCGGCATCCCCGCATCGGAGAGCAGCACGAGGTCGCCCTCCCGCGCCAGCTCCACGAGCGACGCCGCCTTCTCGCGCTCGTTGTGCTCGTGCAGCGGGATGAGCCGCGGCCGGTTCTCGATGCCGAGTCCGCGGAGGAGCTTCACGGTCACACGCGTGTCCTCGGCCGCCACCACCTCGGCCGCCTCGAGGAGCTCGACCAGCCGGGTCGAGGCGTCCTTCAGGTTGCCGATGGGCGTCGCGGCGAGGATGAGCATGCCCCCAGTCTCTCAGTCGAACGGATGCGCGCGGCCGGCGCGCACCTCTCCACACCGGAGCGGGTCGCCTCCCCCTCATCCACAGCCGCACCACCCAGCCGGAACGGAGCACCCGCACGCATTAGCATGGCCCGGTGAGCACGCAGGAGCCGGTCCCCACCGCGAGCACCACGGCCCCTGGTCGTGGTGAGGGCGCTGCCGCTGCCGCGAAGGCCGATTCGCCGCAGCCGCGGTCGGCATCGACTCTCGGCTCCGAGCCCACCGGTTCTCGGCTCGACGACTGGTGGGTGCGGCTGATGGCCACGCCCGCACGCGAACGGCTGTGGCGGTGGGGCGGTCCGCTGGCGGTGACGCTGCTGGCGGCTGTGCTCCGGCTGGTGAATCTGGCGCATCCGCACAGCCTGGTCTTCGACGAGACCTTCTACGTGAAAGACGCCTGGACGACCTGGAACCTCGGCTACGAGGCCTCCTGGCCTGCCGACGCCGATGCGCAGTTCAATCAGGGCGCCACCGACATCTTCCAGACGAACGGGTCGTTCGCCGTGCATCCGCCGCTCGGCAAGTGGATCATCGGGCTCGGCATGGAGCTCTTCGGGGCCGACAGCTCGTTCGGCTGGCGCATCGCGGTGGCGGTGTGCGGCATCCTGCTGGTGCTGCTCACGGCGCTGATCGCCACGAAACTGTTCCGGTCGACGTTGCTCGGCACCATCGCGGGGTTCCTGCTCGCCATCGACGGTCACGCCATCGTGATGAGCCGGGTGGCCATCCTCGACGGGATCGTGGCGCTGTTCCTGTTGCTGGGCGTCGGCGCCGTGCTGATGGATCGGGAGTGGCACGCGGTGCGCCTCGCGGCAGCCGTCGCTGCCCGCACCTCGCCGCCCGGGGCGGATGGCGAGCCGGGACGAGCGCCGGCCTGGGGTCCGGTGCTGTGGAAGCGGCCGTGGCTGCTCGCTGCCGCAGTGGCCTTCGGTGCCGCGTCGAGCGTGAAGTGGTCGGGGCTGTACTTCATCGCCGCGTTCGGCGTGTACCTCGTGGTGGTCGACGCGCTCGCCCGGCGGCGGCTGGGCATCCCGTTCTGGTTCAGCTCGGCGGTGCTGAAGCAGGGGCCCGTCACCGCGGTGCTGCTCGTGCCGGTCGCGGTGTTCACCTATCTGCTCAGCTGGATCGGCTGGTTCGCCACGACGGGCGGCATGTACCGCACCTGGGCGCAGACCTCCAACGGCGAGTGGACGGGGGCGCTCAGCTGGGTGCCGCTCGCGGTGCAGAACTTCTGGCACCTCGAAGTGGCAGTGTACAACTACCACGTCGGCGAGAACTCGCCCCACCCCTACCAGGCCAACCCGTTCACCTGGCTCTTCCTGGTGCGCCCCACCCAGATGTACGTGAACCAGGTCGACGACTCGGTCTGCGGCGGCACGACCTGCTACGAGAACATCACCTCCATCGCGAACCCCATCATCTGGTGGTGCGCCACGGCGGCGGTGTTCTACCTCCTCTACCGTCTCGTGCGCCGGCGGGAGTGGCAGGTGGGGCTCGTGCTGATGGGCATGGCCGCGGGTTATCTGCCCTGGCTGCTCTACACGAACCGCACCATCTTCCAGTTCTATACCATCGCGTTCGAGCCCTACATGATCCTGGCCCTCACCTTCGTGATCGGGCTGGCGCTGGGCTCACGGAGCGACCCGCGACGGGTTCGCACCCGGGCGCTGCTGATCGTGGGGGCGTTCTTCGTCATCTGCGTGCTGGTGTCGGCATGGTTCTACCCGGTGTGGGTCGGGATGCCCATTCCCGCGTGGTTCCTGAGCCTGCACTACTGGCTGCCGAGCTGGCGGTGAGGGAGGCCGCCTCCGGCTGGGTCGGCTGCGGGCGCGACGGATGGGCGGGTTCGGGCAGCGCGAGCGAGGTGCTCGGCCGCGAGCGCGGCTGGGTGGCGTCGGGCACGACGGCCTCAGGCACGGCGGCCTCAGGCACGGGGGCCTCGGGCGCGACGGGCGGGCCGTCGTGACGCGGATGGCGTGGGTGCCCGGGGTCGTCGTCGCGGGCGGTGCGGCCCTGGCGTCCTTCGGGGTGCATCTCGCGCTGCCGGCGGCGCCGATGCTCACTGTGGCCGTGGTGCTCGGTGTGGCCGTGGCGCAGGTCCCGGCGCTCAGGCGACAGGTCGACGGGCTGCTCAAGCCCGGGCTGGGCCTCGCGGCGCGGAGGCTGCTGCGCATCGGCATCGTGCTGCTCGGGCTCAAGCTCAGCCTGATCGACATCGCCGGGCTGGGGTGGCCGACCATCGGCGTCATCGTCGCGATCGTCCTGCTCACGTTCCTCGCGACCCTCGGGCTCGGTCGCTGGATGCGACTCCCCGGCACCCAACCGATCCTGATCGCGGCAGGCTTCTCCATCTGCGGTGCCTCGGCGATCGGGGCCATGAGCGCCGTCACCCGCAGCAAGGACGAAGACTCCGCCACGGCCGTCGCGCTGGTCACCCTGTGCGGAACGCTCGCGATCGCCGTGCTGCCGGTGCTGAGCATCCCGCTCGGGATGTCGCCGGAGGAGTTCGGCCTGTGGGTGGGCCTGAGCGTGCACGACGTGGGCCAGGTGGTCGCGACGGCGCAGATCGCCGGGCCGGCGGCGCTCGCCGTGGCCGTGGTGGTGAAGCTCACCCGGGTGCTGACGCTGGCGCCGATGGTGGCGACCGCAGGCCTCCTCCAGCGACGCGTTGACGGCCGAGCGGCCGCGGCGACGCGCGGCGCACCGGCGCCGGCAAAGAGGCCCGCCATCGTGCCGCTGTTCGTGGTGGGGTTCGTCGCGGCGGTGCTGGTGCGCTCGCTGGTGCTGCCACTCCTGGGTGCTGGGCCATCCGGAGTCGAGACCGGGGCGGCGAGCGTCGTTCTCGCGGCGGCCGATCTGCTGCAGGCGGCGCTGTTCGGCATGGCGCTATTCGCCCTGGGAACCGGCATCCGCTTCGCTCAGCTCGCCCGCACCGGCTGGCGGGCCCTCGTCGTGGGGCTAGTCTCGTGGGCGTTGATCGCCGTGCTCTCGCTCGCCGCTGTCGAGTTGCTCACCTGACGCGCTCCCTCCCGCTGCCGCCTTCACGGTCGCGCGAACGGCGCCGGCTCGGTGAGCCCGGGGTTCGGCTCGCGCGGTGGATGAGCCGGGTCGGTCGGCGGTCAGTAGGCTCGGCAGAGTGAGTGATGCGGTGGCCGGACAGCCCGAGTTACGCGTCGGCGTACTCGGCCCGGTGGTGGTTCGGCGCGATGGGGTCTGGGTGGAGCCGTCGGGCGCCCGCGCCAAAGGCTTGATCGTGGCGCTCGTGCTGGCCGCACCGCGCGCCCTGTCGATCGATGCGCTCCGCGACGACATCTGGGGCGATGACCTGCCGCGTGATGCGCGGGGGGCGCTTCAGGCTCTGGTGTCCCGCGTGCGCGGCGCGTTCGGAGAAGGGCTCATCGAGTCCACCGGCTCGGGCTACCGGCTCGGGGCGCGCCAGACGGCGACCGATCTCGGCGAGGCCGCCGCGTCGGCCACCGCGGGCCGGGATGCCCTCGCCCGGAACGATGTCGACGACGCCGGCCGCCACGCGCACTCCGGGCTCGGGCTGTGGCGCGGTGATCCGGGAGCAGATCTCGCCCCAGGCGCTGTCGCCGATGAGCTGGCCGCCCGCGCCATCAGGGTGCTGGAATCGCTCGAGCTCACGGCGGCCTCGGCCGCGCTGGCACGAGGCGCGAACTCGGAGGCGGCGGACCTCGCCCTGCGGCTGGCCACCCGGTCACCCTTCGACGACAACGCGCACCTACTGCTCATGCGCGCGCTCGACGCGCTCGGGCGGTCGACGGATGCAGTAGCCGTGTACGCGGAGTTCCGCGCCCGGGTGCAGGACGCGTTCGGCACCAGCCCCTCCGCCGAACTCCAGGCGCTGAATCTCGAGCTGCTGGACGGCGGCAGGCCGGTGAGCCGGTTGCCGTCGGTCTCGCCGCCGCGCGTCGCGCCGTCGACGGACGAGGCGCGGAGCGCGGGTGACGACGCCGGCCGACCGCCGTCGCGAACGGGCGAGCACGCCGACAGGCAGCTCACCGGGCCGGGCGAGCACGCATCCGCCGCCGGTGCGGACACGGGCAGCAACCCGGCGAACGGCAACCCCACCGCCGCCACCCCGAACGGCGCGGTGGCCCCGGCCGCCTCGGGCAACCCAGCCACCCCGGCCACCCCAGGCAACCCAGCCACCCCGGCCGCCCCGGCCGCCCCGGAGACCGACAGCACGGCCGGCGACCCTTCACCCCGCGGCATCGGGCGCGGCATCCGGGCGGCGCCGAACGCGCTGATCGGGCGCGATGCCGCCGTGGCCGACGTGCTCCGGTCGCTCGATCAGGCGCGGGTGACCACGATTCTCGGCCCGGGCGGGCTCGGCAAGACGAGGTTGGCGCACGAGGTCGCCGGGCGGGCGCTCGCACGCTTCGGGTTCGTGGTCGTCGTCGAGCTCGCCAGCGTGCGTGACCCTGGCGACGTGGTGATCGCGCTCGCGACCGCCCTCGGCATCCGTGAGCTCGCCACCTCACGCCGGGTGGGAGATCAGGTCGCGCGCGCCGACCTGCGCACGCGCATCCTGACCCGGTTGGCCGAGCAGCCGACCCTGCTGGTGGTCGACAACTGCGAGCACCTCATCGATGCCGCCGCCGGATGGGTGGCCGAGCTCACGGCCGAGCTGCCGCAGCTGACCGTGCTCGCCACGAGCCGCACGCCGCTGGCACTCTCGAGCGAACGGGTCTTCGCCCTGCAACCGCTCGGCCGAAGCGGCGACCGCGCGCCGGGCGCCGAACAGACCAGCACCGGTAAAACCGCCGGCGAGGCCGACGACGACCCCGCCGTGCGCCTCTTCATCGACCGCGCCACCGCCGCCCGCCCGGGCGCCGCCCTGCCCCGTGACGTCGTGGCGCGGCTCTGCGAGCGTCTCGACGGCCTGCCGCTGGCCATCGAACTCGCGGCGGCGCGCATCCGGTCGATGTCACTGGACGAGATCGAACGCCGCCTCGGCAACCGTTTCTCGCTGCTCACCGGTGGCGACCGCGGTGCGCCCGAACGCCACCGCACCCTGCTGGCGGTGATCGAATGGAGCTGGAACCTGCTCGACACCGACGAGCAGCGCACGCTCGCCTACCTCTCCGACTTCGCCGACGGTTTCAGCGCCGACGCCGCCCGAGCCGTCGTGGCCCCCGCGTCAGACGGCAGCGCGGTCGACGACGCCCTCGACTCACTCGTCGCCCAGTCGCTCGTCACCGTCGCCGAGCTGCCCGGCACCGCGGGCGGCGGGCTCCGATTCCGGATGCTGGAGACCGTTCGCGAGTTCGGTCGTCTGCAGCTGGCCCGGCTCGGCGAGAGCGATGCCGCGCGCGACGCGCTGTTCGACTGGGCCGACATCACCGGCCGCTCGCTGCAGCCGCAGCTCAGCGGTCCCCGCCAGGTGGAGGTGTTCGCTCTGGTGGGCCTGGAGGAGGACAACCTCATCGATCTGCTGCGACGTGCGATCGCCGCCGAGCGGCCCGACATCGTGGCCGGGGTGTTCCCTCTGCTGGCCAACCACTGGGTGCTGCGGAGCACGCCCACCGAGGTGGTGGCCTTCGCCCAGCCCGTGCTCGACAGCGTTCGGCGCTATCGTCCGGAGCCGGAGAGGGTCGATGCCCTCGCCTGGACCTTGGTCTTCACCGGTATCGGCCTGCTCTCCACCGGCGATCGCCGGTTCGCTGCAGTGCTCTCCCAGTTGCGCAAGACCCTCGGCACCCGTGAGCACGACCTCCGCGGCGGGCGCGACACCCGCCGCGAGCACGACCCCGGCGCCCCCCGCCTCCTCGCGATGAGCTCCCTCCTGCTGGCGATGGGCGATTCCGCCCGGGTGCTCGCGGCCGTCGACACCCTCCAGTCCTCCCCCGATCCGCAGGCCGCCCTGCTCGGCTGCATCGCCGGCGCCGCCGCCGCCGAGAACGCCGGCCGGCCGCGCGATGCGGGGGCCCTGGCCCGGCGCGCGGTGGCGATCGCCGAGTCGCTCGGCGACACCTGGGGCGCCGCCACCGCCGGCCAGCTGCTCGCCCAGCTGCACAGTCAGAGCGCCGAGCCGGTCGAGGCCCTGCGCTGGGCCCGACGCAGCCGAGTCGGCATGGTGCGCATCGCGGCGGTCGAAGACCTGCGCCAGCTCGACTGGATGATCGCGGTGAACGAGCTCGCCCTCGGCCGCATCGACGACGCGAGCCGAGTCTTCGAAGACCTCGTGCGCACCCCCGGCCAAGCGGATGGCGTCGACATCGTCTCGATCGGCCTGGCCGGGCGCGCCGAGGTGCTGCGGGCCCGCGGCCTCCTCGCCGAGGCAGCCGGCGTGAATCGCGAGGTGCTCGCGTCGTTCCGGGTACCCCGCACGAAGGCCTCGCCCTGGTACCAGCTGATCCTCTCGAGCGTTCTGGCCACCCTGATCGCCGACGGAACGGGCGAGCCCGGCGAGACGCGCGCGCTCGCGAGGCGCCTGCGATCGCGCGTTCTGGCGGTGCTCCGCATCACCGGCGGCACCGGAGGCAGCATCGGGGGCCTCGCCGGAAGCTTCACCGACAACCCCGTGCTCGGCGCCTCGGCCGTCGGCCTCGCCTCCTGGGCGTCGACGAGCACCGAGCCCGGCCTGCGGGCCGTCGCCGCCGAGCTCCTCGCCCTGGCCGAGGCGATGGGCGCCCGTCAGGACAACCCGGGCCTGCACCTCGCCCCGCTGTTCGCCCGCTTGAGCGCCGAGGAAGTCGGCCGCCATGCTCTCGGCGGCGATGCGCTCGGGGACGACCCCATGGCAGCGGCCCGCGCATCCGCTCGACTGGTGCACCACGCCGAACGGCCCGAGCGTGTCGCAGCACTGCTGCGCACACCCGGGCCGTGGTCGTGGGGCTGGAAAGAAGCGACCTGAGGGCTAGGCCTTCTTCATGTAGGCGCGTACTGTGAGCGGGGCGAAGATCGCCACGATCACAGTGGCACCCAGGAGTGAGATCCAGGCGTCAGCCGAGAAGACCCCGTTGTTGGCGAGGTCTCGCACGCCCGTCACCAGGTGGGAGACCGGGTTGGCGTTGACGAACACCTGGAGCCACGAAGGCATGGTGTCGGGCGAGACGAAGGCGTTCGAGAGGAACGTCAACGGGAACAGCACCAGGAACGAGATGCCCTGCACGCTCGCCGCGCTCCGCGCGATCACGCCGAAGAACGCGAAGATCCAGCTGATGGCCCACGAGCACACGATCACGAGCAGCCCGGCGACCACCACCGCGCCGAGCCCGCCCTCGGGCCGGTAGCCCAGAACGAAGCCCATCGCGAAGGTGAGCGTGGTGGCGATGGCGTAGCGCACGGTGTCGGCCAGCAGCGCGCCGGCGAGCGGGGCGATCCGGGCGATCGGCAGCGACTTGAACCGATCGAACACGCCCTTGTCCATGTCCTCGCGAAGCTGCACGCCGGTGACGACGCTGGTGGTCACCACCGTCTGCACGAGGATCCCGGGAATGAGCAGCGGCAGGTAGTCGGCCACGCTGCCCGCGATCGCCCCGCCGAAGATGTAGGTGAACATCAGCGTGAAGATGATGGGCTGCACCGTCACGTCGATGAGCTGCTCGGGCGTGCGGCGCATCTTGATCAGCCCGCGCCCGGCCATGCTGAACGAGTTGCGCACGGTCTGCGCGACGCTCACGTGGTTCTTGAGGGTGCGCGTGGCACCGGGGGTGATGGTCATGGTGGTCATCGTGCGGTCTCCAGTTCGGGGGTCGGTGCGGCTCCGGATGCGCCGGTCGCGGCGTCGCCCGGCCCGGCCGTGGCGTCGTCGTCGGCCGGGTGGCCGGTGAGGGCGAGGAAGACCTCGTCGAGGGTGGGCTGCTGCACCGAGAGCTCCTCGACGGCGATCCCGTCGGCGCGCAGGCGGATCAGCAGGTCGGTGACCGAGTCGGGGTCGCTCATCGGGGCGGTGATGCGCCCGGCTTCGGGGGTGAGCACCGATTCGACGCCCAGCACGTCGAGGATGGCGTGACGGGCTCGCTCCAGCGAGCCCGCATCCGCGAGTCGCAGCAGCAGGGAGGAGGTGCCGACCGAGGCCTTGAGCTCGCCGGCGGTGCCCTCGGCCACCACGATGCCGCGGTCGATCACGGCGATGCGGTCGGCCAGCTGGTCGGCCTCGTCGAGGTACTGGGTGGTGAGCAGCACGGTCGAGCCGGTCGCGACGAGCCGGCGGATGGTGTCCCACATCTGGGAGCGGGTGCGGGGGTCAAGACCCGTGGTGGGCTCGTCGAGGAAGATCAGGGGCGGCTGCGAGATGAGGCTGGCGGCGAGGTCGAGGCGCCGGCGCATTCCGCCCGAGAACTTCTTCAGCGGGCGCGTGGCGGCCTCGGTGAGCCCGAACTCCTCGAGCAACTCGGTGGATTTGCGCCGCGCATCCGCTCGGCTGAGCCCGTTGAGGCGGGAGAAGAGCACGAGGTTCTCGGTGGCGGAGAGCGTCTCGTCGACGCTGGCGTACTGGCCGGTGACGCCGATCAGCTGCCGCACGATCTGAGGTTCGCGACGGATGTCGTGACCGAACACCGTGGCCTCGCCACCGTCGGGCTTGAGCAGGGTGGCGAGCATGCGGATGGTGGTGGTCTTGCCGGCGCCGTTCGGGCCGAGCACGCCGTAGACGGTGCCCGTGCGCACGCTCAGGTCGACACCGTCGACCGCCCGGTTGTCGCCGAAGACCTTGACGAGACCGTGGGCCTCGACGGCCCAGTCGGTGGAGTGCGTCATGAGGACGTCCTTTCGTACTGTCGTTGTGGATGTCCTCACTCTCCCGGGGTGCGCTGACGCGGCACCGACGTCGCGCTGACGCGCCGCTGACACGGTGTCGAGGCCGTGTCAGCGGCGTGGTCAGAACAGCGTCGGAGATCACACGGCGAACGTCAGCATGCCGTCTGATCTGGCGGGGGGAGGCTGTCGGAGGCTGCATCGACTATTGAGGCATGGCAGAGATATCGCGGAGAGAAGATGGCGACCGGAGGCGGGGACGCCGCCTACATGACGCCGTCTGCTTAATGTGCGGCACCCACTTCCTTCAGCGCACAGATGGGTCTCCAACGACATGCTCCCGGGCATGCGGCCGACGTCGTCAGCACAGCCGAAACGACGGTCACTCCGGAAGCTACAAGGGTGGCCGCATCGTGGATGCGGATGGCTATGTGCGCATTCTCGCGCCAGATCACCCTCATGCAACCAAGGCGGGCTATGTGCGAGAGCATCGTCTGGTGATGGAGCAGACGCTTGGCCGACACCTCCTGCCGACGGAGCAGGTGCATCACAAGAACGGCCGAAGAGACGACAATCGTCCCGACAATCTCGAGCTCTGGAAGACCAAGCAGCCGTACGGAATCAGGGCTGACGACTATCACTGCGCGGGCTGTCGATGCGGCGAGAGTGGTTCGCGTGATGAACCGGGTGTCTGATGCGCCTCGTGGCCTCGTCAGGTGCGGTGGAGATCGGCGGGGGCGGTGACGGGCAGGCGGCAGACGAAGTCGCGGCAGAGGTAGGCGGTGGGATGCCCGCCCCGCGTCGTGCGGTCGGCGAAGAGCTCGAAGCCGGCCCGGGCGAGCATCTCGGCCTCGGCCTCACTGGCGCGGGCGACGACGGCGCCGGTCCAGACGCGCACGCGGTCGCGGAGCGGTGACGCGGTGGGCACCTCGCGCTCGGGTTCGCGGGAAGGTTCGGCGGCGGGCGGGGCGGCGGGCGCGGGCCCGTGTCCGGGGTCGAGCGCCAGATCGGGCTCCGGATCGGGTTCGATCAGCACGAGCTGCTCCGACGGGCGGGCCAGCCGGGTGAGCAGTTCGAGCGTGGCGCCGAAGGCGATGGGCTGCGCCCCCGCGTCGGCCGCCAACGGGGCGAGTGCCCGCAGGGCTGCGGCACGATGCCGCGGTTCGGCGGTGAGGGCGTGCAGCAGCAGGGCGGCGGATGCGGCGGCGCTGTTCCCCGACGGATAGGCGCCTTCCGAGGGGTCGAGCTCACTCGCCAGACCCTGAGCACCGAGCACGGGGTCGCCGCCTCCCGGCACCTCGAACGCAGGTACCTCGGTGGCCGGGTCGCTGAGCACCGCGTCGACGAGCATGCGGCCCGCCACGGCGTAGCGGGTGGAGCCGGTGACCGCGGCCAGCCGCAGGAGTCCGTCGGCGAGCATGCCGTAGTCCTCGAGGGTGGCCACGGCCGACGAGGCGCGACCGTCGATCGACGCCCGGAGAAGCTGTGACCGCGCGAGCCGGGGCGCATCCGGAACCGGGGCCGACGACGGTGACGGGGGCGGGGCCTCGGGCCCCGAGGTCGGGGGCGCCGCGGCCGAGAGGTGGGCGGCCAGCAGGTAGTCGGCCGCGTGCTGGGCCGCGAGGGTGAGGTCGGGCCGGTCGAACACGAACCCGGCCCGGGCGAGGGAGCCGATGGCGAGGCCGTTCCAGCCCGAGAGCACCTTCTCATCCAGGGCCGGGGGCGTCTGCGACGAGCGCTCGGCGGCATCGAGCGCGTAATAGCCGCCCTCCACGCGGCGGCCGTCGACCGTGCTCTCGGAGTCCTGCGCCGAGGCGAAGCCGCCCGAGGGCAGCTGCATCACGTCGGTGAGGAAACGGCCGACCCCCAGAGCCGCGTCGCGCGCCCAGGCCGAGGTGGGGTCGAGCGTCCAGGCCGCCGTGTACGCGTCCAGCAGGAGTGCGTTGTCGTAGAGCATGCGCTCGTAATGGGGCTCGCTCCAGTCGCGCCGGGTGGCGTAGCGGAAGAACCCGCCCTCCACCGGGTCGCGCAGGGGCGACGCCGCCATCGCCCGCAGCGTACGCACCGCGAGCGCGCCCGCATCGCGCGAGACGGCATCGCCGCTGGGGATCGCGGCCACCTCGAGCAGGAAGCGCAGCACGGGCGCCACCGGGAACTTGGGGGCTCCGCCGAATCCACCGTGGGTCGCGTCCTCGAACTGCGCGAGCTCGGACACGATCGAGGCGAGCTGCTCTGGTTCGAGACCGAGGGCCTCCGGGCCCTGGGCATCCGGAATCGACACCGCGCCACGCGACCGCAGCCGCTGCTGACCCTCGGCGAGCATCTCGGCGAGCCCGGCGGCGGAGCGCTCCACCTCGGCGCGGCGGTTCGTCCAGGCGTCGTCGACCGCCGCGAGCACCTGCGAGAACGCCGGATGTCCGTCGACCGGCGTCGGGGGCGAATACGTTCCGGCGTGAAAAGCCTGACCGTCGGGGGTGACGAAGACGTTCAGCGGCCAGCCGAGGTTCTGCGTGAACGCGCCCGCGGCGGCCAGGTACGCCGAATCGACCTCGGGATGCTCCTCGCGGTCGACCTTGATCGCCACGAACCGCTCGTTCAGGTACCCCGCCAGCGCCGGATCGCTGAAGCTCTCGCGCGCCATCACGTGGCACCAGTGGCAGGTGGAGTAGCCGATCGACACGAGCACGGGCACGTCGCGCTCGCGGGCCGCGGCGAACGCCTCCTCGCCCCAGGGGTACCAGTCGACGGGGTTCTCGGCGTGCGAGCGCAAGTACGGGCTGATCGCTCCGGCAAGACGATTCGTCATACCCACCACCCTCGCACCCCGAGTCGTGGGCGGCACGTCAGGCGCGGGTGACGTGACTCTCACCGGCGCGGACCGGCACGGCCAGGCGGTTCTGCGCGGGCGGCAGCGGGCACACGTAGAAGTCGGCGAAGGCGCACGGCGGCAGGTAGGCGCGGTTGAAGTCGACCTCGATCGGGCCGGCCCCGCCATCCGCCCGCAGCTTCAGGAAGCGGAACCGGTACGTCTCGGCGCCGCTGGTGGCGTCGGCGAAGACCACCTGCATGCCCGTGCGCGGGCCGGTCGCCACGAACTCGACCTGCTCCCCCTCGATTTCCACCGCGACGGTGCCGGCGAGCTCGGTCGACTCGGAGTACCCGTCGATCTCCTCGAGGTCGACGGTCGACCCCTCGGCGGCCGGCGTGAACTGCCCCTTCAGAACCCATGCCTCGTCGGGAATGTAGGCGTCGATGCCTGCGACGGATGCGCGGGATACCGCCTCGGAGTCGAGCACACGCAGCGCCACCTCGTCGTCGCGCCGGAAGTGGCGCAGCAGGCGCGAGCCCACCAGAACCTCGCCACCCTCCTCGAGGGTGAAGCCGTCGCCCACGATGGCGGCACCGTCGAGGTACCAGTCACCCTCGAGCCCCTCGAGCTGCTGTGGTTCCGGGCTCAGCCAGTGGGTGGCCACGAGCGAGGCGAGACCGTGCGGTGCGGTGACCACCCGCAACCGCGCCTCATGCCAGGCGTTCCAGGCCTGCTCGAACTCGGAGGGGTAGACCACTCGATCGCTCACCCTCCGAGCCTATGCCTCGCCGGAACAGGGGATCGAGGGCGCGCGGTACGATGGAAGGCTCATGTCTGCCGCCCCTCCGCTCCGCATCGTCTTCCCGCCCGAGCTGCCCGTCAGCCAGAAGCGGGAGGAGATCGCGCGCGCCATCGAGGGCAACCAGGTGGTGATCGTCGCCGGCGAGACCGGTTCGGGAAAGACCACCCAGCTGCCGAAGATCTGTCTCGAGCTCGGCCGCGAGAGCATCGGCCACACCCAGCCCCGGAGGCTCGCCGCCCGCACCATTGCCGAGCGCATCGCCGAGGAGCTGGGCCAGGAGGTGGGCGGCCTCGTCGGCTACCAGGTGCGCTTCACCGATCGCGCGAGCAAAGAGACGCGCATCAAGCTGATGACCGACGGCATCCTGCTCAACGAGATGAACCACGACCGGCTGCTGAGCCGCTACGACACGATCATCATCGACGAGGCGCACGAGCGCAGCCTCAACATCGACTTCCTGCTGGGCTACCTCAAGCAGCTGCTCCCCCGCCGCCCCGACCTCAAGGTCATCATCACCAGCGCCACCATCGATCCCGAGAGCTTCGCCCGCCACTTCGCGAAGCCCGACGGCACCCCCGCCCCCATCGTCGAGGTCTCGGGCCGCACCTATCCCGTCGAGATCCGCTACCGCCCGCTGGCTCCGGATGCCGCGTCCGACGACCCGGCCGACGACGACCCCGAGGCAGACGCAGACGCCGACGCCCCCGAGGCCTCCCGCGACCCGTCTCGCCGAGTCGCGCCGAATCGCCCCTCAAAGGGCCCCGGACGGGGCAGTTCGGCGCAACTCGGCGGAGGTGGCCAGCGCGCCCAGGGTGAGCGCCAAGGCGGCCAGCGCGAGCCCAAAGACCTCTTCGAGGCCATCGGCGACGCCCTCGACGAGCTCGAGCGCGAGGCCCCCGGCGACGTGCTCGTCTTCCTCAGCGGCGAGAACGAGATCCGCGACGCCGAAGACGCCCTTCGCGGCAAGTACTCCGGCCGCAGCGCCGCCTCGGGCAACGGGGTGGAGGTGCTGCCCCTCTACGGGCGGTTGACGGCGGCCGAGCAGCACCGGGTGTTCCAGCGCGGCAGCACCCCCGGCATCCGTCGTCGGGTGGTGCTCGCCACGAACGTGGCCGAGACGAGCCTCACGGTGCCCGGCATCAAGTACGTGGTCGACGCGGGCACGGCCCGCATCAGCCGCTACTCCGTGCGGTCGAAGGTGCAGCGGCTGCCCATCGAGCCCATCTCGCAGGCGAGCGCCAACCAGCGCAGCGGCCGGAGTGGCCGCACCAGCGACGGCATCGCCATCCGCCTCTACTCCGAGGAGGACTTCGCCCGCCGACCCGAGTTCACCGACCCCGAGATCATCCGCACCAACCTCGCCGCGGTCATCCTGCAGATGATCTCGCTCGGGCTCGGCGACATCGCCTCGTTCCCGTTCCTGCAGCCACCGGATTCGCGCGGCATCAAAGACGGGCTCGATCTGCTCAGCGAGCTGAACGCCACCAAGCCCGCGAAACCCGGGGAACCTCCGCGGTTGAGCGGCATCGGCCGCGACCTGGCTCGCCTGCCGATCGAGCCGCGGTTCGCCCGCATGGTGGTGGAGTCCAAGCGCACCGGCACGAGCCGCGAGGTGCTGGCCATCGTGGCCGGTCTCACCATCCAGGATCCGCGCGAGCGGCCGCTCGAGAAGCGCGGCCGGGCCGACGAGCTGCACGGCCGCTTCGCCGACCCCACGAGCGACTTCCTCACCCTGCTCAACCTCTGGAACTACCTCGAGGAGAAACAGCGGGAGCTGGGGTCGAGCGCCTTCCGCCGCCTCTGCAAGGCGGAGTTCTTGAACTACCTGCGCATCCGGGAGTGGCAGGACGTGTACCGCCAGCTGCGCCAGCTCGCCAAGCCCCTCGGGCTCGAGATCGGCGAGCCGAGCGTGAACCCCGACGGCATCCACAAGTCGATCCTGTCGGGGCTGCTCAGTCAGATCGGTCTGCGCGACCTCGCCAAGAAGGATTACGCGGGCGCCCGGCAGACGAGGTTCTCGATCTTTCCGGGGTCGACGCTGTCGAAGAAGCAGCCGGCCGCGGTGATGAGTGCCGAGCTGGTGGAGACGAGCCGGCTGTTCGCGCGCATGAACGCCGCCATCGACCCAACCTGGGCCGAGCCGCTCGCCGGCGATCTCGTGAAGCGAAACTATTCCGAGCCGCACTGGGAGAAGAGTCAGGGCGCGGCCGTCGCCTACGAGCGGGTGACCCTGTTCGGGGTGCCCATCGTGGCCCGGCGCCGGGTGCAGTTCGCCCGCATCGACCCCGAGTACGCGCGGGAGTTGTTCATCCGGCACGCCCTGGTCGAGGGCGAGTGGGAGTCGCAGCAGGCGTTCGACCGGGCGAACCGGGCCTTCCGGCGCGACCTCGAGCAGCTGGAGGAGCGCAGCCGCCGCCGCGACATCCTGCTCGACGACGAGGCCGTGTTCGAGTTCTACCAGGCCCGTGTCCCACGCGACATCGTGTCGCAGCGCAGCTTCGAGGGCTGGTGGAAGAAGGCTCGCGCCGACGACCCCGAGCTGCTCACGATGACCGTCGAGAACCTGCTGCCCGAAGGCGCGCCCGACGTCGACGAGAACGAGTTCCCGGCCGAGTGGCAGCAGGGCGATCAGCGGCTCGCGCTGAGCTACCGGTTCGAGCCGGGGGCGGCCGACGACGGCGTCACGGCCACGGTGCCGCTCGCTCTGCTGCCGCGGTTGTCGCCGGCCGGCTTCCGGGCGCAGGTGCCGGGGCTGCGGCGCGATCTCGTGACCGCGCTCATCCGGTCGATGCCGAAGCGGCTGCGGGTGAACTTCGTGCCGGCCACCGATTGGGCGGGCCGTCTGCTCGACGAGCTCGGGCCCGAGGCCGGCGACGACTTCATCGACCGCCTCGCCGCGCTGATGACCAGGCTGGCGCACACCCCGGTGTCGGCCGCCGACTTCGACGAGTCGAAGCTGCCCGAGCACCTGCGGGTCACGTTCCGCGTGGTCGACGAGCGCGGCCGAACGGTCGGTTCCGACAAAGACCTGCGGGCATTGCAGCAGAGCCTCTCCGACGCCGCGCGCGACTCGATCTCGCGGGCGGTGCGGGGCACGGATGCCCGTTCCGCCCCGCGCGCGAAGGGCGATGCCCGTGGCGCCGGCGAGGGCGGCCGACGTTCGGAGAATCCGCTCGACCGGGTGGCCGCCGCGAGCGGCCCCGCCGGCAGCGGCGCGGCCGCGGGTGCCGCCGGCGGCTTCCGCGAGCGCACCGGGCTCACGGCCTGGAACTTCGGCGACCTCCCGCGCCACGTCGACACCCGCCAGCACGGCGGGGTGATCCGGGCCTACCCCGCGATCGTCGACGAGAAGACCGGGGTGGCCCTGCGACTGATGGCGACCCCGGAAGAGCAGGCCCGCGAGACGCCGGCCGGGGTGCGCCGGCTGCTGCGGCTCGCGGTGCCGAGCCCCGCATCCTACGTTCGCGACCATCTCACGCAGAACGAGAAGCTGCTGCTGGCCACCAGCCCCTACCAGAACGTGAACGCCCTCTTCGACGACGCCCTGCAGGCCTGTGCCGACGAGGCGCTCACGGCGCTGCACCCCGACGGGCTGGTGTGGACACCGGGCGAGTTCGAGGCGGTGCGCGACCGGCTCTCGAAGGCCGTGCTGCCGCTGCTGGATCAGACCGTGGCGACGGTGGTGCGCATCCTGAACGGGGTGCGCGACGTGGAGCGGGCCATCAAGTCGGTGACGAGCATGGCGCTGCTGCCGGCGATCTCGGATGCGCGAGAGCAGCTCGCCGCGCTGGTGCGGCCGGGCTTCATCAGCCAGACGGGTCTGGCGCGTCTCGGGCATCTGCCGCGGTATCTGGCGGCGATCGTGTACCGCCTGGAGAAGCTGCCCGACAACCCGGCCCGCGACCGCGTGTGGATGACGGAGGTGCAGACCGCCACGGCCCGCTTCGTGGACGCGGGCGGCCGCATCCCGCTGGCCCCGCACTCGCCCGAGAACATCGTGCGCGCGCGCTGGCTGCTCGAGGAACTGCGCGTGGGCCTGTTCGCCCAGCCCCTGGGCACCGCCGAGCCGGCCTCCCTCCAACGCGTCACCAAACTCCTCGCCACCCCCTGATCCCCACGCACCCCCGCGCCGCTGTAGCGGCTGCGCGGCAAGTAAACTAGATCAGTTATGAGCAGCTACCGGAGCCTCCTGAAGACGCGCGGCGTCGCCCGCATCATCGCGGCCCAGCTGACCGCGCGCTTCCCGAACGGCATGCTCTCCCTGGCGTTCCTGCTGCACATCGAGCACACCTACGACTCCTACGGGGTGGCCGGCCTCGTGCTGGCCGCGCTCAGCATCGGGCAGGCGATCGCGGGCCCCCTCACGAGCCGGCTGATGGGCGTGTGGGGCATGCGCCCGGTCATCCTCACCGCCATGATCGTGTGCTCCCTGGCCATCACGAGCATCGCGCTCTTCCCGCTGGGCATCGCCGCCGACATGGGCATCGCGCTGATCGCGGGTCTCAGCACTCCGCCCATCCAGCCTGCCGTGCGCACCATCTACCCCAAGATGGTGAACTCCTCGCAGCTCACCCCGCTATTCTCCCTCGACGCCTCGGCGCAAGAGATCATCTGGGTGCTCGGCCCCGTGATCGTCACGTTCGTCTCCATCCAGATCGGCACCGTGTGGGGCATCATGCTCGCGGTGGCGTTCCTCGTGGGCGGCGGCATCTGGTTCCTCACCAGTCCCGAGCTCGGGCGGGTGCGCATCCCCCGCTCGAAGCGCAAGCTCGGCGTGGTGCTGAAGAAGCCGCCGGTGCTGCTGGCCACCATCGTCGGGTTCCTGCTCGTGGCCGCCTGCGCCGCCATCGAGGCGGGCGTGGTGTCGACGTTCGGCGAGGGCGGCGCGGAGGCCGGAATCGTGCTGGCCATCTTCGCGGTCGGTTCCCTGGTCGGCGGTCTCTCGCTCGGTCACAAGCCGATCGGTCCGTGGGCGCTGGCCAGGCGGATGGCGGTCGTCTTCATCGGCACGGCTCTCGCAGCCGCGTGGCTGAACATCTGGTGGCTGGCGATCACGCTCTTCATCGCCGGCATCGGCATCGCTCCGGCTCTCGCGGTGATGTTCGCGATCGTGTCGTCGAGCGTGCGGTTCAGCGACACTGCCGAGGCCTATGGCTGGGTGGGCACCGGGCAGCTGATCGGCGCCGCGGTGGGATCGGCGCTGGCCGGGTTCCTGATCGACGGCATCGGCGCGGTGGGCGCCTTCATCGTGGCCGCCGTGCTGGCGCTGTTCGGGTTCCTCGTGCCGCTCGTCGGCAAGCGCTTCCACCCCGACCTCCGGGGTCGCGACGCGAGTCCGCTGCCCGACACGGAGCCGGTCGCCACCATCACGGGCTGAGCGCTCCCGCGAGCCGGCCACACGCGCCGGCCGTCGCATCCGCTCGATAGGTTTGAGGCATGGCCGACACGCTCTCCCCCCTGCTCGAACTGAACGACGGCAACCGCATCCCCCAGCTCGGGCTGGGCGTGTACAAGACGACGGATGACGAGGCCGCCGAGGCGGTCTCGTTCGCCCTCCGGCACGGCTACCGGCACGTCGACACGGCGTCGATGTATCTCAACGAGTCGGGCGTCGGAGACGGCGTGCGCGCATCCGGAATCGACCGCAGCGACGTGTTCGTGACGACGAAGGTGTGGTTCACCGAGAACGGCTTCGACTCCACGCTGCGCTCGTTCGACGAATCCCTCGAGCGGCTCGGGTTCGACTACCTCGACCTGTACCTGATCCACTGGCCGGCTCCGAAGAACGACCGCTACGTCGACGCCTGGCGGGCACTGATCCGGCTGCAGCAGGAGGGACGGGTTCGGTCGATCGGGGTGGCGAACTTCCACCCCGAGCACGTGCAGCGGGTGATCGCGGAGACGGGGGTCGTGCCCGCCGTGAACCAGGTGGAGCTGCACCCGGCGCTGCCGCAGACCGCGTTGCGCGCGTTCGACGAGTCGCTCGGCATCGTGACGCAGGCGTGGTCGCCGCTCGCCCGCGGCGGAGTGCTGTCGTCGCCCGCGCTGGCTTCGATCGCGCGGAAGCACGGGCGGTCGCCCGCGCAGATCGTGCTGCGCTGGCACGTGCAGCTGGGGGTGTCCGTCATCCCGAAGTCGGTGACGCCCTCGCGCATGCTCGAGAACCTCGACGTGTTCGACTTCGTGCTCGATGCCGACGACCTGGCGGTGATCGCGTCCCTCGAGACGGGCGAGCGCACCGGGGTCGATCCGAACGACCGCAACTGACCCCTGGCGCCCCCGCGACTCGTCCCATTTCGGGACGAGTGGGGGCGTTTCGAGGCGAGATGGGACGAGTAACGGGGGTGGCGGGGCTAGGGGGCGGGGGCTAGGGGGCGGGGGCCACCGGCGATCGGCGGAAGGCGGCGCTGTTCGCCAGGGCGACTCCTCCGAGCACGATCACCCCGCCGACCAGCTGGGGAACGCTGAGCGGATGCCCGGCCAGCACCGCGAACAGCGCCGTGAACACCGTGATCAGGTTGAGGAACACCCCGGCGCGCGCGGGCGGGATGACCACGAGCGCCCGGTTCCACAGCAGGTACGACAGCACCGACGGGAACACCGCGATGAACGCCAGCGCCCACCAGCCGTCACCGTTCAGCGGCAGCGCCGGGCCGCCGAGGAGCAGCGACACCGGAAGCAGCAGCACCACCGCGATCACCGCCTGGACCGCGGTGGAGCTGATGGCCGGCACGCGTGGCGCCCGCCGGCCCAGCACGGTGTAGACGGTCCACGCGAGGATGGCGCCGACCATCAGCAGGTCGCCCACTCCGAACCCGCCGCTCACGAGGGTCTCGACCGAGCCCTTGCTCAGCACGATCAGCACGCCCACGAGCGCCACCACGATGCCGATCACGCCGGTGCGGGAGAGCCGCTCGCGCAGGAAGAGCACGGCGGCGAGGCTGATCAGCGCCGGGTTGAAGGCGTTCACGAGCGAGGCGCTCAGCGGGTCGGTGAACTGCAGCGCCGAGTACAGCAGCAGCGTGTAGCCGAGCAGCCCCGTCACCGCCTGCGCGAGCAGCCACGGCCAGTGCCGCAGCAGCTCGCGCCAGTGCGGCCGCTCCACGAGCTGGGCGATGACCACGAGCGGCACCACCGCGAGCCCCCAGCGCAGCAGCACCAAGCTCACGGGGTCGAGCTGCTCGACCGCGACGGCTCCGACCACGTAGTTGCCGGCCCAGAACGCCGTGGCGAGCACCAGCGACACGGCGGCGACCACGCCGGGCCGCCTCACGCCCGCACCCGCGCCCGCGCTCACGCCCGCGCCCACGCCCGCGCCCGCTCCCGCTCCCACTCGACCCTCACAGAGCCCAGACCCGTCACTTTCCGCCCCATAACGGCCGCTTTAGGGCCGAAAGTGACGGAACTGGTCTGCACGCGGGGCAGGTCACCAGCGGTCGTGCACGGCAGCGCGGAACGAGCGGTCGTAGATCTCGTGCACCGTGGCATCGAGACCCTCGGGCAGCTCGAGCAGGCCCGCGGCCGCGTTCGACTCGGCCTGAGCGCGGTTGCGGGCGCCGGGGATGACGCTCGTCACGCCATCCTGAGCGGCCACCCATGCCAGCGCGGCAGCGGCGGGAGCCACGCCCTCGGGCAGGGCCGCCGCGAACGCCTGCGCTGCCTCGACGCCGGTGCCGAAGTCGACGCCCGAGAACGTCTCGCCCACGTCGAAGGCGCTGCCGTCACGGTTGTAGGTGCGGTGGTCGTTCGCGGCGAACGTGGTGTCGCGGGTGTACTTGCCGCTGAGCAGCCCTGAGGCCAGGGGAACCCGGGCGATGATGCCCACACCGGCCTCGCGCGCCGCCGGGAGCACGGCGTCGAGTGGCTTCAGCCGGAAGGCGTTGAAGATGATCTGCACGGACGCGGTGCCCGGCCGCGCGATGGCGGACAGCGCCTCGTCGGCCGTCTCGACGCTCACGCCGTAGTTCGCGATAGCACCCTCCTCCACCAGGGTGTCGAGCGCGTCGTAGACGGCGTCGTTCGAGAACACCGGGGTGGGCGGGCAGTGCAACTGCACCAGGTCGAGCGTGTCGACGCCGAGGTTCTGACGCGAACGGTCGGTCCACTCCCGGAAGTTGGCGAGCGTGAACTCGGCCGGATCCTGCGGGCCGCGGCGGCCCATCTTGGTGGCGACGAACACCTCCGCATCCGGATTCTCCCGGCGGAACGTGCCGATCAGCGACTCGCTGCGGCCGTCGCCGTAGACGTCGGCCGTGTCGAAGAACGTGACGCCGGCGTCGACGGATGCGGCGAGCACGTCGAGTGCGGCGCTCTCGTCGACATCACCCCAATCGGCACCGAGCTGCCAGGTGCCGAGGCCGATGATGGAGACGGGGCGGCCGGTACGGCCGAGGGTTCGCTGCTGCATGCTTCGACCCTAACGCGAGGGCCCGACGGTGCCACGCGGTAACGACCGGATAACCTTCCGCGGCATCTCAGGCGACCTTCAGTCAAGCGCCCCTAGCGTGAGCGGCATGAGACGAAAGATCCTCGCTTCCACCGCCGGTGTGCTCGTCATGGGGCTCGCCCTCACCCTGTCGGGGTGCTCTAACGGGTCGAGTTCCTCGTCGGGGCCGGTCGGGGTGGCCGAGCCGGGCCGGGTCGACCCCGGGTCGCCGGCCGACGGCGGCTTCGCGCAAGACGACTCGAGCGCCGAGAGCGCGGACGGCTCCGCCGCCGCCGCCGACCAGAGCGTCATCACCACCGGGTGGATCTCGGTGCGGGTCGACGACCCGATCGTGGCCGCCGACCAGGCCGTGTCACTCGTGGCCGAGCTCGACGGGCGCATCGACTCCCGTTCGCAACAGGCAGGCAGCGACGACCAGCGGGCGAGCTCCTCCCTCACCATCCGGGTGCCGGCCGACTCGGTCGACGAGGCGGTCGAGCGGCTGCGCGAGCTCGGCGACGTCGACTCGGTGTCGATCAGCGCGAGCGACGTCACGCTGCAGGTGCGTGATCTGGATGCGCAGATCACCGCATTGCAGGCATCCGTCGACCGGCTGCTCGCGCTGGTGGGCAGCGCGGCCACGACGGCCGACCTGATCGAGCTCGAGACCGCCATCTCCGACCGGCAGGGCCAGCTCGACAGCCTGAAGTCGCAGCAGCAGTACCTCGCCGACCAGATCGACTACTCCACCATCACGCTCGACCTGCAGCAGAAGGGCGCGCTGCCCTCGGCTGCTCCCGGCGACTTCTGGAGCGGGCTCGCCACCGGCTGGGCGTCGCTCGGCGCGGCGGCCTCGGGGCTGCTGGTGCTGGCGGGCGTGCTCATCCCGTGGTTGCTTCCGCTCGCGGTGATCGCGGCTGTGATCGTGCTGGCCGTGACGCTCACGCGCCGCCGCCCGCGCCGCCCGGCCCCCGCGGCGACCCCCGCGGCACCGACCCCCGCCGAGCCCGCACCCGCACCCGCACCCACACCCACACCCACCCCCAGCGAGTAGCCACTCGTCCCGAATCGGGCCGAAAAGCCCGCAGACCCACCCAAACAGGACGAGTCGCGGGGGCGGCTACGGGGTGGGGTGCTGCTGCACCCAGAGGATGCGGCGCAGGGTGAGCACGCGCAGGGCCGCCTCGTCGACGCGCTCGGCGGGGATGGTGCCCGCACGCACGCCCGCCGCGAGCGAGGCCACGAGCGGCGGCAGATCGAGCGTCGTGTCGTAGAGCAGCAGGTCGTTGCCCGCCCTGAGAGCCGCCGCCGCGTTCGCCGAGCGATCGGCGTAGGCGGGCACGCCCGACGACTCGAGCATGAGCAGATCGTCGGTCACTGCGACGCCGTCGAACCCCAGGTCGTCCCGAAGGATGCGGTGCCACTCCGCCGACAGCGATGCCGGCGCCGGGTCGACCGCCGTGTACGCCAGGTGCCCGAACATCACCAGCTCGGCTCCCGCGTCGATGCCCGCCTCGAACGGGGGCGCCACGTCGGTGCGCCACTGCTCCAGCCCCATCGAGGTCGAGGGGACGGAGGTGTGCGAGTCGCCCGCCGCCGCCCCGTGGCCCGGAAAGTGCTTGAGCGTGCTGAAGACGTGCCCGCGCTCGGCCGACACCGCGGCGGCCACCCGGGGTGCGGCCGACGCCGCATCCGTGCCGAGCGCGCGCTCGAAGATGAACGAGGCCGGATCGGCGGTGACGTCGGCCACCACACCGAAGTTCACGGTCATGCCGGTGGCCTGCAGCAGGTCGGCCCGTGAGGCGAAGGCCGCGCCTGTGGAATCGGCCGGCTCGTTCTTCAGGGTGACCGCCGACGGGAACACGTCGTCGCCGAGCCTGGCCACGATGCCGCCCTCCTCGTCGATGGCCACGAGGGTGCCGAGACCCTGGCTGCCGGTGAGTGACGCGGTCAACGCCGCCGCATCGGCGCTGGACCCCCGCACGTTGTCGCCCAGCAGCAGCAATCCCCCCGGCTGCTCGGCCGCGAGGTACGCGTTCAGGGTGACCGGGTCGGTGCCGCCCACGTGCACCATGAACAGCGATGCGAGCTTCTGTTCGAGCGTCATCGTCGACAGCCGCATCTCGGCATACAACCGGATGCGCTCCCGCGGCGCCATCACCGGGAACGCAGCGCGAACCCGGCCCGCCCCGGCCGCCTCGACCCCCGACGACGCCGAATGGCCCGCCACCGACCCGGGCGAGCCGGCCGGCCCCGGCGATGCCGACGACCCGAACAGCACCAATCCCGTGCATCCCGCCGCCGTGATCGCCACCGCCACGAACATCGCCGCGAGCGCCCAGGCCCGCCCACGAACCCCGCCGCTCACTCCGGCACGGGCCCGAGCAGCGCGTTGGCGACCGTGGCGTGTGCCGACTCCCCGTCGGACGGGTGGAACAGCCCTGCCACCACGTCGCGGTACAGCCGTCCGAGTTCGCTCGACGACGAGATCGCCGATCCACCCGACACTCGCAGCGCCTGATCCACCACGAACCGGGCGCTCTCGGTGGCGCGCACCTTCAGGCCGACGAGTGCCGGGAACCAGGCCGCCCCGCGGTTCTCGAGCCGGTCGACCGCGGCGGCGAGCACCTCGATCTGCGGGGGGATGCCGTCGTGCGCGATGGCCGCCTCGGCCACCTTCCACCGGATGTCGGGGTCGAGCGCATAGGCCCGGCCGGCTGCCTTCATCGACGTGCGCCGATGCGCCGCTTCGACGGCCAACTCGATGGCACGCTGGCTGATGCCCGTGTACACGGCAGCGACCAGCACCTCGAAGTTCGCGAAGATGCCGAAGACGAGCGGGTCGGCGCTCGGCCCGGCCGGCAGCTTCCGGAAGACACGCGAGGGCACCGCCACCGCATCCGTCAGCACCGTGGTGTTGCTCTGGCTGGCGCGCATGGCCAGCGTGTCCCAGTCGGAGAGGGTCTCGACGCCCGGCTGCCGGTCGAGGAACGCGTGCACGAGCAGCGGCGCCGCAGGGTCGGAGTCGTCGAGGCCGAACACCCCGAGCCTCGTCCACACCGGAGAGAGCGAGGTGAAGATCTTCGTACCCGTGAAGGCATACGACCCATCAGACCGGGGCACCGCCCGGGTGCGGGAGCCGAAGAGCACCAGGTCGTTGCCCGCCTCACTGTTGCCGAAGGCGAACACCTCGCCCGCCACCGCGTCGTCCAGCAGCCAGGCGAGCGAGTCGTCGCCGCGATCGAGCAGTACCTTCGCCGTGCCCGTCCACACGAGATGCATGTTGATGGCCAGGGCCGTGGCCGGCGCTGCCGTGGCCAGCCGGGTCTGCTCGCGAGCGACCCGCTCCAGGCCGAAGCCGAGCCCGCCGAGCTCGACGGGCGCGAACATGCGCAGGTAACCGACTTCGGTCAGCTCGCGAAGATCATCGAACGGGAAGGTGTTCTCCCGGTCGTGCACCGCGGCCCGAGAACGGATGCGCGCCAGCAACGCGTCGTCGACCACAGACTCGGCGGCCGGCAGTGCAGACAGGGGAAAGACCATGCATCCACGCTACCGCCGCCCCCTGACAGGCACCGGACGACGAGGTTCCCTACTGCCGGCGCAGCTCCACGATCTCGGCCCCCGCCACATCCCGCGTCGTCATCACGTCGCCGTCGACCACCGCACTCCCGAGCTGGGAGAACGACACGGTCACCCCCATGCACGCCCGGAGGGTCGATGGGTTCAGGGAGAAGGTCACCTCGTCCGTGTCGAACGTGGCGGTGCCGCTCACCCCGTTGCAGCCGTCGCTCCCGGTCACGGCACCCGCCTCGTCGATCGTCAGCCACGCTTCCTGTGGCGCATCCGCTCGCCACTCGCCCGACACCGACGCCGGCCCCGCCGCCGAACTCGAACCCGGCTCGGGCGCCTCCCCCGCGCCGCTCGAATCGGTGGCCGGCGACGATGCGCAGCCGGCTATGGCGAGCACCGCGAAGGAGAGGGCGGCGAGCGAGAGAACGGGACGAGAAGACATTTCCCCATCCGATCAGTCAAAACGCACCAGCACAACAAACCTGCGAGTTTCTTCGCAGTACCCCTGTCTTCTCGGACAGTTGTTGTATATGGTCGAGAGCCGGGGGAAGTTTCATTCAATTGAACTAGTGCTATGCCCCCGATTGCATATATATGGAACCAGGGGAAGTCATAGATGACGTTGAAGAAGAGACTTGCGTATCTCGCAGTCGGTACAGTTGCCATCGCCGGAATGACCGGCGCATTCGGGCAGGTCGCCTTCGCGGCTGACGGAGACGATGTCGCACCGACATCCGGCCCGGCCTTCGACACGCTGGCGCAGTCGCTGCTGGTCGACGACCAGATCCAGGCCGTGGCCAAGGGCGCTGACGGCGACGTCGTGATCTACAGCACCGTGCCGGCCGACCAGATCGCGTCCGACGCCCGCTCGCTCGTGGAGTCGAAGAGCAACGTGACCGTGCGCGTTCTCGACGCACCGCTGCAGGCATACGACACCGATGATGTGGTCGGCGGAGCCGGCTACTTCGCCGGAGCTCCCGGCGCCTCGTCGGGCGGCTTCTGCTCGATCGGCTTCACCGGCTGGTCGCCCGAGGGCGACCCCGCCGTGATCTCCGCCGGCCACTGCACGCTCGACGGCACCGCGACGCAGAGCATCCTGACCCTCCCCTCCGGCGACCCTGCCGGCGGCGGCGCGTCGGACAGCTCCGAAGCCGAGCCCACCCAGAACCTCGGTGTTCTCGCCTTCGCGCAGTTCGGCGGAGCGGACAACTCCCCCGGCACCAAGGGCGACACGAAGAGCGTCGACATCTCGACGATCGACGTGACGAACGACGACCTGTCGCTTCTGCCCGAGGTCACCGACTGGAGCACCGCCGCCAGTGAAGACCTCTCCGCGTCGACCATCACGGTCGACTCGGTCGGCTCCGCTCAGCTCGGTCAGCCGGTGCTCAAGAGCGGCCGCACCACCGGCTTCACCACCGGAACGGTCGACTCCGTCGAAGGCTGGGCGACCATCACGAACGACGCGGGCGAGAAGCGCCAGGTCTACGGCTTCGGCAACCTGCTGAAGGCGGCACCCGGTGACTCGGGTGGAGCCATCATGCAGGGCGGCGCTGCTGTCGGCGTGCTCTCCGGCGGTGGCGTCGTCGACGGCCAGGACTTCGTCTGGGCTGCCGACCTCAAGGCCGGCCTCGCACTGACCGGCGGCTACGCCGTCGCACTGCACCTCGACGCACCCACGCTGACCTCGCCCGCCGACGGCGGCAAGGTCGCGACCAGCGCAGCCATCACGGGTACGGCTCCGGCCGGCTCGACCGTCTTCGCCGCGCAGGGTTCGGGCGCACCGTTCAAGACCACCACGGCGGCTGACGGCACCTGGGCGTTCCCCGCTCCGGCCGAGGAAGGCGACTACACCTACACGGTCTACGCCGAGCGCGGCTTCGACAAGTCGGCCAGCAGCACCTTCTCGGTCGAGGTCGTTCCGGCCTCTCCGCTGTTCACCTCCCCGACTGACGGCGAGTCGGTCGTGACCTCGGTCTCGGGAATCAGCGGCAAGGGCGAGCCCGGCGCCGTCATCACCCTCACGGGTGACGTCGAAGGCACCACCACGGTCGGTGCCGACGGCACCTGGAAGTTCGATGTGAAGCTCGGCTACGGCCAGTTCGCCGTCAACGCCACGCAGACCGCCGATGGCTTCACCTCGCTCGCCTCGACCGTGAAGTTCGCGGTCGTCCCGGTCGCCCCGGCCATCACCGACCCGGTGAACGGCTCCGGCTACGACCAGGGCCAGGGCCCGACCTCGGTCAGCGGCACCGGCATCGACGGCGCCACCGTCACCCTCGCGGTGAACGGTTCGCCGGCCGGCACCACCACCGTGGCCAACGGCACCTGGAAGATCGCCCTGGTCGGCCAGCTGGCCGCCGGTTCGGTGAGCATCACCGCGACGCAGACGATCAACTCGGCCGTCAGCGCCACCGCCACCTCGACGATCGCCATCACGGCGGTCAACGCGGGCAGCACCCCCGCCGGTAACGGTTCGAACGGTTCGCTGGCCAACACCGGCGCCCCGGTCGCACCGCTGGCGGGTGGAGGCATCGCCCTCCTGCTCGCTGCCGGCGGCCTGCTCCTGGTGGCCCGCCGCACCCGCGCAGCCCGCGCGGAGTAACACCGGGTGAGTCCGGCCGGCGTCATCCGTCGGCCGGACTCACCACGAAGGGGCGGTGACCACAACGGTCACCGCCCCTTCTGCATGCCTGGCCTCAGCCCGCTCGCGCCTCGAGCTCGCGCACCCGCGGGATGACCTGCTCGCCGAATCGCTCCATCTCGCGCAGGTGGGGCGAGAACTGAAGCAGCAGCAGATCGACGCCGGCCTCCGAGAACGAGCGGATGCGACGCGCGACCTGGTCGGGAGTGCCCACCAGGTTCGGCCGCAGTCCCCGGTTCGACACCGAGTAGTCGCGCAGGTCGACGGCGGTGTCGAGCTGCGACTTCGACACGAAGTCCTGGTACGACTCGTAGGCCGCTCCCCCGCGCACGTCGGTGATGCGCTCGAGCTCGGCCTGCGCCTCCTCCTCGGTGTCGCGCACGATGGCGTAGGCCGCCATGCCGAACGCCGAGAAGGGCGTGGAGGTCACCGCTGCCCGCCGCGCGGTGAGGTCGGCCACCTTCGCCCGCAGCTCGTCGGGCGTGCCGCCGTGGGTGACGTAGGCGTCGGCGAACCGCGAGATGGCCTGCTTGCCGCCCTCGCTTTCGCCGCCCGCATAGATCGTGGGCGCACGTCGGGGTTTGGGTGAGAGGTAGGTGCCCTCGAGCGAGTAGTACTCGCCGTCGAAGCTGAACGGCGTCTCGCTCCACAGTCCCTTCAGCACCGACACGAACTCGAGGCTGCGCCGGTAGCGGTCATCGTGCTCCGAGAAGATGCCGCCGTACTGGCGCGCCTCCTCGGCCCACCAGGCCGACACCACGTTGAGCGAGAAGCGGCCGCCCGAGATCTCGTCGATGGTGGCAGCGCGCTTGGCGGCCACCGCCGGCAGGTGATAGCCCGGCCGGATGGCGGTCATGATCTCCTGCGTCGAGGTCACGGCCGCGATCGCCGCCGCGAGCTCCCACGCGTCGAAACTCGGCGCCTCCTGGCCCTTGATGTCGTTGAGGTTGAGCTCGGCGATGAGCGTGAGATCGAAACCGATGCGCTCGGCCGTCTGCGCGATGCGCTTGACGTGCTCGAAACTGAACGGCGTCTCCTCGTCGTCGACGTTGCGCAGCCACCCACCGAAAACAGGGGTCCAGTACCCGAATCGCAGGCCGGCCATCAGGCGCTCACCCCGGTGAGCGAGGCCGAACCGGATGACGCCAGCAACCCGCCGAGGAACTGGGCGATGCGCCGCGGCCCCGACACCGGACTCGACGCCTCGACGTCGGGGTTGTAGTTCGTGTTCGTGTTGATGTCGTACGTCACGCGCCGCCCGTCGAGCGTCTCCATGAACTCGATGCCCGCGATCTCGATGCCGTTCACGGCGAGGAACTCCTCGTACCGCGCCACCAGCGGGTCGGTCTCGAAGCCGTCCCGCACCGAGAACAGGGGTGCCGAGCCGGGCACTGCGCAGGCATCCGCCGGGCACAGCTCGAAGCTGCCCGCCGACGTGTCGACGCGCACGGCGTACACGAAGCGGCCGCCCACGAACTCGGCCCGGGTGATGAAGGGCTCGGCGGCGACGAGGTACTCCTGCAGCAGGGTGATGCCGTCGATCGGCTCCTCGAACTCCGGGCCGGCCACGTAGGCGTCGAACTGCTCGTACGAGTCGAAGCGCCGCACTCCGAGGCCCTTGCCGCCCTGGTTGTGTTTCGAGATGAACGGCAGCCCGAACTGCCGCGCCGCCGCCGGCAGCCCGCCGCGGCCGAACACGGCGACCGTTCGCGGCACGTCGAAGCCCGCTTGCGACAGCAGCAGGTGCTGAGCGATCTTGCTCACCTCGAGGTCGATCACGGGCAGCCCGGAGGCCGACGACGCCCCGGGGTTGCCGTTCACGACCCGGGCGCCGCCGGCCTGCAACCACGCCAGCACGGCGCGGGTGTATTCCTTCGCGTGCGGGTTGCCGCGGGTGTGCGCCGACGCGCTCATCCGTGACCAGTACACGCCGGGCGCAGGTGGCGACGAGAGATCGATGCCGCCGAACGGCGACTCCTCGGTGAGCAGGATCTCCTCGAGCGGCACCCCCTCGGCCTCGAAGGCGGCGGCGAGCGGCGGCAGCCACTCCGGGTTCTCGTGGATCACGAACACGCGTGGTGCAGACATCCTCCGAGTCTAGGTACCGTCCTCGACCACCGCGCGGGCGTGGGCCGTCACATGCCCGAGATATGTCTCCGCGTTACGACGGATGCCGGCACGCTCGTCGTCGCCGAGCGACCGGCGCACCTTCGCCGGAACTCCCGCCACGAGCGACCCCGGCGGCACCACGGTGCCCTCGAGCACCACCGCCCCGGCGGCCACGAGCGACCTCTCACCGATCACGGCGCCGTTCAGCACCGTGGCGTTCATGCCGATCAGGCAGTCGTCCTGCACCGTGCAGCCGTGCAGAACCGCGCCGTGGCCCACGCTCACCCCCGAGCCGATGACCGCCGGATGACCGGGGTCGACGTGCACCACCACGTTGTCCTGCAGGTTGGAGTTCTCGCCGAGCACGATGCGGTCGCCGTCGGCGCGCAGCACGGCGCCGTAGAACACGCTCGAGCCCGGCGCCAGCTGCACGTCGCCGATCACGGTCGCCGTCGGCGCGATCCATGCCGTGCCGTGCACCGCCGGCGTGTGCCCACCCACCGTGATGATCAAGTCGTCCTCCTCTGGCTGCTCACAGCCGGTCGCCGAGCCGCGACTCGATGGCCGCCTCCTGGTAGTCGAGCTTCTTCAGGTAGTCCCTCGCCGCCTCGTCGTCGAGCTGGTTGCGGTCGCGCTCCCGGAGGATCGCCAGTCGCTGCGCCCGGATGACCCGCCGCTGCAGCGCCCCCATCTGCTGCCCGAACTCCGTGGTGGCGGGGTCGACCTCCCGCTCCGCCTGCTCCGAGCGCTGCGCCACGCGCTCCTCGAGCCCCTTCACCACCTCCGGGGGCAGACCGGGCGGCGGGTTCCGCATGAACTCGGCGAATACCTCCGTCGAGGCCTCCCGGGCCACCGTGACGGCGTGCTCCGCCTGCTCCAGGTCGATGGCCTCCTGTTCGGGGTCGCTCAGCTTCAGCGAGCGGATCAGCACCGGCAGCGTCAGCCCCTGCACCAGCAGGGTGCCCACGGCGACCGTGAAGGCGATGGCCTGGATCTCCGCGCGCCCCGGGAACGGCGTGCCGTCGGCCAGCGCGAGCGGCACACCGGCGGCGGCGGCCAGCGTCACCACGCCCCGCATGCCGGTCCACGACACCACCACGCTCTCCTTCCACGACAGGAAAACGGGGAACTGTCGCGGCTTGCGCCCGCGGGCCGCCCTGGCGGCGTTCTCGCGCTCGATTCGCGCGCGCATCCGTTCGTCGCTCGCCACCTTGCGCCGCATCAACCGGTCGGTGACGATGTTGCGCCCGAACGACGCGAACACCCAGACGGGCCGGATGAGCAGCACCACGACGAGCACGAGCAGTGCTGCCCCGAACACCTGCCAGAGCGAGTCGTCGCCACCCGCCTCCTGAACGTCCTGGATGACGAACCGCAGCTGAAGCCCCATGTAGGCGAATACGAAGGCCTCGAGCAGCACGTCGATCGACGACCACACGTCGCGCTCCTGCAGGCGGGTGGCGTAGCCGGCGCGCCGCGAGGTGGCGCCGATGGCGAAGCCCGCCGCCACCACCGCGAGCACGCCGGAGGCCTCGAACTGCTCGGCCAGCAGGTAGGCCGCGAACGGCACGATCAGGCCGAGCACGGTCTCCAGCGGCGGGTCGTTCAGGAAGCGACGGATGAGCGTGGCCACCCCCGCGAGCACGAGACCCACTCCGATGCCGACGCCCGCGCTGTAGAGGAACAGCAGCACCGGGCTGTCGATGAAGGCGTGCGTGCCCACCACGGCCGACACCGCGATGGAGAACAGGGTGAGGGCGGCCGCGTCGTTCACGAGGCTCTCACCGGTGAGGATCGACATCACCCGTCTCGGTAGGCCCAGCTTCGTGCCGATCGCGACGGCCGTCACCGCATCCGGGGGCGCCACGATCGCGCCGAGCACGATCGCCGTGCCGAGGGTGAGCGCCGGCACGACCCACGAGGCGAAGACGCCGACCACCAGCGCCGTGACCACCACGAGGCCGACGCCGAGCCCGATGATCGGCCGCAGGTTCTTCAGGAAGGAGATGAACGAGAAGTTCAGGGCCGCCGAGTAGAGCAGCGGCGGCAGCACGATGCCGAGGATGATCTCGGAATCGAGCTCGAGGCCGGTGAACCCCGGGATGAACGAGGCCGCGAAGCCCACCAGAGTGATCACCAACGCCGGCTGCAGGCCGCGCCGCTGGGCGATTCCCGTCACAGCGATCGCGCCGACGATCACGAGCAGGAGCTGAACGCCGTTCATGCCGACACTCTACTGACGCCACGCCAGCCAATAGGGTTGCAGCATGGACGATCCGGTCGACGCAGCCTCGTTGATCACCGAGCTGTTCAGCTGGATCGGGGTGGCCCTCGGCGCGGTGCTGCTGGTGGTGGGCTACGTGCGCGGTGCGTTCTACCGCAACTGGCCCGAGACCCTCGGGGTGGTGGTGCTGAACGACAGCGGCGCGCTCGTGTACCGCTGGCTGGGTGACGACGGCGCTCTCTACGAGGCTCCGTGCGATGACGATCAGTCGCACTCCCCCGAGCCCGGAGACGACGTGACGGTGCACGTGAACCCGCGCGACCCCGCCATCGGGCGCATCGACGACCCGTCGCACGAGGGCCGGGCCCTGCGCACCACGGGCTGGATCCTGCTCGCGCTCGGGGTGGGCGCCGTCGTGGCGCAGTTCGTGCTGCTGATCGTCACCTCGGGGCAGTGAGCGAGGGTGGCGTGAGCGGGGCCTCGAGCACCGCCGCCGCTCCCCCGGGCCGGCGCCGCGCCATCGTGCCCGTGCTCCGGATGCGCGGACGCAGCATCCACGAAGAGGGTCGCGTCTCCACGCCCCTCGAACTGCTCTTCGACCTCACCTTCGTGGTGGCGGTGGCCTCAATCGTCGCCCAGCTGGCGGCGGCCATCGCCGAGAACGAGATCTCGTCGGCCCTGCCGAACTTCCTGATGGTCTTCTTCGCCATCTGGCTGGCCTGGCTCAATTTCACCTGGTTCGCCTCGGCGTACGACACCGACGACGTGCCCTACCGGCTGCTCACCATGCTTCAGATGGGCGGCGTGCTCGTGCTGGCCTCCGGGGTGCCGGGGGCCTTCGACGACGACGACTGGCGTCTCATCACGCTGGGTTACTTCATCATGCGGCTGGCGATGGTGGCGCAGTGGCTGCGCGCAGCAGTTCAGGATGCCGACGGCCGATCGACGGCGCTGGGCTATGCGATCGGCATCTCGGTGGTGCAGGCCCTCTGGATCGTTCGGCTGTTCGCCACCGCCGGCTGGCCGACCGCAGCGCAGACGGCCGTGTTCGTGCTGCTCGCGCTCTGCGAGCTGGCCGTGCCGGCCTTCGCCGAGCGCAACCGTCGCATCGCCTGGCACCCGCATCACGTGGCCGAGCGCTATTCGCTGTTCACCATCATCCTGCTCGGTGAGTCGGTGGCGGCCTCGAGCTCGGCCGTGCAGGGCGTGCTGAGCGCGGGCTCGGCCACCGGCGAGTTCGTGCTCGTGGCCGCCTCGGGCCTGGCGCTGCTGTTCGGTCTGTGGTGGGTGTACTTTCTCGAACCGGCCCACGAGGGGCTCGAGCGACGGCGCTCCTGGTCGTACTTCTGGGGCTACGGGCACTACCTGCTGTTCGCCGCGCTCGCGGCGCTGGGTGCCGGCCTCGAGGTGGGCGTCGAGTCGATCGGCCACCACGTCGAGGCGCCCGTCACGGTCGCGGCGTACGCGGTGGCGGTTCCGGTTGCGGTGTTCGTGGTGCTGATGTGGGTGCTCTACCGGCCGCTCACGGGGCCCACCGTCATCCCGCCGGCGCTCAGCCTCGGTGCCGCCGTGATCCTGCTGCTGCTCCCCCTGGCGGCTCCGGCGCTGTCGCTGGGGGTGGTGGTGCTGCTGATCGCGGTGGTGGTGGCCGCCGTGGTCGCCGTCACCGTCGTGCTGCGGCGCGCATCCGCCTAGGGCTGCTGCCCGCCCGGGCTGGCGTTGTCGACGTAGCTCAGGATGTCGCCCGGCTGGCAGCCCAGCACCGAGCAGATGGCGTCGAGCGTGGAGAAGCGCACCGCCTTGGCGCGGCCGTTCTTGAGGATGGAGATGTTCGCCGGGGTGATGCCCACGGCGGCGGCGAGGTCGCCGACCGACATCTTCTTCTTCGCCAGCTCCACGTCGAGGTTGATGACGATGGGCATCACACCACCTCGGCGAGCTCGTCGTGCAGCTCGGCCGCGGCGTGCAGCAGGTGCCGCATCACCGTGACCAGGAGCGCGAGGGCGCAGGCCGCGGCGGCGACCGCGGCGGCGAGCACCACCACGGTGAGACCCTCGGAGCTGCCGGCCGCACCCGTGGCGAGCAGGTAGACCAGGCCCACGGTCGACAGCGCCGCGCCCACCGACAGCGCACCGATGGCGATGTCGACCCAGCGCTCGGAGTGCCGGCCGGTGGCGAACAGCCGTGCATCGCCCGCGAGGCCCACGAGAGCCCACACGCACACCAGCACCACCTCGATGCAGACGAGCCCCAGCACGGTGAGCACCGCGACGACGGTGGCGGCCGGGTCGACGAGCACGGCTCCGGAGAGCTGCCGGGTGAACACCTGAGCGAGAACGGCCCCCGCGAACAGCAGCACGAGCATGGCTCGGAGCGCGCCGATGAGCGGTCGTGACATTGTGCCTCCTCGGCTGAATTTCTATCGAAAGTCGTGCATTTCATATCGTTATTCGATACGTTAACCGCTCACAGACTACCGCAAGGAGCGATCATGACGACGCACGAATTCTCCGAGACCGGGCCTTTCACCGCGTGGGCCGAGTACTTCTCGCGCAACACCGCCCGGCACGACCGGCTCGATCGCACCATCCCGTGGGGCGCGATCTCGCCGCTCCCGGCGGCCGACATCGCAGCGATCGCCCGGTCGCTGCAGCGCTTCGAGCTCGGCGAGAGCGGCGAGGGCGAAGGGCTCCGGTCGAAGGCGCGCCGGCGGTTCGACCGCGACTACGACACGGCGCTGGAGCTCTTCGTGGCCGAGGAGCAGAAGCATTCCGCCCTGTTCGGCCGGGCGTTGCGGCGGTTCGGAGTGGGCCCGCTGCACGAGCACTGGTCGGATGCCGCGTTCGTGCGTCTGCGCCGGCTGATGGGCCTGCGCACCGAGGTGACCCTGTTCCTGATCGCCGAGACGGTGGCGCTGGAGTACTTCGCCGCGCTCGAACGCTCGGCCGACCCGGTTCTGCGCGGGGTGGCGCGCCGGGTGCTCACCGATGAGGTCGAGCACATCCGTTTCCAGATCGCACAGCTGCAGGTGGGGCTCCGGCGTGTGCCCGCGGGCGTGCGGATGCTCGCGGCCGCGGCCGCCTGGGTGGTGGCGGCCGGGGCGGCCACGGTGGTGGCGGTCGACCACGGGCCGGCGCTGCGGGCGGGAGGCCTGCGGCCCGCGGTGTTCTGGGGCCGGGCGATGCGGCACTTCCGGCGGGCGGCCGCGAGCGCGTTCCTGGGGCGCGGGACAGGCGCGGGTGCCGCGGCGGTGATGGGCCCGAGCGCTGTGACGACCGGCGCTGTCGTGGCCGGCGCTGCGACGACCGGCCCCGTCGCCGAGCGGCGCGCATCCGGAATCGAGTCGGCTGTCGCCTAGTCGTGCCGGGCCAACCGGTTGGTCCCAGAGCTCCCCGAGTTGACCCTCACGCTGCGTCAGGGCAGAGCATGGAGCCCATGAGCAACTATTACGACGCCTTCGAGATGAGCCCGGTCCCGGCCCCCAGCCCCGACGCGGTCGCGCCTGAGCCATTCCACGGCATCTACGGGATGCCGTCGTTCGTGACGATCCCGACAACCGACCTGGCCGCTTCCGTCGACTTCTGGACCCGCGGCCTGGACTTCTTCGAGCTGTTCACCGCGCCGGGCACGCTCGTGCACCTGCGCCGGTGGGCCTTTCAGGACGTCCTGCTGGTCCCGACCGCGTCGGCTCCGGGTGAGGTACCGCCGGTGAGCTTCAGCTTCGCGTGCGTCCTGAACCAGATCGACGCCCTCGTCGCCGCGTGCCGAGCCCACGACGCGGGCGTGGTGAGCGAGCCGCGGGACACGCCCTGGGGCACCCGGGATGTCGAGGTGATCACGCCGGAGAAGGTGCGGGTCGTCTTCACTGCCGCGAAACCCTTCGAGCCGGCCGGCCAGACCGCCAAGAACCTCGAAGCGATCGGCATCACCGCCCCGGACACCGAGGGCGAGAAGAATGGAGTGCATGCCTGATGACAGCGACGCCGTGCACCTGACCGTCGGTCAGGCCGCAGCGCGCCTGGGCGTGACGGTCCGGACGCTGCATCACTGGGACGAGATCGCCCTTGCGAGGCCGTCGTCACGGTCAGCTGCCGGGTACCGGCTCTATGCCGAAGGCGACCTCGAGCGACTGCGGCGCATCGTCGTCTACCGCGAGCTGGGGCTCGACCTGGAAGCCATTCGGAGCGTCCTCGACGATCCGAGTGCGGCTGTCGTCAGTGCGCTGCGTGCCCAGCAGGCCCGGCTTGCGGCGCGGATCGAGCATCTCAGCAGGCTGGGCGATGACCTGGCCCGGATGGTCGACGCCCACGAGCACGGGCTGCTCATGACCGCTGAGGAGCAGACCGCGACGTTCGGGCCTGGATGGAATCCGCAGTGGCCGGCTGAGGCGCGGCAACTCTACGGCGATACGCCGGAGTGGAGGCACTACGCCGAACGCTCCGCATCACGCACCGTGGACGACTGGCAGGCCGTCGCCGATGCGTCGGCCGCGCTTGATCAGGCCCTTGCCGACGCCATGGATGCTGGTGTCGAACCCGGCAGCCCAGCCGCGGACGCTCTCGTCGAGCTGCACCGCGAGGTATTCTCCGCCTACTTCCCGATCACCCGGCAGATGCAGGTCGTCCTCGGCCGCATGTATGAAGCCGATCCCGCATACACCGCACACTACGACGGCGTCCGCACCGGGCTCGCCTCGTGGTTGCGTCGCATCATCGACGCCGGCGCACGCGCGCGTGGCATCGACCCCGACACCGCCACCTGGCAATAGGAGTCGCTGGTTGCGGTCGCGCGCGTGGCGGCCGACGGCAGCTAGAGCAGCGCCTTCAGCTCGCGGCGCAGCACCTTGCCCACGTTCGTCTTCGGCAGCTCGTCGCGAAAGACGATGCGCTTGGGTCGCTTGTACCCCGCGAGCTCGCCCTTGAAGTACTGGCGCAGTTCGTCCTCGGTGAGCGACGGGTCGGCCGGCACCACGAAGAGCACCACCACCTCGCCTGAGTGCTCGTCGGGCACCCCGATGGCCCCCGCGTCCTTCACCTTCGGGTGCGCCATCGCGACCTCTTCGATCTCGCTGGGGTACACGTTGAAGCCCGACACCACCACGAGGTCTTTCTTGCGGTCGACGATGGTGATGTAGCCGTCGTCGCTCATGGTGCCCACGTCTCCCGTGCGCAGCCAGCCGTCGGCGAGCACCTCGTCGGTGTTCTCGGGCTGGTTCCAGTAGCCCGCCATCACCTGCGGGCCGCGCACGCAGAGCTCGCCGGGCTCGCCGAGGGGCACGGGGTTTCCGTCGTCGTCGCGCAGCTCGATGTCGGTGGAGGGCAGCGGCAGGCCGATGGTGCCCACCCGCGGATGCTCCCAGGTGGGGTTCACGCACACCACGGGTGAGGCCTCGGTGAGGCCGTAGCCCTCGAGCATGTCGCTGCCGGTGGCCTCGCGCCAGGCCGTCGCGGTGGCGCCGCGCACCGCCATGCCGCCGGCCACCGCGAGCTTCAGCCGGGTGAAGTCGAGCGCCTTGAAGGCCTCGCTCTCGAGCAGCTGGGCCGCGAGCGTCGACACCAGGATGTAGACGGTGGGCTTGGTGGCGCCCAGCGTCTTCACCAGGTCGGCGGTCTCGCGCGGGTTCGTCACGAGCACGTTGTGCGAGCCGAACGCGAAGAAGGCCAGGCCGTTCACCGTGAGCGAGAAGATGTGGTAGAGCGGCAGCGCGGTGAGAATGGTCTCCTCGCCGGCTGTGAGCCGCAGCTTCATGGGCGCGAGCATCTGGGCCTGGTTGGCGAGCAGGTTGGCATGGGTGATCACCGCGGCTTTCGTGCCGCCCGTGGTGCCGCCGGTGTACTGCAGCAGTGCGGTGTCGCCGGCCGCCACGGCGGGCAGGGCGACGGATGCGCGGCGAGCGCCGGCCGCGAGGGCGTCACGGAACGAGATGGTGGCCTGCAACCCGTGCGCCGGAACCAGCTTGCGCACCCGCTTCACCACGAAGTTGGTGACCACGCGCTTCACGGGCGGCAGCAGGTCGCCGACCTCGGTGAGCACCACGTGCTTGAGCGACGTCTCGGCGATGATCTTCTCGAGCTTGTCGGCGAAGTTGGCCAGCGCCACGATGGCCACGGCGCCGGAGTCGATGAACACCTTCTTCATCTCGCTCGCGCTGTAGAGCGGATTCGCGCCCACCACCACGAGGCCCGCCTTGAGGGCTCCGTACACCGCCACCGGGTACTGCAGCAGGTTCGGGCTCTGCACCACGATGCGGTCGCCCTTGGCCAGGCCCAGCTCACCGATCAGGAAGGCGGCGAACTGGTCGCTCAGCCGCCCGACGTCGGCGAAGCTCAGCTCATGGCCGAGGTTGGAGTAGGCGGTCTTGTCGGCGAAGCGACGGCAGGTGGCGTCGACCAGTTCGCCGAGCGAACCGAACTCGGGCTCGCCGATGGTGGGGGCGAGCTCGGGCGAGAAGCTCTTCAGCCAGGGGCGACTGTCGTAGTCGTTCATTCCCGGCAAGGCTCAGAGAACCGTCGGAGCGCCGGTGGCGGGATCGGTGTCCGCGTCGTCGACGAGTTCCTGGTCCCACTCCTTCTGCGCCTGCTCGGCCTCGGCCCGCGTGTCGAACGGGCCGAGCGAAGGCGCACCCGGGAAGTCGTCGGGGTTGAGATCGGTGGTGACGTAGTAGGTCACGATGTCGTCTTGCTCGTGCTCGACGATGCGCAGGTCGGTCATACAGTCACCCTATCCATCCCGCGGCGCGCCGCGCTCATGAACAGCACGGGTCAGAAGTCGAAGCCGCCGCCGAAGTCGCCCCCGCCGAAATCGCCGCCGCCACCGAAGTCGCCACCACCGAAGTCGCCGCTTCCGCCCGACCAGTCGCCGCCGCCGTCGCCCGCCGCCGAGGCGTCGGTGCTGCCGGCGTCGCCCGCTCCGGCGTCGCCGCCGTCGGACCCGGCGTCACCGCTGCCGTCGCCGGTGTCGCCGCCGTCGGCCGCGGCCTGGTCTTCTCCGCCCATCGGCGGCAGGAAGGCGCTCACGAGCGCCGAACCGATCACGTAGCCCGCCACGGTGCCCAGCAGCGAACCGGCCACCATCGAGCCGAAGCCCATGCCGCCACCTCCGCCGGCGCGGCCGGCACCGCCGAAGGCGCGCTCCATGGTGCCGGGCTGGCGGATCTCGGAGCGGGTGGCCGCCTGCGCGAGCGATCGGGGATCGTCGCCGCGCGGCTGCTCGCCGGCCGGCGCGTTCTCACTGAGCTGCGTGAACAGGATGCGTCGCTGCTCGGGGGTCAGCTTCGTGAACGCCTCCTCGTGCACCTGTTCGATGGTCTCGGGCGGCGCGGTGCGGAGCAGATAGCGGTAGCGCTCGACCGCGATCTCGTCGTCGGAGCGCTGCGGGGCGTTCTGCGGATCGGCCGGAGCCGCCGGAGGCGCCGACCGGCCGTAGCCGGCCTGGGCCGGCGCACCGTACGCGGGAGTGTTCTGCGGTTCTTCCCGGCCAAGCAGTCGGTCAAGGAATCCCATGCTGATCGCTCCGATCTGCGCCGGCGCCGTGTGCCGGTCGCTCGACTCAAGTCTGGTCACGGCTTCTGTGCTTTGACTGTGGGCCCGCTGAAGCCGACCCGCCGCGTGCGACACCGGTCGCGACCGGTGCCGCGCATCCGGAGTCAGGAGGCCGGCAGCAGGATGGCGTCGTCGACGAGCGAGCGGATGCGCGGCACCAGTTCGCCCCGCAGCGCCGCCTCGTCGACCTCGAGCACCTGCGAGATGGCCCCGATGATCGCGGCGGCGGAGAGGTCGCCGTCGCAGGCGCCGATGAACGCGGCGAGCCCGGTGTCGAGGTCGACGGAGCGGGAGAACCCGCCGCCCTGCCGGAGCGTCATCACCACCGGGTCGTCGTGGCCCGGCCAGTAGTGCCGCTCCTCGGTGATGTCGGAGGCGTACACCAGCACCGCGGCCAGCACCTCGTCGTCGGTGCGGTGCACCTGCCAGTCGTGACCGGCGAGGCAGGCCGCGAGATGGGCGCCGAGGCCCACCGGGTTGCTGCCCACCGCAGCCTCGAGCCGTTCGTACCGGGCGAGCGTGGGAGCGGCCGGCCTCGCCGGGCCCGAGGGCTCCGGCGGCCGGCGCAGCAGCAGGTAGCCGAACCCCACCTCGCGCACCGAGCGCTCTTCGAAGTCGTCGAGCCACTCGGCGTAGAGCGCGTCGAAGTCGTCGGTGCCGGCCCGGGTGCCTCCGTCGCGGATCCAGGTCTCGGCGTACAGCGGGGCATCCTGCCGATCGCGTTCGATCACCCAGGCGTCCAGCGGCACGGGGCCGCCCTCGATCCAGCCGCGCACCCGCTCGAGCCCGTCTTCCGCTCCGTACTCCCAGTTGCCGAGCATCTGGGCGATGCCACCCGGCGTGAGGTGCTCGCCGGCCGAGCGCACCACCGAGGCCACCAGCGCGTCGCCCACGAGCCCGCCGTCACGGTACTCGTAAACCGGCACGCCCTCCCGCCGCGGGGTGATCACGAACGGCGGGTTCGACACGATGCGGTCGAACCGCTCCCCCACCACCGGCTCGAACAGGCTGCCATGCCGGAACTCGATGCTCGTCACCCCGTTCAGCCGCGCGTTGAACGCGGCGATGGCGAGGGCCCGGCGCGAGATGTCGGTGGCCACCACCCGGCGTGCATGACGCGCCGCGTGCAGGGCCTGGATGCCGCATCCGGTGCCCAGGTCGAGCACCGAGTCGACAGGCGAGGCGATCATGAGGCCCGAGAGCGTGGTCGACGCCCCGCCGATACCCAGCACGTGGTCTTCGTCGAGGGCGCGGCCGAGCACGGTCTCGCCGAGGTCGGAGGCGATCCACCAGCTGCCCGCCCCGAGCGTGTCGACGAAGCTGTAGGGGCGCAGGTCGAGCAGGGCCCGGTAGCCCGTGCCGGGTGCCGGCGCCTCGCCGACGAAGCCGAGCGCCACGGCGCCGTCGACCCCGAGCCGTGGCAGCGCCGCCGCCAGGTCGTCGGCCGACACCGTCTCGCCCAGCAGGAAGAGCTGCGCCAGCGTCATCACGGCTGAGACGCCCGATCCCGAGGCGCGGGCCCGCCCGATGGCGCGCGAGGCCGGCAGCCGCCGCCCGCGGAACAGGGCGGCCGCGGCCGACGGGCCCCACAGCCCGTCGAGCACGTCCACGCGGTACCGCGCCGCCACGAGGTCGTCGCGGAGGGCCTGCACCAGGGCGACGGATGCCGCGTCGTCGGCGGAGAGTGCGGCGGGCAGGGCGGGGGAATCGTGGTTCACCCCTCCATTCAATCGCTACAGTGGCCCCATGCCAGCCGCCCCGGGCGATCCGCTCCTCGTCGAGACCTCCTCGGGTGCCGTGCGCGGCACGCTCCGGCAGGGTCTGCGCAGCTGGCGGGGCATCCCGTATGCGGCCGCTCCGGTGGGACCGTTGCGCTTCCGGTCACCGCAGCCGGTCGCCCCCTGGCCAGGTGTGCGCGACGCGGTGCAGTTCGGCCCGGCTGCGCCGCAGCACGAGAACCCCGCCATGCGGCTGCCCGAAGGCCTCGGCCAGTCGGAGGACTGCCTGAGTCTGAACGTACTGGCACCGTCGCCCGATGCCGCCCTCGGCCCCGCCGCCGCTCCCCGCCCGGTGATGGTGTGGGTGCACGGCGGCGCCTACGTGGCGGGCACGAGCGCCCAACCGCTCTTCGACGGCACCCAGCTCGTGCAGCGCGGCGAGGTGGTGCTGGTGAGCGTGAACTACCGGCTCGGCGCCCTCGGTTTCCTCGACTTCTCGACCATCCACCCCGGCGAGGGCAACGCGCCGTTCGAACCCAACGTGGCGCTGCGCGATCTCGTCGCGGCCCTCACCTGGGTGCAGCAGAACATCGAGGCCTTCGGCGGCGACCCGGGCAACGTGACCCTGTTCGGCGAGTCCGCGGGGGCCGGGTGCGTCACCACGCTGCTCGCCTCGCCGGCCGCCGAGGGCCTCGTGCACCGCGCCATCGCCGAGAGCTCCCCCGCCACGAGCGTCTACGGGCTCGCCCGGGCCACGATGGTCGCCCGCCGCTTCCTCGGGCTGGTCGGCATCGATCCGGATGCGGCCGACGCCGGCGAACGGCTGCGCGCCCTGCCCGCCGAGCGACTCAGCGGCGCGGCCTTCGAACTCGTGCAGAACGTCTCGGCCGAGGCACCAGGCACGCTCGCCTTCGCGCCCGTGGTCGACGGCGAGCTCGTGCCCGCGCATCCGGTGCAGGTGTACGAGGCCGGCCGGCAGCTGCCGGTTCCGCTCATCATCGGCACCAACCACGACGAGGCGTCGCTGTTCCGCCTGATGAAGTCGCCCCTGATGCCCATCACGGCCGATTCGGTGCATGCCATGTTCGTGGAGCTGGCCGACGGGCATCCGGAGTTCGCCGACGTGGAGGGCCGGGTGGAGGCCGCGTACCCGCGCTTCCCCCGGCACCGCACACCCGCCGAGCTGTCGCGCGACGCCGGGTTCAGGATGCCCTCGGTGTGGCTCGCCGCCGCCCACAGCCGGGCGGCCCCGACCTGGATGTACCGCTTCGACCACTCCACCCCCGCCCTCACGCTGCTCGGCATCGGAGCCACCCACGGAGCCGAGATCGCCTATGTGTTCGGCACCTTGGCACTCACGCGACGCGACCCGAGCTTCCGCCTGGGCGGGCTCGCCGAGGCGCGCCGGCTGTCGGAGGCCATCCAGCGCCGCTGGCTGTGCTTCGCCGAATCGGGCGACCCCGCCGGCCTCACGGCGTTCGAGGGCGAGGCCGGGCCGGAGTGGCCGCAGTACGACACCGATCGCCGGGCGACGATGGTGTTCGATCACGGCGAGCGCGTGGTCGACGACCCCGATCGGGCCATCCGGGCGGCCTGGGGAGACACGGTCGTCGGCTTCGACTGACCCGTGTTTCTGGTCGGGCGGGGCCGCGGGCCGCTACGCTCAGCATCGGGCGGGGGTGGTGGCTGACGCGATGACTCGGTGGCGAGAGCGCACACGCACCCTGCTGCGAGGAGACTCACGGCCGTCCGTCCGCGCGCTCGGGTGGCTGCTCGGGGCGCTGATGCTCGCCGTCGTCGTCACACTGGTCGTACCGGGCGTTCCTCCCGTCGTCAGCACCGTCGTGCGGCTGGCCGCGGAGCTGGCCGTCGTGGCGACCTGCTGGACGGCGGTACTGCTCAGCCGGGGGCCGTCCGCAGCCCCGGCACTCGCCTCCGCGGCCATCACGACGGCGCTCGTGGCCGATGTGCTCGTGGGTGACGGCCGGGACGAGTCGACGCTCCTGGCCGACGTGGCCTATCTGGCCTTCTCGCTGCTGCTGCTCGCCGCCGTCGTCGTGCTGGCGAGCCGGCATCTGCGGAGCCGCAGCTCGGCCATCGTCTTCGACGCCCTGATCGGCTCGCTCGGGTTCGCCGCGGTGCTGGCGCTCGTGCTCACCCCGGTGTTCGAGGTGGCGGCCTCCGGCACCGGTACCGTGCTGATCGCGTTCTCGGTGGCGTTCCCCGCGCTCGACCTGCTGCTGCTGGCGGCGCTCGTGGGCCTGCGTGCCTCCGACCGCACCCACACGCCCTGGGTGCCGCTGGTGCTGGGGATCGCCCTGTTCGGGGTGACCGACGTGCTGTTCGCCCTCCGCTCGGCCGCCGGGGACACCGGCACCGGCACGCCCCTCGATGCGGGGTGGGTGGTGGGGGTGCTCCTGATCGTCGTCTGGATCTGCCGGAGCACCGAGCACCCGCATCCGGTGGTGCGTCGGGCTTCGGCCACCACCACCGGCACCCTGCTGTCCCTCGCGTCGATGGTGGCCGCCCTCGTGGTTCTCGTGGTGGGCCCGCTCGTGGGTGGTTCGGTCATCGCGGTCGCCCTGGCCACGGCGGCGCTGCTGGCCACCGTGGTGTCGGTGACGGTGCGGCGGCGGAGCGCGGCACTGAACGCCGAACGGGCGCGGCTCCGGCGAACGCTGAACCAGTTGCGCGACCCGGCCTCGCTCGAGCAGATCGTGGTGCTCTACCAGCCCAAGACCCGCCTGTCCACGGGAGCGATCGAGGGGGTCGAGACCCTGGCGAGGTGGAACCACCCCGGGCGCGGCCTGCTCGGCGCGGAGGACTTCGTGCCGCTGCTGGACGAGGCCGAGGCCACCGAGCAGTGGACCACGCGCATCCTGTCGCTCGCGCTCGACGACGCGGCACGATGGGCTGCGCGGGGCACCCCCCTGACCGTGGCCGTGAACGTCTCGGCGGCCTGGATCGGAGCGGAGGCCGCCGTGGCCGACGTGCTGCCCGCCCTCGCCCGCCGGTCGCTGCCGCCGTCGGCGCTCACGCTCGAGATCACCGAGCAGACCCAGGTGGCCGAGATCGACCAGGCGCTGGCGGCCCTGGAACCGCTTCGGGCTGCGGGGGTGCGGCTCTCGCTGGACGACTTCGGCACCGGGTTCAACTCGCTCAGCGCCCTGCACGGCCTGGCGGTCGACGAGATCAAGATCGACCGCAGCTTCGTCTCCTCGATGGAAACGGATGCGCGCGCCCAATCGCTGGTGCGGGCCACCGTCGGCCTCGCCCGTGAACTCGGCTGCGACAGCGTGGCCGAGGGTGTGCAGGAGGAGGCCCAGCGGTCGCTGCTGCGCGACATGGGCTGCACCTTCGCGCAGGGCTTCCTGATCGCGCCTCCGCTGCCCGCGAGCAGGATCGACGACCTGCTATCCTCGCCAGGAACCCAGCCCCCTTCGATCTGACGGCCCCTTCGGCCGGGCCGGATCGCGACGCGAGGAGTACTCCCCTGTGACGACGAACGTCCGCCTGGTCGCCTTCGACCTCGACGACACGCTCGCGCCCTCCAAGGCGCCCCTCGACCCCCGCATGGCCGAACTGCTGGTCGAGTTGCTCGACGCTGTACCAGTGTGCGTCATCTCGGGCGGCCAGTTCGGCCAGTTCGAGTCGCAGCTGGTGGCCAACCTCCCGGCGGAGGCGGGCGACCGGCTCGAACGCCTGCACCTCATGCCCACCTGCGGCACCCAGTACTACCGCTACGAGGGCGGCTGGACGCAGGTCTACGCCGAGAACCTCAGCGACGACCAGAAGCAGCGCGCCCAGCAGGCCCTCGAGTCCGAGGCCAAGCGCCTGGGCCTCTGGGAGACCGAGACCTGGGGCCCCGTGCTCGAAGACCGCGGTTCGCAGATCACGTTCTCGGCGCTCGGGCAGGCCGCCCCGGTCGACATCAAGTCGGCCTGGGACCCGTCGGGCGAGAAGAAGGAGCGCCTGCGCGCCGCCGTCGCGGCCCTGCTGCCCGACCTCGAGGTACGCTCGGGCGGGTCGACCTCGGTCGACATCACCCGCGAGGGCATCGACAAGGCCTACGGCATGAACCGCCTCTCCGAGCTCACGGGCATCGCGCTCGACGACATGCTCTTCGTGGGCGACCGCCTCGACGAGGGCGGCAACGACTACCCCGTGAAGGCCATGGGCGTCGACACGTTCGCGGTCGAGAACTGGCACGACACGGCCGCGTTCATCGAGGGCTTCCTGGCCGCGCGCCGCTGACGCCGGCTCCGGCTCCGTCGCCGGTGCCGGGCGGCTCGGCCGCGTCTGCACCGGGCGGCTCGGCCGCGTCTGCACCGGGCGGCTCGGCCGCTTGGCGTCGCACCATCCGCCACTCCCGCCACACCAGCCAGATGATCACGAGGTCGATCACGGTGAGCACGGCCATGCCCACGGTGGGCCTCACCACCAGTACGTACCCCTGATACAGCGCGAACGCGCCGAGCACCCCGAGCGCCCACGGGTACACCCATTGGAACCGCCGCAGCAGGCAGTACACCAGCACGAGCTTCACGATCCCGTGCAGCAGCAGGAACACCACCGCGAACAGGTGGTCTCCGGCCAGCAGTTCGTGGTCGGCCCGCCCCACCCAGTAGGCCACCGCGTTCAGATACGGATGCGGCCCCGCCTCCGAGACGGCGAGCGGTGCGATCAGCCGCGCCAGGGCGTGCGGGAACAGCAGCAGGGCCAGCCCCGCGAGCAGTTCGAGCGAGCCGTCCACACCCTTGAGCACGAGTCCCGCGCGATAGACGAACTGAAAGCGGCGCGAGCCCGCAGCGGCCCCGCCCGACCTGCTCACCGCGGCGGCTTCCCGATGTTGAGTTCCGTCTCCTCCACGTCGATCTTCGCCAGCACCGACTTCACGGCCCGCTCCTGGTACCGCCCCTCCGACCTCGCCTGCAGCACGGCCTGGCGTTCGGCCTCGATCATCAGGCGGCGCAGCCGGTTGTAGTCCTTCGCGGGCGGTTCGACGCCGTCGGGCGCGGGGTTCTCGAGCGCATCGGTGAGAAACCGGGCGTTCAGGCGCAGACGGTCGACCACTCGCTGGTCGACCGCATCCGTCACCTCGTTCTCGAGCCGGGCGAGACCCTGACTCTGGGCCTCGGCCATGAGCATGTGCACCTCGGTCATCTCCTGCGAGAAGTCGGGCGGCGGCAGGCGCAGGCGACGGATGACGAAGGGCAGCAAGGCTCCCTCGACGAGCGTGCCCACCACCACCACGAACGCGAGGAACTGCAGGAACGACCGCTCCGGCGTCTCCTCGGGCAAGAGGAACACCGCCGCGAGCGTCACCACACCCCGGATGCCCGCGAACGACACCGCGATGCCGTTGCGCCAGCTCCACCCCCGGTTGCGCAGCCACTGCGGGCCGTAGCGGTACACCGAGGTGGTGAGCATCATCCAGCCGAAGCGCGACAGGAAGATGGCGAGCAGCAGCACCACCGAGATGATCACCGTCGGCCAGAGCCCCGGGCCGCTGTCGGCCACACCCTGGAAGATGCCGAACAGGCTCAGCCCGATGAACAGGAACACGGCGTTCTCAAGCAGGAACTGGATGGTGCGCCAGTTCAGCGACTCGGCGATGCGCGACTCGGCGGTCTGGATGACCGGGGCCCGGAAGCCCAGGAACAGACCGGCCACCACCACCGCCAGCACCCCCGAGCCGTGCAGGAACTGCGCCGGGATGAACGCGACGTAGGGCGTGATGAGCGACAGGCTCGTGTCGAGCACGGGCGAGTGCAGCTGCTTACGGATGAACGCGAACACGAACCCCACCCCGAAGCCCACGCCCACCCCCACGGTGACGGCGATCACGAACTCGAGCCCGATGCCCCAGGGCGTCAGAGGCTCGGCACTCGGAGTGGAGGCGCTGATGATGGCGGCGATCGCGGCGTTCAGGGCCACCAGCGCGGTGGCGTCGTTGAGCAGGCTCTCGCCCTCGAGCACGGTCACGAGCCGGCGGGGCAGCTTGAGCCGGCCGGCGATTGCGGTCACGGCCACCGCATCCGTCGGCGCCACCACGGCCCCGAAGGCGAAGGCGGCGGCCAGCGTGATGCCGGGAATGATCCACCAGGCGGTGAGCCCCACGGTCAGCACGGTGAAGGCCACGAGCCCCACCGAGAGCAGCAGGATGCCGTCGCGCCGGGCGCGCACATCGGCGAACGAGGTGCGGATGGCGGCGGCGAACAGCAGCGGCGGCAGCAGCCCGTACAGCACGAGGTCGGGCTCCACCTCGATGGTGGGCACCCCCGGGATGAACGACACCACGGCACCCACTGCCACGAGCACCACCGGAGCCGACCAGCCCACGCGCCCCGCGAGCCCGGTGACGGTGACCGTGATGGCCACGAACGACACGATCCACACGATGGTTCCGACCGCGTCCGCCTCCATGCCCCCATTATGGCGGCCACCGGTTCCGGCCGGCACCGCCCCCGGACGGGCGCCGCGCAACGACGGACCCTCGGGCCCGGTTCGGGCCGAGGATCCGTCGTTCGCGCGATCGGCCGGTAGCCTCCGTCGCTACCGCCGTGGTCGGCGCCGGCGTCAGGCGGCGACGGCCTCCAGGGCCGGGGCCGGCTCCACCAGGTAGTGGGTGTAGGCCGGGATGGTGAGGAAGGTCGGGAACTCCTCCTCCAGGGCCACCCGGCGCAGGATGTCCTCGGCGTCGTCGAATCGGTCGGCGAGCGAGCGGTCGACCGACCGCAACACGTCGTGCAGCACACCCTCCACGAACGCCCGGGTGACGGGCGTGCCCTCCTCGGTCACGACGCCCTGGTGCATCCACTGCCAGAGCTGCGAGCGGGAGATCTCGGCGGTGGCGGCGTCCTCCATCAGGTCGTCGATGGCCGCGGCACCGACCCCGCGCAGCCAGCTCTCGAGGTAGCGCAGGGCGACGGACACGTTCGACCGCACCCCCGCATCCGTCACCGTCGCCTCGATGGTGCTGAGGTCGACCAGGTCGCGGGCCGACACCGACACCTCGGGTCGCTGCCGGTCGACCTGGTTGGGGCGGTCGCCGAGCACGGCGTCGAACTCCGCGCGGGCGGTGACGATGAGATCCGGATGCGCCACCCAGGTGCCGTCGAACCCGTCGCCCGCCTCGCGCCGCTTGTCGTCGGCCACCCTCGCCAGGGCCCGTTCCGTCACCTCCGGGTTGCGGCGGTTGGGGATGAAGGCGCTCATGCCTCCGATGGCATGGGCTCCCCGCTTGTGGCAGGTCTGCACGAGCAGCTCGGTGTAGGCGCGCATGAACGGCACCGTCATGGTGATGCGGCTCCGGTCGGGCAGCACGAACGAGCGGCCGCGGTCGCGGTAGGTCTTGATCAGGCTGAAGATGTAGTCCCAGCGCCCGGCGTTCAGGCCCGCGGCGTGATCCCGAAGCTCGTACAGGATCTCGTCCATCTCGTAGGCGGCCGAGATGGTCTCGATCAGCACGGTCGCACGGATCGTGCCGTGCGGGATGCCGAGCGCATTCTCGGAGTACGTGAACACGTCGTCCCACAGTCGCGCCTCGAGGTGGTTCTCGAGCTTCGGCAGGTAGAAGTACGGGCCCCTTCCGCCGTCGATCAGCGCCTGCGCGTTGTGGAAGAGGTAGAGCCCGAAGTCCACGAGCGACGCACTGGCCGACCGGCGGCTGCCGGCACGGTCGGTGTAGGCGAGGTGCTTCTCCACCAGGTGCCAGCCGCGCGGCCGCATGATGATGGTCGGCGTCTCGGTCGCCGTCACCCGGTACTGCTTGCCCTCGGGGCTCACGAAGTCGATCTCACCGCGGATGGCGTCGCGGAGCGACAGCTGCCCGCCCACGATGTTCGCCCAGGTGGGGCTCGTGGCGTCTTCGAGGTCGGCGAGCCAGGCCTTCGCACCGGAGTTCAGCGCGTTCACCGTCATCTTGCGGTCGGTGGGCCCGGTGATCTCGACGCGGCGGTCCTCCAGGCCCGGGCCGGGGCCCGCCACCCGCCACGAGGTGTTCTCGCGGATGCCGGCGGTCTCGGGCAGGAAGCGGAGGTCCCGTCCGTTCTCGATGGCCTTGCGCGCGGCCATGCGGGCGGCGAGGCGCTCCTGGCGTCGGCCCGCGAACTGGTCGTGCAGGCGGGTGACGAAGGCGAGGGCATCCGGAGTCAGGATCTCGTCGTGCCGCTCGCCCGGATCGGCCTGGATGGTGAGGTGGGTCATGATCGTGCCTTTCAGAAGAGGATGCGGGTCTAGTGGAACTGCTCGGACTCGGTCGACCCCACGAGCGCGAGGGTGGCGCTCGAGGGGTTCAGGGCCGTGGCGATCCGGTCGAAGTAGCCGGTGCCCACCTCACGCTGGTGTCGCGTGGCGGTGTACCCGTCGGCTTCGGAGGCGAATTCGGCCTCCTGCAGCTCGACGTAGGCGCTCATGTGCCGCTCGCCGTAGCCGCGGGCGAGGGTGTACATGGAGTGGTTGAGGGCGTGGAAACCCGCGAGGGTGATGAACTGGAACCGGTAGCCCATCGCCGCCAGGTCGCTCTGGAAGGTGGCGATCTGCGCGTCCGTCAGCTTCGACTTCCAGTTGAACGACGGCGAGCAGTTGTAGGCGAGCAGCTTGCCGGGGAACTCGGCGTGGATGGCCGCGGCGAAGCGGCGGGCCAGCTCGATGTCGGGCTCTGACGACTCCACCCAGAGCAGGTCGGCGTAGGGGGCGTAGGCCAGGCCGCGCGCGATGACGGTTTCGACGCCGGGCGTGGTGCCGTAGAAGCCCTCGGGGGTGCGGGTGCCGTCGAGGAAGGGCTGGTCGCGCTCGTCGACGTCGCTCGTGATGAGGTTCGCGGCGAGCGAGTCGGTGCGCGCGATGATCACGGTCGGCACGCCGGCGACGTCGGCGGCGAGCCGGGCCGCGTTGAGCGTTCGGATGTGCTGCGACGTGGGGATGAGCACCTTGCCGCCCATGTGGCCGCACTTCTTCTCGCTGGCCAGCTGGTCCTCCCAGTGCACACCCGCGGCGCCGGCCTGGATCATCGACCTCATGAGCTCGTAGGCGTTGAGCGGTCCACCGAAGCCCGCCTCAGCATCCGCGACGATGGGCACGATCCACTCGCGCTCCGGCAGGCCTTCCGCGAACTCGATCTGGTCGGCGCGCAGCAGGGCGTTGTTGATGCGCCGCACGACGGCCGGCACCGAGTTGGCCGGGTAGAGGCTCTGGTCGGGGTAGGTCTGGCCGCTGAGGTTGGCGTCGGCGGCCACCTGCCAGCCCGAGAGGTAGATGGCCTTGAGTCCGGCGCGCACCTGCTGCACGGCCTGGTTGCCGGTGAGGGCGCCGAGGGCGGCGACCCAGCTCGACTCGTCGTGGACGAGGTTCCAGAGGTTCTCGGCTCCGCGGGCGGCGAGGGTGTTCTGCTCGGCGACCCGGCCGCGCAGGGCGATCACGTCGGCGGCGGTGTAGTCGCGCTCGATGCCGTTCCAGCGGGCGTCGGTCTTCCATTCGCGCTCGAGGTCGGCGATGGTCTGGTTCTGGTCACCGGGGCGGGTGGTCATGTTTGGCTCCTTGCGTCGTTGCCGGGAAGGTTCTGCTGGCTTCGACGCTGAGGCTCCGAACGCCCGTCTTGAGCGGTTACGTCTGCAGAAGTTCTGCGGTTCTTCTGTTTTCACGAAGAACCGCGTCTGCGAGGATGTCGCCATGACGACGACGTCTCCCCCGGCCTTCGATGATGGCTACATGCTCGACTCGCTCACCATCGGCCGCCGCATCCGCCAGCTGCGCACCGAGCGCGGCCTCACCCTCGACGACCTGGGCGCCGCCATCGGACGCGCGCCCTCGCAGGTGTCGGTGGTCGAGAACGGCAAGCGCGAGCTCAAGCTCGGCGAACTGCACCGCTTCGCGGAGGCGCTCGGCGTGGGCGTCGATCAGCTGATGAGCGCCGAGCCGCCCACCGGCCGGGCGGCTCTCGAGATCGCGCTCGAGCGTGCCCAGCGGGGGCCGCTCTTCGCCTCGCTCGGCCTGCCGCCGCTCCCGGTGCGCAAGTCGCTCAGCGACGACGCCATCCGCACCATCCTCAGCCTGCACCGCGAGCTGGAGCGCATCCACGGGGAGCGGGCCGCCACCCCCGAGGAGGCCCGGCGCGCCAACACCTCGCTGCGCCGATCGATGCGCCAGCGCCACAACTACTTCTCCGAGCTCGAGCAGGTGGCGGCCGGCCTGCACGCGGCCGTCGGACACCGGGGCGGCCCGCTGTCGCAACGCGTCGCATCCGATCTGGCGTCGCACCTGGGCTTCACGCTGCACTACGTGGGCGACCTGCCGGGTTCGACGCGCTCGGTCACCGACCTGCGCCACGGCCGCATCTACGTGCCGCTCGGCCAGTCACCGGATGCGGATCCACGGTCGGTCGTGCTGCAGGCGTTGTCGTCGCACGTCTTGCAACTCGGCGAACCGCACGACTACGCGGAGTTCCTGCAGCAGCGGGTGCAGACGAACTACCTCGCCGCAGCCCTGCTCATCCCCGAGGCAGGAGCGGTCGACATCCTCTCGGCGGCGCGTTCGGCCCGTGAGCTGTCGGTCGAAGACCTGCGCGACGCGTTCGGGGTGAGCTACGAGACGGCGGCGCACCGGTTCACGAACCTGGCGACGGAGCACCTCGGCATCCCGGTGCACTTCTTGAAGGTGCACGAGTCGGGAACCATCTCGAAGGCCTACGAGAACGACAGCGTGCAGTTCCCCACCGACGCGCTCGGCGCGGTGGAGGGCCAGACGGTGTGCCGCTTCTGGAGTGCACGCCGCGTGTTCGACGTGGAGGACCGCTTCAGCCCCTACCACCAGTACACCGACAAACCCGCGGGCACGTACTGGTGCACGTCGCGCATCCAGCCGTCATCGCGGGGCCAGTTCTCGGTGTCGGTGGGCACGGCGTTCGCGCACGCGAAGTGGTTCCGCGGCCGCGACACCCCCAACCGCTTCGCCTCCGGATGCCCCGACGAATCCTGCTGCCGCCGCCCGCCCGCGGGCCTCGCCTCGCGCTGGTCGGGCCACGCCTACCCCTCGGCGCGCCTCAACTCGTCGCTGCACGCGGCGATGCCCACGTCGGGCTTCACGGGCGTCGACACCACGGAGGTGTTCGAGTTCCTGGACCGCCACGCGCCGGACCACCGGCTCAGCACAGTCGTCGTCGACGAGGCTACGACGAAGTAGGCCGGGCGTCTCGCGCTGCGGTCCGCGACCCGAACTCGCTGCATCCGGATATGTTCGGAGCATGGCAGCCACCACGATGCGCACCGCCACGGGCTGGCTGAGCCTGGTCTACTCCGCGCAAGCCGTGGTTCTCGCTGGCGTCCTCCTCGGCACGCAGCGGGTCGTCGCCCTGCCGATCGACGCCGGCTTCGTCGACGGCGCGCGGGCGGTCACGACCTCGCTCGGGGCTGTGGATCTCGGGTGGGCGCTCGTCGCGATCCTTATCGGCGGCGCTGCGACGCACGCGCTGGCTGCAGCCAAGGCGGGGCCCGGCGAGCAGCCCCGCACTGAGAATCCAGGTATGGAGCGGGCCGGCGTCGGGCGGGCGAGCGCGCTCGTGGTGGCGGGGTGGTCGCAGGGCCTGGGCATCGTGGTCTTCCTGGTGGCCCAGTTGAACGGTATCTCCAACCCCGTGGCGCTCGTTCCTCTCTTCGCGCTCAGCGCAGGGTGCGTGTGCCTGCTCGGAATCGACGACGGAACGGCGCCCCGATGGCGCCGGCCGGCCGCCTGGGCCGCGGTGATCGGCATCGTTCCCTGGGGCGTCGTCGCGCTCGCGCAGATCGGCGCCACGATCACTCTCGGCGCGCCCTCCTCCGGTGTGCGGATCGTCACGATCGCCGCACTCGTGCTGGCCGCCGTGAGCTGGTCGATCGGTTGGCGCCGCCCCCACGCCGCCCGGGCGGCCGACGTCGCCGTCATGGCCGCGGTGCTCTCGGTAGTCGTCTGGGCCATCGTTGCCTTCGTCATACTGGCACCTTCACACGAGAACGGATGACGGCCGTGACAGCGGATTCACATCATGACGTGGCGGTCATCGGCGCGGGCCTCGCGGGTCTGCGGGCGGCGATCCGGCTCGCGCACGAGGGGTACGGCGTCGTCATCCTCGAAGCCGGCGATGCCGTCGGGGGTCGGCAACGCACCGACGAGGTCGACGGGTTCCTCCTCGATCGTGGATTTCAGGTTCTGAACCCGGCCTATCCCGCGGTCAGGAAGTGGGCCGATGTCGAGGCTCTCCGGCTGCGGAGTCTCCCCGCCGGGGTGCAGGTGCGGCGCGAGCGAGGACTCGTCGCGATCGCCGACCCGCTGCGTCAGCCCTCGAGCATCGTGTCGTCGCTCCGGAGCGGGCTCATCACCCCCAGCGGAATCGTGGGGCTCGCGCGCTGGATCACCCCCGCGCTGATCGCACCTCGGCGAACACTCCACGCGCCCGACCGCGCGGTGCGCGACGGCTGGGACCGCGCGGGATTCTCGGGGCCGCTTCGCGACGAGGTGCTGGAGCAGTTCCTGTCGGGCGTCGTCGCCGATTCGAGGTTCGACACCTCAGACGCGTTCGTGCGGATGCTCGTGCGCCTGTTCGCGCTCGGCTCGCCCGGCCTACCCGAACGGGGCATCCAGGCACTTCCGACGCAGCTCGCGGCACGCGCCCGGGAGCTCTCCGTGGACATCCGTCTGGGCAGTACCGTGCGACGAGTGCGCGCCGGGCTTGGAGGAGTCGAGGTCGACGTCGATGGGGCCGACACCCTGCGAGCGGGTTCGGTGGTCGTGGCGGTCGGCCCGGAAGCCGCCGCCGGTCTGACCGGAACCCCGCGCCGCGCGACGCGGGGCCTGCAGACCTGGTGGTTCCACGCCGATGCGCCACCGACCGCATCCGGGATGCTGGCCGTCGACGGGCGAGGCCGGGGTCCGGTGGTCAACACGGCCGTCATCTCCCACACGGCGCCGAGCTATGCGCCGCAGGGGCAGCACCTGATCGAGGCGACCTGCCTGCTGCCGCGACCCGCCGTCGCGGCACCCGACGAGCGTTCCGTGCGTGCCCACCTCTCCGCCATCTGGGGTGTCGACGTGGCGGCCTGGCGGTTGCTCCGCCGCGACGACATCCCGCATGCCCTCCCCGCGCAGTCGCCGCCGCTGCGGGCCAGACCGCCCCGGGTCGGCCCACGCGTGTACCTCGCGGGCGATCACCGCGACACGGCGTCGATCCAGGGTGCCCTCGTGTCGGGCGACCGTGCGGCGCGTGCCGTCATCGACGACCTCCGCGAGCACTGACCGCGCCTCCCGCCTCACCGATGGGCCACGGTGCCGTCAGCGCCGTGCACCACGGCGATCCCCCACCGTGCGGAGGGGGACATCCGCGCCCGACCGCCTAGCGTTGCCCCATGGCCAGAACGATCTCCACCAACACCACCGTCGACCGCGCCGGCATGCTCGACTTCGTGCGACCCCGGCACCGGATGCTGGTGGCCACCACGCGCGCCGACGGCCGCCCCCAGATGTCGCCGGTCAGCGGCGGCGTCGACGACGAGGTGCTCCACATGCCCGAGGCCGCCGACGGCCTGGTCGACTACTACCGCCGCATCGCGGGCGAGCACCCCGACTGGCAGGAGTACCGCGAGGCGATGGCGCTGCAGAACAAGTCGCTGCTGCGCATCACGCCCACCCGCTGGAGCCCCATCTCCACGGGCGGTTTCCCGCCCGACGTCGCCGCGCGCCTCGACGCGCGCTGAGCGCTGCGCTCACGGTTCGACGGACTTCGCCCCGTCGCGCTTCTCGGCCACGTACTTCCTCCGCGCCCGCACCAGCTGAGCGACACCGAGAACGAACCACCCCACGGTCAGCAGCCATCGCCACGGTTGCGTGTCCGCCCCGCCGAAGAAGAGCGGCGAGGTCACCACCGCCACCACCAAGAACACGACGCCGATCGCGACGGTCGCTTTCCAACCCAATCCAGCCATCTGATCCCCCAATCACGAGCGACCCTACTAGCTCGGCCGCGCCCCATCCAGCGCGCCGGGCGTCATCCGGATCTCACACCCCGTCGCTCCGCCCGAGGGCCGAGACCGCGCTGACCACGGCGTCGAGTCGCGCCGAGTCCGTTCGATACATCCAGTGCCGCCCCCGCCGATCGAGGATGAGCAGCCCCGACTTGCGCAGCACCTTCAGATGCTCCGACACCGAGGCCAGGGAGAGCCGCGAGATCTCGGCCAGGTCACCCGCCGATCGCTCACCGTCGCGGCACTCCCGCACGAAAGCGCGGCGGTCGGGATGACCCAGCGCACGAAGAGCCTCACTGAGCTCCTCTTCGTTCACTTCTGGATCAGCGTCAGCACATTGCCGGCCGGATCCGCCACCTGCGCTTTGCGCACCCATCCGTTGTCCGTCACGGGCATCACCACGGCACCGCCCGCGGATGCCGCGTCGACGAGAGCGGCATCGAGGTCGTCGACGACGATCCCCAGTGTCACGGATGCCTCGGGCGCCTCCACGAGCGCGCCGCGAAGTGACGGGGTCTCGACCTGCGAGTAACCGGGCCCGCGCTCCTGGACCGCCCAGCCGAACACCCCGCGGTAGAAGGCGGAGAGACGACCGATGTCATCCCCCGCGATGTCGACGTGCCCGATGACTCCTGATGCTGTACCCATGACGTGCCTCCGTGGTCTGCGAATCCTCTGCCGAGCTCATGTTATTTCGGATATTCCCGAAACGTCAAGAGTGCTGCCGGCCAGCACATCCAGCGTCCGCGTCCGCCTTCACCCTCCCTCCGACTGCCACCTGAACCGCATGGTGCGCCTCCTCCTCGGCCACCTCCACACTCGGCAGGCCAGGCGTTCGAGGCCCGAAGAAGTGCGCTCCCGGCCCCGCTCGGAGATACTCGACGCATGGAACGCACCGACCACCCTGCCGCCTGGGACGAACGAACGACCCTGCTCACGATGCTGCAGTACACCCGCGACACCGCCATCGAGAAGTCGACGGGCCTGACGGACGCACAGGCCGCAGCCGCCCCGATCGCCACCTCGCCGTTGATGAGCGTCGGCGGAGTGCTCAACCACCTGCGTTGGGTCGAGCACTCCTGGATCGAGAACCGCTTCGTCGGCGGCCCCGACCTCGGCCCCTGGACCGAAGAGTCCCCCGACCAGGAGTTCATCGACGGCTCCACCCTCCCCCTGCAGACCATGATCGACGGCTACCGCGCGCAGGCCGTCACGACCGACGCGATCATCGCCGGCCTGCAGCTCGACGACCGCTCGCAGACGGCGTTCCGGTCGGGCGACCATCCGACGCTCCGCTGGGTGATCCTGCACCTCATCGAGGAGAACGCCCGCCACAACGGCCACCTCGACATCCTCCGCGAGCTGGCCGACGGCACCACGGGCGACTGACCGCGTGGCGCACGCCAGCGTCGGGTCTGAAGAGCGGCAGGAGCGCTAGCCCCTGCGATCCATCCGCCGGGCGAACAGGGTGAGGAGAACAGCAACGCCCATGATGGCGATGGCGGCACAGCCTAGGATCTGATGGTCGCCGGCTCATCGGCGCCGTCATTACTCTCGACGGGGTAGGGCATCGTCTTCGATCCCTCGCCGTCCGCCCCCCAGGAATTCGCGTTCATCCCGATACCGCCGGAGCTCTCTATCGTTCCACTGCGACCGACAACTCGAGTTGCCTTCATGCAACCGTTGTTGCTTGCTTGAAACTTGAGCTGCAGAAGCACTTCGCACCAAGCCTTGACTCTGTGGACCCAACAACACACCTGATGAGGAGCGCCATGAGCGACTACACGATCGCAGAACGCGAGCAGATTGCCCGGCTCATCGAGAAGCTCATGCTCGATCTACAGACCGGGGTTGCCATGACTCAGGCCCCCTCGGAGGGTCCGCTTTGGGCCATCACGAAGAACCAGGAGAAGCTTGGGGCACGGCCGAATGAGCTTTCCGTGGGTCTCGCATCAGCTCGCATGTCGATCGTCGTGGCGGCCGACTTCGCGAAAGCATTTGCTGGGCTACTCCGTCAGCACAACCAGATCGGCTTCGCATTCGGTTCTGTGGCGCGTTCCGCTGCGGAGGCGTCAGGACGAGCGGACTACATTCTCAGTTACACCGATCAGCAAGATCTGCTGGCGCGTTGGACTCGCGCTCGTAAGTTGAGTCACGCTAGCTATGCCTCATCCCTCGCGGCCAGTGACGATTCCGGCCATGCGATGGCCAAACGAATCGCGGGCGAGATCGAGGCAATTCTCGACGGGCTGAAGCTCACCGGCAAGGCCCGGGGCGTAACACACGGATCGGTGGCGGTTACTCTCCTGGATAAGGTATTCAAGTCCACCACCGGTAGTAGCGAGTACTCGTTCCTCTCGTCGATGTCACACGGCGACAACAGTGCCACGGAGACCTTCACGACAGTCGTATCTACGGGTACCGGCCCCGAAGGACTCAACACCACGAAGTTACAGATGCCAAGCAATCTGATTCTGAGGTGCTGGATGGCGGTCGGAGGCGGTGTACTTGTCGCGAGCATGAGACTCTTCAAGTTGGCGAACTTGCACCATACGGATCGCGGTTTCCTCGCGTCCGTCCTTGATCAGTCGGAGGCGATTGCTCGCTTGATGCACGACTGAGGGGCGACCGCGGTTCGAGGTCGCGGCCGCCCGTTGACGAGTTCGCGCCCCACGCGCCAGGCTGTCAGGCTGTGTCGTCACCGAGAGAGGACGGTGACGGGTTCTACATGCACGACACCCGCCGCGAGCGGGGCACTGAGCGGCGGGTGCAGTAGTGCTTACCCTGTAGTGAAACTGTGCAAAGCCATGGGCGTCAAGTAGGCGGACTAATCTTTTCACGAACTGGTGTCGGCGCCCGTTGGCGTACTTCGTTCGGAGCATCTGCAGCAGGTCGTCGTGGGCGATGTAGCGGCGGTCTCCGATCATGGTGAAGGGCATGCCATGGCGCATCCAGTAGTAGAGCGATCGGGCGCGAGCGGCGGACCCGGCGCGAAGCGCTCCGGATGACGTAGAACTCGCGGTCTTCGACTGATGCTGTCATGCCGATGTATCGAGTTCGAGCGTGGCCAGTACATTATCGACATGGAGTGCGAAGCGTTCGTATGGATGGTGCTGGGGACAGCTGGCAGTGCGTTGTGGGAGTTCACGGCGAGACTGCTGGTTCCGTTGACGGCAGCCGGGGTAGCTGCTGGATTGGTCATTCATCAGATCCGACGGGGTGATGCTCAGCGAGCCGAGGAGCGGCGTGGTGCAGGCATCCAGGCCGCCAGCGAGCTTCTGATCAAGACCGGTACTTGGGCAGCGGGTGCTGGCCCAACCCCTGCCATTCGCATGGAGGGGAATCTGCTTGTCGTGAAGATGCACTCGCACCTGACCGGCGCAGATCGACCCGTCGGTCAGTGGGTGGCCCGCACCAACGCGGGCCTGACTCGCAAGTACGAGGCTTGGGAAGCCAGCATCCGCGAGCAGGCAAAGACGGACCTCGCCGGCGCCGAGCTTCGCACCAAGACGGTTGGCCCGGAGAGAGCAGAAATCGGCCGGCAATGCGCTGAAGCCCTCCAGGTGCTGCTGGACTGGCAGGTAGGGGAACGGCCAACCTCGTGGTTCGTTGAGAACATGCCAGAGCTGGGTGCTCACTAGTACGGGTTCCTCACGCTTCATTCCAATCGACGTACTTCTCGGTTTCGGGTCTCGTCTGCGGTCCACCCGCAGTGTGTGCACCGCACCTCGGCACCGGCCGCGAGGAACACGGCCCGCACCTCGAGCTCGTCGCAGACGGGGCAGCGACGGGGCTTCGCCACGCGGGGCTTCCTCGGCGCTTCGGGGTATCGGCCGTAGAGGCGGGTGGTGTACTCGGCGAGCTCCTCGTACCAGGCACTCACGTCGTCCCTTGGGGTGGCTTCGATGATGCGGGCTCCTGGTCTGAGCTCGCCGGCCTCGGCGAGGAGGAGACGGCGGCGGCAGCGGCAGCGAATGACGCGGCGGCAGATGAGGCGGTGCCGGCACCGGATGCGCCGCGCTTGGCTGCGCGCGCCCACCACAGCGACGCGAGCCCGGCCACCCCGCCGATCACGAATGCGACCCGCCACCCCACTCCGAAATGCCCGCACGATCGCTGATCAGCAGCAGCACCAGCAGGCAGGCCTGAGCGAGCACGAGACCACCGACGATCGTGGTGGCCTGGAACGAGGCGAAGCATCCGCGGTGGCCCCGCGTGCCCGACTCCGACAACAACACCGTCGCTGGCCGCGTACTCACCCCCGGTGGCGATGCCCTGGAGCAGGCTCACGACCACGAGGATCACGGCCGCCCATGCCCCGACCGCGCGCTCGGTCGGGGAAAGCGCGAGAGCGACGGATCCGGCCGACATCATCGTGACCGCCGCCACGAGTACCCGTTGCCTGCCTCGCGTGTCGGCGAGTCGGCCGAAGAGCCAGGAGCCGAGCGGGCGAACCACGAACGTCAGAGCGAAGAGCCCGTAGACGTAGATCAGTGAATCGGGCGAGTCGGGATCGAAGAACTCGGTGCGGAAGTACGGAGCGAAGGTGGCGTAGAGATAGAGGTTGAACCACTGCACGAGATTGGGCACCGAACCGGCCAGGATGACCCCCACCTGAGCGCGCCGATCCGGCTGCGACCCGGCTGCGGCCGACGGCGTGGGAATCACTCGACGGCCCCACCGATGGTGCTCCCCGGGCTGCCGATCTCCGCACAGCCACAAAGCGTCGGCGATCAGACTCACGAAGCTCGGGGCGTTAGCCATGCCACCGGTATCAAGGTTCTCTGCCGCCGGAGCTGATCACGCCTTACAGGGAAGCGCGGCGGTGGAGCGCCTGACCAATTACTTTGATCGCTTCTTCGGCCTGGTTTGACGTCTCGCGCTCGCTTGACCTGCTGGCGGTCAACGACGCGAGGTCAGACTCCTGGAAGGCCTTGCTGCTGTGCGATGCCGTTCCACTCATCCAGACGTTCCGAGAGCATGTTGCTCAACTCGCGAGCTGTCGAAGAGTGCAGATAGTGCCTGACGCCGTGAATTGTGACTTCGATGCATTCATCGTCGCTCGGATCGGTAATCGCGACCCCAACATGGCCGTAAGGCCAGTTCGTCGGAATCATTGGTTCATGAGTCGCGGCCGGCACCGTTGCCGCGCGTTCCGCTTTTAGTCTCGCTCCCTTGCCCATGCCCCGAGCATGACACAGCCAGGCCGCTCCTCGATCGAGAATCCTCAAGCTGATCGAGACCGAGTCCGTCAAAGCAACATCGGGGTTCGCCCCCCTACCTGGGGAGTTGGGCGCGAACCTGTCAGCTGCATGTCGAAACTGTCACGGAAGGCGATGAACGCAGACGAGGCGACGTCGCGACCGATCACGGGGTGCGGTCCTAAGATTGCGTACTAGCCCCATTCGACACTAGGAAATCTTCTGCCGACGAAGACTTCCCTGTTCCTTTGGCACGAATCAAGCAGGCAGCACTATCCCATAGGCCGCGCATGTCTTCGTAACGACATCGGCTAAGTCTGTGTCCGATACCGCATGAACAAGCATGTGCTCGTTGCGTGTGCCGCGCTCCAGCACCGCCAGGACTTCGGGCTGTGTAAATAGCCAGTCGCGTGAATCCATGTATCCCGGCTTGCCAGGCTGGTGGTCTGCGATTTGCTTCGACAGGTTGGGCGACTCTTCTACGAAGGAAGCGATGATGTCGCTGAACCGGGTGCGCTCGTCTGCTGTGTAGGCGTTCCAAAGGACGTTCATGATGTCGAGGTCATCAGGGACCCCGCCGGGCTCGCCAAGTAGCGTGTCGTACTTGTCATCCAAGTACTCAATTGCTCGCGCCACCTCGTATGCAGGCAAGGACTCCCTCTTCTTGAACATCCGTTGAATGTCATCGTCGAAAATCTCGGTCAGGACCGTCAATCGCCAGACAACGCGCTGAAACTTCTTGGGGAGATCGATCAGGCCCTTATACGTGAGCTTATGAGAGACGACCGACCACGCGTCCTGGGCACGGGTTCGCACCTGAACCTCGCAAAGAATGGGAAGGCGCTCCGAGTCCAGTTGCGTGCCGTCGTGGACAGTTAGGTGGACCCCGGTATAGGCCAGTGTTTGCTTCTTCGCTTTCTTATCCTCGCGCTTACACTCGGCCCAGCCGTGCTGCTCTAGGGCTACGGCTGCTGCCCTCCGGTCGCGTTTCGTGGAGCAGATGACTCGCACGCCGACCTTGTCAGTGATCTGCTCCCAGCTCCGCAGACTTCCGTTGCCGTCCTTCGCAAGCTTGCGAATGAGGCTGCGCTTAGCCTTGACCCGACCACTTACGTAGTGCTCACCAGCTACCGGCTTGACGATGGTCTTCACAGCGGTTTCGTACGCGAGAAGCGCTGCGTCCAACGCCGGTTTGGAAGCCGTGTAGATGTCCGCGCTTGAGAGGCTCGCCCCCGACGCGGTTGTCACGGCGCCTTCCCGAGCTTGTAGCCCGAAGCCGGTGCGTGAACGACGATCTCTTCTTCCTTCACTTCAAGTACGCCGGACTCGATGGCTGAGGCCGAAGCCGAGATTGTCACCCCGTTGTCGGTCGAGAGCTTCAGACCGCCAATGAGATGGTGGACAAGCGTGGTGTCCTTCCGAAACTCTATGTTCTCGACCTGTGTGGGCAGAGCTGCATGCGCCGTGTGGCGGTCCTCCGGGTCGATGAACTCCCGGATGAAGACACTCGGGTTTAGGCGTTGATTGGGACTCTGCAGGACAGCGGCCAGGGCGCTGAGGTAGCGGCCCTTCTTCTCTGGCGAGTAGTTGGAGGCGTTGATGTGGGTTGTCATCCCCTTGGTGAACTCCAAGACCAGCTTCTCGGCTTGGTGCACGAGGTCGAAGCCAAGGTACTGGAGGAAGTACTCGGCATAGCCAACCCCATTCTGGCGATCCACCATGAGTCCGACTAGCCGGTCCGCTTCATCCAGCCACACGAGGGCAATCTTGTAGACCTGCGCCTTTTGGCCAAGTATGAGCTCGTCCAGGTGCTCGGCCACGAACGCCACGTCACCATTCGCATCGCGCACCTGCTGCAAGCGCATGCCCTCGCTGTGCTCTGCCTTCATCAGCACCACGCGGTCAATCCCGTCCGAGACAGCCCGAGAACACAGGAAGATTCCCGCGGATGCGCCACCCGGTTGCGTCGCATGAAGGTGCCTGGCCATAGCCGCGGAGTTCACAATCAGCAGAGCCGGATTTTCCAGCACTCCACGCAGCAGACCGGGGATCGGGTCAGTCGCCGGATCCGAATGCACGATCTCTCGCCCCGACGCGAAGGAGGGCTGCAGCATCTCCTCACGGATGAATCGATCAGTTGCGGCGTTGAGATCGGTTGGAGTGACGGAAAGGACCACATCCTCTCCGTCATCTTTCCGTTTGCCGCGCGGGACTTCGTGAATCATCGTCTCTGAGAGTGTCAGCGTCGGCACTATCGGCATTGTTCAGTTCCCCCCAAACATGTTGGCCACATGCTACCCGTACAGTTCTCGCCGGAGTCGCAACGCGCCCCGCGCGCGGCGGCGAACGGACGTAGTTAGGCAGCACCCCGTCGCGCGAAACACGACGGACGGGCGGGGACCGGCCGGCTGTGATCCGCCGGGTCACGGCGGGGAGAGAAGACTCCTCGCTCTTCTGTCCGACTCACCAAGAATCAGCGCATCGAACCAGAACCCAGGGCTTCCTAGCTCGACGAGATCGCCATAGAGGTACCCCTGCAGGACGATCCACAGATCCTCAGCGGCCCCGCGACGCGAGCGTTCCCATCGTGACGCAGGTGGCACAGATCTTCAATGGTGATCGTCCGAGCGTGGACTATTCGCAGCCGATGAGGGTCGGGCATCCGGCATAGGGGATAAGCCCAGCACTGTCTGTTACCTCTGATAACAGACTTCCAGGGGAAGCGCGGATGATATCTCTTATGTCAATAACAGATCTAAATTTCCGATCCCCCCGGGTCGAGCTCGCGCGGTAGCAACTCGACCGATCAGCTTATTTAGTAGCCACGCAGTAGCTTGATAAAGGACGAGGGTGGGCAATGGCTGAAGAATCGGATTCAAGTGAACTCCGAGAAGCTGCACTTCGGGTCATCGAGCTAGTGGCCGCCGACAAAGAAGACGAAGCCGTCGAGAAACTGATTTCATACAAATCGCACGGCGACTTTACTCGTGACATGCTTATTCGAACCATCATCTCGTCTGGGCAGCACTACCAAGACGCAACTCTCACGCGCGCGGCTCTAAGGGCGTTCGAGAGAATCAAGCGAGGCGCCAAACCTGACTCCGACTATTACTACGACGTCGCAAATGGGTATCAAATCCTCTACGAGGAAGGAGCCGGCACCACTGGTGACCGGGCCTTCGAGATGGGCAACGAGGCCAACTCGGCGATCAAGTACTTCGCCCGTGCAAATGCGCCCGAGGCCAAGACCAACCTCGGCAACCTACTAGATACGGTAGGCCGCCCAATTGAGGCACTGAACGCCTATCGAGAGGCCTTATTCATAGACCCCGAGTTCGGCATGGCGTGGGGCAATTGGGGCATCACACTCGAGCGACTCGCCATGAGCGGTCAGTACTCGGGGGGATTTTTACTCAACGCGTACCAAATGCTTCAAGAAGCCCTCGACCGCCCCACGTCTGTGATCGAGATCGGAGGCTATGCAGCTCTCGACAGCTTTCTCAATGCACAAGAACGCATCGAAGCGCATTTCGTGGAGCATGAACAGGGGCATCTGCTCGACGCCGACCATCATCACGAGCCCCGGGACGATTCGGCGAACAGTGACTTCGTCAGGTTCTACACAAGGCTCTGCATCGAGCGAGATCTGTATATCAACCTTCATTTGATGGATCAGCAAGCGGAGGCATCAGTCGGCGATACCTATCTGCCAAGCTTCATCTCGTCAGTCACGAACGGAGACGAAGAGTTCCGTGACTTAGCATTCCGCCTAAACGAGATCCATGAGACGTTTGCGAGTGCCCGCTACTACTTCGTGCGCGCCCAGTACACCGACGCAGACACACGCATAATTTCGGAGCAGACCACACTCATAAACACGCTCGATTATGCGGCCAGCAACCTCTACGTTGGCCTTCTGAAGTCCGCCTACAAAGAGGCCTTTTCCACGCTCGACAAGCTGGCCGTACTCCTCAACCACTACTTGAGCATCGGACATGACGAGAACCGTGTCTATTACGGAAACGTTTGGTTTGCCCCAGGCCAGCAAGAGGGAGAGCGCCGCATCGCAGAGCCAGTGCGAGCGGCGGGCTACAGACTCTTCGGACCGTACTTACTATGCCTAGAGCTCCGCGGATCACGGTATTCGAACCTCAGGAACGCCATGACGCATCGATATGCGCGGGTCTTCAGGGATGGCCCGGTGCCGAAAGGCGGCTACGACTTCGAAAAGTTGATCGATACAACAGCGGAAGTTCTGTTCAAAGTGAAGTGTGCTGTCATCTATGTGTCGCAGTACATTCACGCGGCGGAGACGGAAAAGGTTAGCGGCAAGCTCACCGGCGAGCTCCCGGCCTGGACGAACCAGAACCTCGATCTGTGGTAACTGGCCTGAGAGTTGTTCCGGGTCTTATCGGAGAACCCTTCCCACACGCCTTGTGGAACACTGCGCCTGGCCCTATCGGAACCCCTCTAGAGGTGCTTCCTTCATCGTCGCTCAGTACAGCGATGACTGTACGCGAATCGTCGTTTGGCTGCAAATTCCGGGCGATCTACCCCTGGTCGTAGCCGGCATCCTCGGACCGCGCCGAGCGCTGCCGCCGCATCGGGGCTCTCTCGGGATTCGCCGGGACCGCCTGCTCAATACCCGCAGTCTGGTCCGAGCCCACCGAAGCCACGGTTGCTGGATTCTCCTTGGGGGCAGGCTGGAGATACTCATCCGCAACGGTGTACACGTTGCGGCGAACGATTCGGAAAGTGCCGATATCAACGGTTGAGACGCTTCGGCTCGTGAGCACGCCATTTTCGGCCAGTTCGGCGAGTCCCCGCTTTCGCGTCGAACGTGAGATTCCAAATCGATCATCAAAAAACGCCCCCGAGAGCCAGAACTCAGGATCATTGTGCCGGGTCATCGCGAGGCTCACCAGGTACATCGCGACTCCAGCGCCCGACAATCGACCCGCGAGACCGGTCGTCCAGAACGATCGCGGCACAGATATGTAGGGCGCAACGTCATAGGGAGGGCGATATGGACGAACATCACCTTCTTCAGACCGCTCTAGCGACTCATTAAGGAGAATGATGACGACCTGACCGCCGCTTGGCAAAAGTCGCACGAAGTCTCGATCTTGCAGTTCGTGCAAGCAATCGCGAATGGCGCGGGCCCCCTCACCCCTGGGATCCTCCCTATCCAGGAGGGCGGCCCAATAGGCGGCGACTCGAGTCGTAATGAACGGCTCCCGCGCACACAGCCAAATCAAACTGAGGAGAAGCGTTATCCGCAGACCACCACCCCGGCCGCCCAGAGAATCCTGCGTACGCAGCAGCTTTGCTAAAGGAGTGGGTTCGGTCGATCCACTCTCCCGCTCAACAAACGACCGCCGCAGAGGCGATGAGTCTCGCTTGACACTGACGGCCAGAGGGGCATCCACAAGGTCTCCCGGAAACGAATTAAAGTGAGGGGTTCCGATAAGGCTATCGGGTTGGCTCCGCAATAGATCAGTTCACAGCAATTTCCCAGAAAAGGATGACAGAATTTTGGCAGGCGGCTTAGGTCGTGCTACTACCGGGTTCCGGCTCGGCGGCTTCCAACCCCGCAAGGGATAGGAACCACGGTGATCAAGCCCAACAGGACCTCTGAGGAGATGCTGGGCTCACTTGAGCGGCGTAGTAGAGTCCAGTCCCCTGGGATTCCAACCCTAGGGGACTGGATCATTTAAGACATGTCCGCCCGCTAACCGTTCGGCTCCTCCAAATGCTTGCCAACAATGTAAACGTTGGACCAGGCGAGTTCGCCAGGAGCTCCGTTCTCGGAGATGCTGACCACTTCGATGTCGTGGCCGTTCAACATCTCGACCGCCTCTTGCGGATCGCGCGCTTGTGAGACCGCCGGGTGCCCGCTGAATCGCCAATTTCCGTGTCCTCGTGGGTCCCTCTTCTCAAAGCGTCCATGCACTAGGACGTTGCGAATACGCTCGCGCAATTGATCTTTCTCGAGCGATTCGTGTTCGCCCTCTATGTAGCTGATCGAGTCCGCGTCGTGGCGCGACGGTTGACGATCGTCCGAGAGCCAGGTATCGGTGATCGCAAAGGGGATGCCTGGGCCGACTGCCAATTGAATCGAGATTTCATCTCGATCGTCGCGGTATCCCGAGATAGGCCAGACTCCGGAACGCCGGCGGCTATGAGATCTGTTGCTGCAGTCTCGAACGTTCTCGCCAGCTGATCCGAGATCGTGATGACCATTGACCCGTAATGCAGATGCTTCATGTTATCAATCCCCCTCAACACGCCACCGTTGCGGGCGTTGCTTCAGCAACAAGTTGAGATGTCGAATTTGCTCCACCCATTCGCTCGCTATAGGTTCCAGCTCCTCGAGTGTCAGTGTGAGTGACCCTGGAGCGACACCGCGGTGTGTTTCGGCCCATACGGGGTCGACCCGAAGAACTGCCGCGATTGCAGCGCACCGCTTCATATCTAGGCTCGATTCGGGTTTCTCTTCTGACCATTCGAGTCGAGATATGTCCCGCGCCGTGCAGCGCACGACCTGGGCTACTCCGGCAGCGAGGCGCTTCTGACTGACGCGCGGCCGGAAGCGAATGGAGCGATTGAACCAGATCCACTCTCCCCAGAAGCTCGATGGGGGCCAGTCCTTCGACGATCGGCCCTGGTCGGCTTCCCCGAGCGCGACTTCGGCTTCATGGGCCAGGCGCGCCTCTTCCATACGCTTTCGCTTCTTAACTCGCTCGGGGTCACTCTCCCGTTCCCGCTCAAGCCGCGCCCAGAGCTCCGCATGGGCCCGCTCAACCTCGGCCGAATGCGCACGGGCGTCAGCTACTTCTTCAAGGCTTGAAGTCTCCAGCTCGAAATGTAGGTACGCCCGTCGCAACTCCAGCGGATCGACGCCAATCCTGTAGCGCTCGGCGGGTGCCGCGAACGCCCCCCGGAAGTGCTCACCGTGATCGTGATGCCGGCCGCTGTCGAACTTTCCCTTCCGGATTTGTTTCAGATTTCCGAATTGGGTTGAAGCAAGACAGTGAGCGACCTCGTGCAGTAGAACTGTGGCGTTCATCATCCGCGGGTGCAGGGATAATCGTCCAAAATCCCTCTCCGTCGTTGTGGGCAAAGGAGAGCCGTTCGCCGGCACGGTTGGAGTCTCCACCGAGCACAACGCTGATGCTTGGCGGATTGGGAACGCTCGCTTTCCACCACTGCGTGGATTGGACCCACCAGAGATAGGTGGCTGCTTCGTCTAGGTCAGCGAACTCCTGCCCGAGGGGAACCGACTGCTCTGCCGAATAGACGCGCCATTGAGTCAGATCAATCGGAAACACCATGGATCGATATTGGCAGCCGCAGTGCTATCCCGCGTCGTGGGCAGCTACCTGAGAGCGATCGATTGCGCGGTAGACGGTGGCGCGGCCAATACCGAACAGTTCGCACAGCTCGGCGATACTGTGGGCGCCGGCAGCGTGCAGCGCCACCAGGTGGCGCTCTTGCGCCGCGCTGAGCTTCGGGCGTCGACCTTGCAGCCGGCCCTTGCTCTTGGCGATCTGCATGCCCTCCCGGGTTCGAGCGCGGAGTAAGTCGACCTGGAACTCAGCGACCATTGCGAGCACGTTGAACAGCAGCCGACCGATGGGGTCGTTGGGGTCGTGCGCGGCTCCCCCGAGGCTCAACCGGACGCCGCCGCCAGCCAGCTCGGTGGCGATGTCGCGAGCATCCGGGATCGACCGGGCAAGCCGATCGAGTTTGGTCACCACGAGCGTGTCACCGGCGCTCGGAGCGCTTGGATGGCCGCTTCGAGGCTGCTGAACGCCCTAAGGGCAAAGGCTGTATCAGTTAGGGAGCTGTCGTCGGAGTGGCTGAGCCGGCATCCGTCGGCCTCGCTCTCGATGCGCCAGGGGGTCTCGATAAGACCGCCGTCCACTTCTTGCACTACCCAGTAGTGGTCATCTTCGATACCTCAAGCGACATAAACATGGTCTCAGCTAGGGCGGTAGACATCGGCTGCGGGTCAACGCGCCCCGCCGGAACCGGCTTGATTTCCGTGGAGTCGAATTCTAGATGAGACGTCGTAGCCGCGCAGCCTCTTCTAGATCCTCTCGGAACACGTCCAGCGTCGCCAGTGTGTACATTCCGTCAATCGACCCATTCCCCCAAAGCTGGTAAATGCGCTTCAAATCCGAGACGCGTGACTTCCAGCCGATGCCGTCGATGACCGCCATGACGAACTGCGTTGGTTTTCGCACATCTGCCATCTCCTGAATTTCACGAACGGCATCACTCAATTTCGAGCCAGTGCTGTTGAATCCTTTCGCCGCAACGACAATTTGTGCATCTCCGGTATTAGGCACGACGAGGTCGCACGGTGCCGTCTGATTGTTGCGGCCAGTGAATCGGGTTCGCGTCTGGTAGGGCAATCCGAGTTCATCTGCGATAGCTTCGATCAGGTCTTCCACCCTTCGACCCGATTGCCCGGCCTGGGTAGCAGTCACGCGGGTGCCGGCTCGTTCGACCAGGACGTCGGCGAAGTTGTAGTCTGCGAATCTTTGAATTGAGAGCAAGTGCACAAGGTTGAAGTCGTTGTCGAGCCAATGTATGAGCTCGGCTGGTTTGCGCCGGGCGAGCGTGATCCAACCGCTGGTATCAAATTGGTGTTTTAGCTCGTTCTTCAGCCGTTCCTGGCCAAGTCCCACCGTCAGGCCGAGCACAGGAACCCATCGAGGATTAGCTTCTACCCAGGCCGTAAGTGAGCCAATAGAGAGCGTTTCAATAGCCCCGAGCGAGTAGTAAGCCCGTTTGATGTCTTCGGTTTCCGGCGTGGAGATCGTTGGGTCGACGTGCGTTTTCAAACTGCCGAGACTAGCGAGATACTCATCGAATGTCGGGACCGCTCTTGGCATCAGTCGCGACCGATAAAGATGTATTCCGAGGCGTTACGTCGAGTCGCTGCCGCGTGGGTGCCGAAATGGTAGGTGTGGTCGATGGCCTGGACTTCAACGCTTGGCTTGACTTCCCGGAGGAGCTCCACAATACGATCCGCATGTGGCAGTGCATTCGATGAGTAGGAAAGCACAATGGCGCCCGCGCCCTCGAACTTGCGGAAGGTCCTAGTGAGCGCATCTTCGATGCTGCGCGGGTAAGCGAAGGGTGTGTACTTTTTTACGAGCTTCTTCGTCTTGGTCTCGGGCATGATTTCCATACCCCGCCAATAATTCGACAGTCCCTCCAAGAACCAGTATCTCTTCGTGTAGTCAGCGTCATCTTTCGGCGGCGCATAAGGCGGATCTAGATACACGATGTCGGGCGTCATTGTCGGGAGATCGAACACGTCTCCGTGCACTGCCGTACTGGTTGTGTTCATGTCAAAGACAACCCCGTTGTACTCCGAGACCCGCTCGCGGAAGTGCTCCTTCAGGCTCATCCTGATATCTCGTCGGCCGTCGTCGTAGCGATAACCTGTGAAGGTGAACACCCCGCGGGGTTGCTTGCGCGCAGCCGACAAGACAAGCGCGGAGATTGCAATGTCGCGTTGGTGACCCTCCAGCTGATCTATGTGAGACCAGGCGGAATCGAGGAACATGAGATCGTCGTGGGTGAAGTAGAGGTCGCGATAGGTGGTCTGAATGAAGTCGCGATCGTCGGCAGCGGGTCCACAGATCTTCTCAACGGCCTCAAGGCTCAGCAACTCCGTAGAATTTTCCACGGTTGCGCGCGCAATCGTGGAACTGAACAACATGAAGTCGTTCGAGACAACGTTGAAGCCCTGCGCCTTCATCAGGTAGCTCACTACACCGGAACCAGAAAAAGCATCCACTGCCGTAGCCCCGCCAAGCTGTGCGAAGGTGCGCTCGAGATGGGGTAAAAGCTTGTACTTGCTCCCCATGTAGCGGAGCCTCGGGAAGTACTGAGCTCGCTCGAGGACGCTCATCGTGGTCACGGTGCCCTTCAACCCGAGGCGAGGAATTGGAGCGGGGTGGCCAGAAGCAGCTGTGATTCGAGTGGGCACGACACCAGTGTGTCAGACCCTCAGTCATTGAACTCGTGTTTGCCGGTAAAGCCATCCAGCTGCCGCCCCGGGTTGGAGAATGCTGTACTTCTTCAATGACTTCCAACACCAACGACACGGATCTGACGGATGGGCAGCTTCTCGAATTGGGGCGGGTTGCGTACTGGTCCGCGGCCATCGAGTCCTCGCTGCGAGAGATCGTGGCAGCGTTGGCCTCACGAGATCCTTACAACGACGAGCAGATGGTGCGGCTACTTGTTCGCGGCGCTCCTATAAATGAGCTGAATCGCTTTGCTCGAGTTCTCCTGGGCCATGTTGCGCCATCCCCGGATGACGTCGCCTATATCGCAGCCCGCCTCGACCGAGCTCTTGACGCCCTGAGCAGCCGCAACCACCTGCTGCATGGCACCTGGGTTTCAACAGATGGAAAGCGGAACGTCGTACTCGAACAGAGAAAGGGTTTCACAACAACGTCGTTCAGCGATGATGAGGCGGTTGCCGTTGCGGACAAACTTAGTTCGGCCGCGACGGAAGCGATCGCCGCCCTACGCGTAGCCTCCGGGTTCGTTAGTGGCGAGATTCTCGAGCGAATGAGGAGTGGCGGCGATGAATCCTGGTTAGCGGAGCGTCTGCTCAAAGCGAATCGTCAAGATCCTTCAGCCGCTCAGATCTAGAGCTGGTTGAAGCAGTGTACGTGAACGAGCGAGGGCGGATGCCGTCCGGACAATGCCTGCAGGCCAGACCGACAGCGCAGCGCGGGGTCGAGATCGAGGCAAGAGGCCATGCCAGCAGTCCGGATCGCGACTCGAAAAACAATAGATTTACGAGACACCCATCGGGCGCCCAACTGGTCGATCCCTCTGTGAGAGGCCTTGACAACCCTATGTCTCACAATGTCGTCTCCGCCGTCCAAATGTTGCACGTGTGATCAGTCGGCTTTACGAGACATGATTGCGATGACTCCTGCGGGTTGGCTCAAAGTCATTTGACTAAATTTGGCAATGCACCATTGTCTGCTTCGGGGTTGGGTCGATTTTGCGTCTCGGGCAACCCGTCCGAAACTAATCCGGAGCTGCTGGCACATCCGAGATACCTCCCGACGTCGACCGCGTCCGCCCGCTTTAGGCTGATCGCTGCTGGAGCGCACGAATCTATCGATGTTCAGTCACTCGGGCCATCCCACGCTGACTGGCCACCTGCGACCGCCGACCAATCCTTTAGCGGCACGGTTCGTTAGCAACACGCAATTCCGGAGCGCAGGCGATGCGCACCTTCCCTCATTGCAACCGCTCTGTCCACGATCCCGTCTCATTCTCGACGTATCGGGCCAGCGCATCCCGAACGACGTCCGTGACAGTCCGCCCTTCGCTCGCAGCCTTGGCCTGCGCCGCCTTATAGAGATCTGTGGGGATTCTGAACCCTCGCATTGGGGTCTTCGGCTGATTCGGCACGCAATCAGTGTGCCACTCATCAATCTGACAAAGCATCACTTTGCCCTTGCGCAGGTGCTATAGCACCTCATAAAATTGACTCATGACAGCCAACAAATCGGAGCTGATCGTCGGGGTTCCCAACCAGCTCGAACGGACGGCTCGTCTTATTGCCGCGGCACGAGGCGAGGACATCAATGCAGTGGTCTGCAAGGCCCTGCGCGAGTACGTCGGGGCGGTGCCACTGTGAGCGCGCACGAGCGGTTCAGCGGCCGGCTCCGGCGCTGCCGGCAATGCGGCATCCGGGTGCCCCGCGGCGAGATGGTCTACGGCCACCGCGCCTGCTCCGAAGACTGCGCCAACAACCTCTGGTTCAAGGAGACGTTCGACGCTTTCGTGGACTAGACGAAGGACTCGACGGCACCATCTGGCTCGGTAGCATGAGCGCATGTCCGCTCTCGCCGCATCAGCACGAGCGCTCAGCGTGTTCCAAGTCCTGTGGGTGCTCGGCTTCCTCGTGGGAACAACCACTCACACGGCGGATCTGATCGTCGGCGGAGTGAACGCCTACAGTGGCTTCCCTCTCGGTGTCCGGCTGTTCTGGGTGTCACTGACCATCCTGGATCCGGCCGCCGCTGCGCTGATCATCTTTCGACGGCGCTCCGGCATCGTGCTCGGCATCGCCGTGATGGTCGCCGACATCGCAGTGAACTGGACCGTCTTCGTTATGGTCGGCGGACTCTCGTTGTTCGGCGTCATCAGTCAGAGCCTGTTTGCGGTGCTCATCCTCGTCACGGCTCGCCCCCTGTGGATATGGTTCGGGCAATCTTCTACCCGAGAACGCGCCGTCCTGAAAATAGAAGCCTGACCGCCCACGCTCGGGGGACGCGGTAGCTGTGCGTGGGCGCCCTTCTCGAGACGAATCGTCCCTGGGTCGCGCGTTGCCGCTGGAGCCTGCGTTGGCTAAGAGATGGCAAGTGTGTCCCCCGGGCCAATCTCGACGGCCTCGACGCCGGAGGTGCGCAACAGGGTGTCGATGCACTCGCGGCTGCCGGCCACGATCGTGCTGTCGTAGTCGATCTCCGAGACGACGAACCAGGCACGGTCCGCCGGCCACCAGAGGTTCGCGAGCTGTGACCAGGGCCACGAGCTGAACGAGTGTGTCGCATCCTGGATCTGGCCTTCGAACAAGCCCATGACGCGGCGGTTCGACTCGAAAAGCTGCGCGTTCGGAGGAAGCTCGCTGCCGCCGAAGCCCTCCCACAGGCCGAAGAAACACGTTTCCGGAGTGGTGGTGAAGGCAGCAAGCACCTTCGAGAGCGACCGCGCCACGGAGGGAGTGAGCGAGCCGAGCCGCGGTCGACCGCGCCGATCCTCGCCGTCGCGGTCGACGTTCATCCTCGTCCACTGAGCGAGCGGGTCGAATCGGTGGCCGTTGGCAGCCGCGACAGATGCCCACGTGGCGGACTCGTCGCCCTGTTCGACCTCGTGCAGCACACGGGTATACGCGTCATACTCAGCCGGAACGAACCCCTGGATCGTGAGGTTCCAGTGATTCGTTCCGGCCGCGACCCAATCAGCGGCAGATGACTGCGACAACGGACGCATCCAGACCCCCTCGCTTGATGGATGACAGGTTACTCAGTGAGCGTCGCCGAGAACTCGAAGATTGCGGCATCTGCATCCGGGCCCTCGCCCTCGCCTCCCGATACGCCGGCGACCTTGCAGTTCACAGCACGCGAACCACCCGCGCCGTCAACGTTCTGAACCCGGGGCGAGTAGCCGGAGGGGAATGTAACCGTTCCGGAACCCACTCCCCAGTACGTGCCGTTCTTGCAGGTCGCGGCAGCGTTGGACGAGTGGTAGTTGGTTCTGAACTTCTGTGACCAGCCGTTGCTCGACTGCGCGCCGCGAAGTCCTGTGGACAGGTAGATCGAGTCGACGTTCGAGGTGCACTTGATCTCGGACGTCACGTTGACCGTGCCGCCGACGTGAGTGGAGTTGTGCGGATAGTTGACCTTCAAGGTGCAGGTGATGACCGAGCCGCCGGGCCCTGATGCGGCTTGTGCAGGTGTTGCTGCGAGGAGCCCTCCCGTCACGACGCTGACTACTACGAGGAACGAGGCGGCAGTGGATCGCCGTCTTTTCATGCTGGATCTCCTTCGATCGAAGAGTTGAAGGAAGGCTCCCATTAATATGATTCATATTCAATTAGGCGAATGGTTTCTTGCGACGGCCCATCCGATCGATGTCAGAACCAGCAGAATTGCTTTTATGAGTAACCGCTTTAGTCATAAAGTAGACCGATCGGCATTATGGGTAACCGCGGCTCCGAGCCAACGCCGAAACAGTGGCCGAGCCTTGCGTGGGAGCGCCAGGTGTGGTTGCCCACATCGGGCTGGAGCGTGAACGCCGAGTTCGAGGGTGGTGGTCAGCCCTACAAGTCCTCGATTCCGCCGACCATCGCCGCCCTGACTCCCGAACCTGACATCGAGGCACGCGAAGCCGCCGAGGCCGCGGTGCAGGAGTTGAGCCGGTTCGATGCCGAGCTGGGTGCACGGGTTGCCGGGTTCGCTCCGGTGCTTCTGCGGTCGGAGGCCGCATCCTCGTCTCAGATCGAGAACCTCACAGCCAGTGCTCGCGCCATCTTCAGTGCCGAGCTCGGGTCAACAAGCAGTCGCAATGCCGAGCTGATCGCCGCGAACACACGCGCCATGCAGGCCGCTATCGACCTGTCGGATGCACTGTCACCAGCCGCCCTGGCCGAGATGCACCGCGTGCTCATGGGCGATCAGACGCGTCACACCCCGGGTGAGTGGCGCCGCGAAGCGGTGTGGATCGGGATGAAGTCGAACAGCCCCATCGGTGCCGAATTCGTTGCGCCGCACTTCGAACGATTACCGACGCTCGTCGACGATGTCATCGGCTTCTCGGCTAGGCGCGACATCCCCGCTCTCATCTCGACCGCGATCGCACACGCACAATTCGAGACCATTCACCCGTTCACCGATGGAAACGGTCGAACCGGACGGGCGTTCGCCCAGGCGCTGTTGCGGCACCGCGGGGTGACCCGCAATGTCGCTGTGCCGGTGTCGGCGGGATTGCTCGCCGACGTCGAGGGGTATCACCACGCCCTCACCGCCTATCGTGAGGGCGACATCTCTCCCATCGTTCTGGCGTTCGCGGAAGCGTCGCTCCGAGCAGTCGCCAATTCGCGAGAGCTCGTCGCCGATATCGACGCGATCAAGGAGAGCTGGCAGGGGCGGCTGACAGCACGACGATCCAGCAACGCCTGGGTGTTGCTCGACGTGATCGCTCAACGGCCGGTCATCGATTCCGCCACAGCCGCTGCCGCGCTCGGAGTGAAGCAGCCGAACATCTACCCGGCACTGCAGGCACTCACGGAAGCCGGCATCCTGAGGTCGAAGGCCGAGCACCGGGCGGGGCCGTTCTGGCGCAGCGATGAGATCCTCGGCGCCATCGACCGCTTCGCCGAGCGCGCTGGGCGACGCGAACTCAGCTGACGACTGCCGCGTGGCTGGCGACAGCCGACGCCACCAGGAGAGTCGTCATCGGCTCTCACCTCCCGCCTGGCGCCCACCGGGGACGGTTCCCGCCCAGCTCGCCAGCAAGGAGAGCGACTGCTCCGACGCGGAGCCGGGTTCCGTCGTGTAGACGTAGAGCGTCTGGGACGACTCTCCGGGGAGGGTGAGGGTTTCGAAGTGGATCTCGAGCTCGCCCACCAGGGGATGATTCAGGCGTTTGGTGCCGTGTGTGCGCTGATGCACCCGGTGCGCCGACCACCACTGGCGGAACTCGCTGCTCGCCACGGACAACTCACCCACGAGCTGCTGGGTGCCCTTGTCGTCCGGCGTCATCGCCGCGTCCAGGCGCAGCGCCTCGACCGCGTTGCGGGCCTGCTCATCCCAGTCTCTGAACAACGTTCGCGCGGCGTCGTCCAGCAGCATCCAGCGGGCGTAGTTGCGGTGCTTGGCGGGCATCGATTCGAAGTCCTCGAACAGCGCCCGGGCGAGCGCGTTCGAGGCGAGGATGTCGGTGCGACGGCCCAGGATCAGCGCCGGCTGAGTGCTGAAGGAGTCGAGGAGTCGATGGAGCCCCGGCCGAACGCGCTGCACGGAAGGGCGAGAACGGGCGGTCGGGGCTCCCGCGGTGCCGACCAGGGTGCGGAGATAGTTCTCACCCGCGGCGTCGAGGTCCAGAGCCCTGATCAGAGCATCGATGACCTGCACCGATGGAGTGACGCTGCGGCCCTGTTCGAGGCGCGTGTAGTAGTCGGAGGAGACGCCGGCAAGCAGGGCGACCTCTTCTCGGCGCAAGCCGGCAACCCGCCGGATCCGGCCGTCAGGGAGCAGCCCCGTCGTCTCGGGGTTGCGGCGTGCGCGAGCACGACGCAGGAACTCCCCCAGCTCCCGGTGCGGATCGGTCATGCCTCCATTCTCCCCATGTCGATCAGCGCACGTAATCGGTGCTGCGCGCGAGCTCACGGCCGGCGAGGATGTCGGCCTTCAGCGAGTCGGCCTTGCTTTCGGCCAGGCCGGAGGAGTCCGAACCGAGCTGCTGATGCAGCGGACCGCTCTCCCGCTGAGCGATGGTGACGAACGCCGCGGCGGCCTTGGCCGGGTCGCCAGGCTGGGTGCCGGGCATCGCCTTGTGCGCGGCGATCATCTCGGCGATCTCCGGATACGCGTTCGAGCGATCATCCGTCAGCACGAGGGAGTCCGCCGTCAGGAACGCGGTGTCGAAGTAGCCGGGCTCGACGACGGTGACGTTGACTCCGAGACCTGCTACCTCGGCGGCGAGCGACTCGGAGAGACCCTCGACGGCGAACTTCGCCGCGCTGTAGAGGCCCCAGCCCGGGAACGCGAGCAGGCCCACGATCGAGGACACGGTGATGATGTGCCCGCTGCCGGCCGCGCGCAGCTGCGGCAGAACAGAGCGGATGACGTTCCAGGCGCCGATCACCTGCACCTCGAACATCGCGCGGATGTCTTCGGTGCTGGTGTTCTCGACGGCGCCGAGGATGCCGTAGCCGGCGTTGTTCACCACGACATCGATGCGGCCGAACCTCTCGGTCGCCTCGGCGATCGCGGCGCTCACCTGCGTCTCGTCGTTCAGCTCCACCTCCAGTGCGAGCAGGCTCGTGGTCTCCACATCGGTGAGGCCGGCGAGGAGACGCTCGGCAGAACGCGTGGTCGCCGCGACCTGATCGCCGCGACCGAGGAGGTGCTTCACCAGCGCGAGGCCGAGGCCGCGCGAAGCGCCGGTCACGAACCAGACGGCTGGACGGTCTGTGGGGTAGGTCATCAGGGGTTCCTTTCCTTGGGGTGCTTCCAGCCTCCTCTGGCGCCGGCCGCGCACTCACGCCATACCTGGCCCACTCGCACCTAGGTCTGCCAGTCCCACCCGCACGGCCCTCGAGCCCTGATGCCGCCGCGGCGCCCACTCGCGACCGAGTGTCGACGTGTCGACCTTCCCAGTGCGCACTACCGCGCACTCCGTGGTACCGTGTCTCTCGACACAGTGGAGGTTCAATGGATACGACGCAACTGCTCAAGGGCGTGCTCGACGTGGCCGTGCTGGCCGTCGTGCAGCACGATGACGGGTACGGGTACGACATCGTGCGGCGCCTGCGCGATGCGGGGCTGGGCGACGTCGGTGACGCGTCGGTCTACGGAACGCTGCGCCGGCTCTATACGGCCGGAGCGCTGTCGAGCTACGTGGTGCCGTCTGACGGAGGCCCGCACCGCAAGTACTACGCCATCAACAGCGAGGGTCGCGACATGCTGTCGCGCCAGCGCATCATCTGGTCGGACTTCGCCGGTGCGATGTCTGCACTACTGGCCGAGACCCCACCGAACAAGACCGCGCTTCGCACGATCGGAGAGAACAAGTGAGCGAATCAACGGCCACCCTCGACAGCACGATCGCGGAGTTCGCCGCCGCGGTGCGGCGCCACCTCGACGACCTTCCTCTGGACGAGGTCGACGACCTCACCGGCGGGCTCGAGGCCGACCTCTCCGAGCAGGCCTCCGATGAGCAGGGCGACCTGCATCTCGACGACCCGGCCTCCTATGCGGCCGAGCTACGCGCATCCGCCGGCCTGCCGCCCCGCGCCAGTTCGAGCCTGCCGTTGCGGCGGCGTGTGCAGCAGAGGCTCGACTCGCTCGAGGCGGCGACACGGAGGATCACCCACTCGAGCCGCGTCGGGTCGTGGCTGGTCGAGTTCGCCCTCGCCGTGCGGCCTGTGTGGTGGGTGCTGCGCGGGTGGGTCGTCTACCAGCTGCTCACGGTGGTGCTGCTGGGCCAGAGCGCGCTGGTGCCGTCGGGGCTCATCCAATGGGGGATGCTGCTGGCCGCTCTCGTGGTGAGCGTGCAGTGGGGGCGCGGGCGGTGGGCGCCCGGGTCGTTCTTGCGGGTTCTGCGGGTGGTGGTCTCGGTGATCGCGATCGTGGCCACCCCGTTCGTGGCCGTGTGGGCGCTGAACGAGGCCAGGGCGAACGAAGGGTACTCGTCCGCGGTCTCGTACACCGATCCGAGCGGACTGTGGCTCGACGGCGAGCGCGTCACGAACATCTTCGGCTACGACGCCGAGGGCAACCCCGTCACCGACCTCCAGCTGTTCGATCAGAACGGCGACCCGCTGGTGACCGTCGGGTCGGCGCTCGTCTCGGAAGACTTCAGTTTCAGCAACGACGGCAGCACTGCGGTGCTGCCCTCCGCGAGCAGCCCTCTCGGAAACGCGTGGAACGTCTACCCATTGAAGGAGGCACCCATCGACGACCGCGGCGCCGTAGACCCTCGCGACGCGCAGCCGGCGACACCGCCGTTCCGCACCACCAACGCCGTGCCCGAGCCGGCCGCCCCCACCCCGACTCCCACACCCACACCCACACCCACCGCTACTCCTACTCCCTCCCCCACCCCGACTGCTGAGCCGAGCACGGCACCGGATGTCGCGCCATGACGACCCCTCGATTGATCTCCCTCGACGTCACCTACCTGGTCACCGAAGCGCTCCTGCGCCCCGACCCCGAGCGATCCCGACCCGCTCGGGGGCGGTCGGACGACGAACCCGACACGACCTCCGACGACATCCGGCTCAGCGGACAGCTCGTGTGCCGGAACGCCGCCGAGGCCGCGATCGTCGCCACCCATCTGCCGGAGCACATCGAGCTCACCCGGGCCGAGCCCGGCTGCCTCGCGTTCGAGGTCGCTGCGACGGATGACCCCCTCGTGTGGACGGTCGAGGAACGTTTCGCGAGCGAAGACGCGTTCGCCACCCACCAGGCGCGGGTCGCCGCGAGCGAGTGGGGCCGGAGCACCGCCGGCATCGAGCGGCGGTACGAGATCCGGCGCGTCGCGCATCACTGACCTCATGTGCCATCAGGACGCTCTATTCGATCTACTGGGCTCGATGCGCCAAGGCTACCGACTTCGGTATGACTTGTTATACTCCCCATATGAAGACTGCGATCTCAGTTCCCGACGGTGACTTCGACCGGTTCGAGAGGATCGCTTCGCGCCATGGCATGAACCGATCAGAGTTCTATCGCCTCGCCGCCAGCCGGCTGGCCGATGAGCTGGAAGGCGAACGAGAGCTCACCGCTCTGGCGAACGCGGTAATAAAGCGGGCAGGACAACCCTCGGGAGATGGCGTGTTCGTAGGTGAGAACGCTCGTCGACAGCTCGAGTCCACCGAATGGTGATTGCGTACGGCGATGTCGTGTGGGTGGACTTCGGATCACCTCGGGGCTCGGAGCCGGCGAAGATCCGGCCCGCGGTCGTGCTGCAGGAGGACTGGCTGCTGGCGACCGACATCAACACCGTGCTCGTGATTCCGCTGACCTCCAACACGGCACTGGAAGGATTCCCCGGCAACGTAGCGATTCCGGTCGAGGCGTCCGGGCTGGATAAGGATTCGGTCGCCGTAGTGTCGCAGCTCGGTCCGGTGAGTCGCGAGTACCTCGACCCCTACCCAGTCGGCCGGGTTCCGGCATATTTGTTGGCCAAGATCGGAGCCGGGGTGCGACTCGTAACCGGCGTCTGAGGACTCGTGCGCATCCGGGCACCCTAGGAGATGCGATCAAATCGTGTCAGCAGCCCGGGGACACGACAGCGACGATCGTGTCGGCGAGGCGCTAGGGAACCCTCTGCGTGAAAGGCTCGGTGTATGGAGAACCCTGAGACACCACGTCTGGACCCCTCGCCCGACGAGATCGCGGAGATCGACCGGCGGGCCGCCCTGCTGAGGGAACAGCCCGACAGCTTCGCGGCGATGGACAACCTGTGGCGCGCCATCTATTCGCTCGAACGCTGGATCTTCATCGCCCGGGGCACGCTGGACCAGCCGGCACCCTATGCGGGAGAGCTCCCGCAGGGCCCGATGCTCTTCGCCTTCACCACCGGCGAGCGCGCGAAGACCGCGGCGCTCGGCGCGGGGCTCTCAGAGGAGGAGGCGTCGATGCTGCTCGCCATCCCGCTTCCGTCGGCGATCGAATGGGCGGCCTCGTTCTCGGCCGTCGGGGTGAAGGGCATCGCGTTCGACCTGCCCGCGGCCGGCTTCTTCGCGCCACTGGAGAACCTCGTCCCCATGCGCGACTACATGGCCTCGAACCCGCCCGCGGTCTGAGCTTCTTCAGCGCACGGTGGCCATCGACGTTCTTCGACCGTCGCATCGAGCGTGACAGCACTCACGCGGCGACGGGGCGGTAGAGCAGGGCCACCGCCCCCGACCGGAACTCCTGCCGCTCCACGAGCTCGAGCTGCACACGCTCGCGCAGGCCGGCGAGCAAGGTCGGCCCGTGGCCTGCGATCACCGGATGCACGACGAACGCGTACTCGTCGATCAGCCCCAGGTCGGCCAGCGCCAGCGGCAGCGTCACGCCCCCGACCGACAGGCCCTCCCCCGGCTCGTGCTTGAGCTGCCGAACGGCGTCACCCAGGTCGCCGCGCACGAGTTCCGCGTTCCAGTCGACCTCGCCCAGGGTGCTCGACACGACGTACTTCCTCGTGCTGTCGATGCTCTCGGCGAAGGGGATGTCCCACTCCCCCATCCAATCCGGCCAGGCGCCCGAGGCCGGCCGACGCCAGGCCGACCGCATCATCTCGTAGGTCACCCTGCCGTACAGCAGGGCGTCTGCTCGGTCGATCTGGGCGGTCCAGAAGCGCATCGACTCCTCGTCGGGGGCGATGCCCGCCTCGTGGTGCACGCAGCCGTCGAGGGTGACGTTGATGCCGTAGCGCAGTGGTCTCATCCGGTGCTCTCCCATGATGCGTGCGGAGCGTTTCACTGATGCATGGTCTTTGAAGTGTACACTGTCCACATTAGGTGCGCTGGCGCCCCACCTCACTGCGCGAAGGAGCGCTCATGCCATCCGGAGACCCCATCACCGTGACGCCGATCCGCGTCGCCACGCTGCTCGCCGAAGACGAGCGGATGCCCGTGTACGTGCACCTCATCTCGCACCCCGCCGGTCAGGTGCTCGTCGACACCGGCCTGACGGAGCTCCATCCCGCCGTGGCCGACATGGATCCCCAGCTCGAACCGCTCTCGTCGCACAGCCTCGACCTGGGCAGCATCACCGCGGTGGTGAACACCCACCTGCACTTCGACCACTGCGGCGGCAACCACCTCTTCGCCGGAACTCCGGTCTACGTGCAGCGCCGCGAGCTCGAGGATGCACGCACTCAGGCCGACTACACGATCCGCGAGTGGGTGGACGCTCCCGAAGTCGAGTACGTCGAGATCGACGGCGAGCACGAGCTGCTGCCCGGAGTGCGGTTGCTTCCGGCACCCGGCCACACCCCCGGCTCGCAGATCGTGACCGTGCAGACCGACGACGGCCTGGTGGTGATCGCCGGCGACACCGCGGTCTGGTCGGGCGAGCTCGACGAGCCGACCACCGAGGGCCAGCGCCTCATCGTGTCGCTCGACCCGCACCAGGTCTGGCTCTCGCACGAGACCGCCGCCTGGCGCCCTGCCCGAGAATAGGATGCCGCCGGGGCCTCTGCGGGCGGGCTGGGGCTACGCGTCACCCTCCGGCATCCGGTGCGTACGCGCCGTGGTCATCTCGTCCGACGCCATGTCGCGATAGCGACGAGCCTGCTGCAGGGCCTCGATCAGTTCGCTCCGAGTCAATGGCACGACGTAGGCGGGCGTGCCGCGCTGGAAGCGCCATCCCTCGCTGAGGGGGCCCGCATCCACGACGTCGTAGCCGATGCTCTCGATGAGCTGGGCGACGGCCACTTTCGCCGACGCATCGTCACTCGCGACCGGGAGTGCACGCACCGGCGAACCACCCGGCCGCGCATTGGCCGCGATGTCCTCGGCGTAGATGCTGTTGAAGGCCTTCACAACCCGGGCCGAGGGGAACAGGGCCTGCAGCCGCTCCGAGGTTGTCGTGGTCTCGTCATCCAGCTCCTGAATGTGGCCCGACCAGTCGGTGTAATAGTTGCCCGCATCCATCACGATGCGGCCGTTCAGTGCCGTCGGCGGGAGGTCGGCGTAGCTGTGCAGAGGCACGGCGAGCAGCACCAGGTCGGCCTGCGACACCGCACCCTCGACGGTGTCCGCCGTCGCCGAAGCGCCCAGCGACGCGACGGCATCCGCCAGAGTCTCGGGGCCTCGCGAGTTGGCCAGCACGACACGATGACTGGCGGCCACCGCCGCCTGGGCGAATCCGAGCCCGACTCGACCGGTACCGATTACGGCGATGACTGACATGGTGATGTCCTTTCTGATTGCAGTCGATGGGATGCGCGTGACGCACCGCGCTGCGCCTTACTCGGCCGCGAGAACGGCCCTGACCGGGCGGCGGAGTGCGGAGGCCACCGGCAGGGCGCTGGCCGCCGTGATGGCCAGGATGCTGACGGCCGCCGCGAGAGCCGCCGGCGCGAGCCCGAACGACGGCGTCGTCGCGGTGATCCGGCTGAGGCTGAGCGCCATGCCCACGCCCGTGACGAGCTGCACGCCGACGGCGATGAGAGCCGACGTCACGACGAGGATCAACGCCTCCCAGGTCGCACGAAGAAGCACCAGGCCACGACCGCCACCCGCGGCCTGCACCAGAGCCGTCTCCTGCTCGCGGGTTCGGGTGGCCATCAGAACGGTCGCCGTCGCTCCCGCCAGCGACACCAGCAGCGGTCCGCCGAGCAGCAGCAGGAAGCTGCCGGGCCCGAGGGTTCCCATCGCCTCGCCGGTGGCCGCCCTCACGAAGTTGCCGTTCGTGGAGAAGGCGGCGTAGAAGCTGCCGGGCAGAGCGATCGTCACGACGAGAGCGCTGATGGTGGCGGTGCTGCGGCCCACGCTGAAGGAGGCCGCGTTGCGCGCCAGGAACCACGAGGTCGAGACCCGATCCGGGATGACCTTGGTCCACCCCCGCAATAAAGGAGGTGCGACGAGCGGGATCGCGGCGACCGCGACGGCCGTGAACAGAGGTCCAATGAGCAGGAGCTGCCCGGCACCGCCTCCCGAACTGTTGCCGACGCTCCAGGTCGAGAGAACTGCCAGGGCGAGCGTGAGAGCGAGCAGGATCCACCGCGCGACTCCCATCCGGGCCGCTCCCCCGCCGGCATCCCGGAGCACCTCGATGGCGCGCACCTGCCCGGCTCGTCTCGACGCCTTCAAGCCGCCTAGCACGACCACCGCGGTGACGAACAGGATGACGATGAGCTGGGCGGCCGGCTGAGTGCGGGGCTCGATCTGCTGCAGGCCCGAGGAGTCCGACAGCCCGAAGCGGAGCACGGCGGGGATGAACGCGGCCGCGATGGTGGTGCCGAGCACAGACCCGAGCAAGGCGACGATCGTCAGCTGCGCCCGGACGATCCAGGTGACCCGCGCCGCCGAGACGCCGACGAGCTGCCAGAGCGCATAGCTCCGGCGCTGGAGGTCGACCGTCAGGCGCGCGACGGTGCCCAGGACCGCGATGATCGAGATGGCCGTCAAGACGGTGGAGATCAACGCGAGGGTCGCGAGCCCCGCGACATAGACGAGTTCGAGTCCGAGGCCCGAGGTGACGAGGCCGGCCGCGACCGAGACGGCCGCACCCGCGGCGGCGGTGACGACGAGCACCCCGAGCCAGATGGGCACATTGGCCACGAGGTCGCGGAAGACCAGGCGGATCATCGTGACGCCTCGTCGGCCGCCGCGGTCAGCGCCTCGAGCACCTCGCTCGCGGAGGGGCGGAGCAGCTCGCGGTGCACCATGCCGTCGCGCAGCACGAGCACGCGGTCGGCCCGTGCGGCCGCCTCGAGGTCGTGGGTGACCATCACCACGGAGCGCTCGCCCCCGGCCACGCGGCGGAGCAGCTCCAGCACCGCCGCGCCCGCCTGCGTGTCCAGAGCCCCGGTCGGCTCGTCGGCGAACACGAGCGACGGGCTCGCGGCCAGAACCCGGGCGATGGCGACGCGCTGCTGCTGGCCGCCGGAGAGCTGTCCGGGGCGGAATCCTTCACGGCCCTGCAGCCCCACCGAGGCGAGCACCTCGTCGACGGCGGATGCGGAGACCGCTTTGTGCGCGAGCCGTGCCGGCAGCGCCACGTTCTGGTGCGCGGTGAGTGACGGGATGAGGTTGAACGACTGGAACACGAACCCCACCTCGTCGCGCCGGATGGCGGCGAGCGCCTTCGGCGTGAGCTGATCCAGCTGCCGGCCACGCAGGAGCACCTTGCCGGACGTATACGGCTCCAAACCCGCGAGGCAGTACAGCAACGTCGACTTGCCTGAGCCGCTCGGCCCCACGATGGCGACGAATTCGCCCGCCTGCACAGTCAGCGAGACGTCGCGCAGAACCTCGACCGATGAACCGTCGGCAGCGGGATAGGCCTTCGTGAGGTGGTGCGCGTCGAGCAGCAGAGTTCCGTCGGTGCTGCCGGCAGATTGCCTCATCGAATGTCTCCTGTGGTTCCCTGGCCGGAATCGGCCCGTGTCGATCAGCATCGCGGAAAGGGCGCCCGGGCACATCCGTGAGTTGACGTATGACTCGACAGGCGAGGCGCGGGAATAGTCTCGTCTCGGTCTAAGTTATGCATTGATGCATTCCTTAAGCGAGAGTGCACCGACTACCAAGGAGACATCGTGACCCACCAGCCCACCCATGCCCGCCCGGCCGCTCGGCCGAAGGCGCTGCCCATTCTGGCGATCCAGATCGTCCTTTCCGCACTCGTCGCATCGGCGTTCGTCGGAATCTACCTGGGGCTCCAGCGCGACCCCGGCCCCCTCGACGTCCCCGTCGTCACGACCAGTCAGGAACTGGCCGCGTCGGCCGAGTCCGCCTGGGGCGACAAAGCCGACGTGACGGTGGTCGACACCGCAGCCGAAGCGCAGGATCTTCTGCGCTCCGAGGCCGCCGTCGCCGCCTTCATCCCGACCGCGACCGGCCTCGACGTGTACACCGCCGGTGCGAACGGCCGCAGCGTGACGATGGCCGCCACCGGTCTGATCGACGGGCTCGCCGACGCGGCCGGTCTGCCCGTTCAGTCGACCACGGACGTCGTGCCCCTCGCGCAGTACGACCGCCAGGGCCTGTCGAGCTTCTACCTGGTGTTCGGGGTGACGCTCGCCGCGTTCATCCTGGCCCAGATCCTGACCGCCATGGCCTTCCTCACCCTCCGCGCACGCATCATCGCCGTCGTGGGAGGCGCCGTCGTCAGCGCCGTGATCACCGCTGTCATCGCCGGCCCCATGCTGGGCGCCGTACCGGCCGGCCTTGGGGTGGTCATCCCCGGACTCGCGCTGCTGTCGGCGGCCGTGTCGATCTCGACGATGGCGATCGCCGCGGCGATCGGGCCCATCGGCAACGTGATCTCGACCCTGCTGTTCACGGTCGCGGGCAATGCGACCGGAGGAGCGACGGTGAGCCCGTTCCTGATGCCGCCGGTGGTGGCGACCGTGGGCGCTCTGCTCCCCCAGGGTGCGGCCTTCCGGCTCATCGTGAGCGCCGGGTATTTCGGTGGCACCACCACCCTCGGGCCGGTTCTGGTGCTCGTGGCGTGGAACGTCGCGGCTGCGGGGCTCCTGTTCTTCGCCTCGCGCCGAACCTCGCGCCGAACCGCGCGCCAGGCCGCGGGTACAGTGGCCGAGTGACTGATCCTGTGACTCGAGTTCCGGGCCCCGAGAGGCGCGCGCTCACCATCGAGGCCGCGACGGGCGTGTTCGCCGCTCGGGGGTACTTCGGGGCCAGCACGGATCAGATCGCCCGCGTCGCCGGAATCAGCCAGCCCTACGTGGTTCGCATGTTCGGCGGCAAGGAGGCCCTCTTCATCGAGGTCATCCGTCAGTCACTCGACCGCATCATGAGCGGCTTCCGAGCCGCCCTGGAGGAGAACCCCGCCCAGCCGCTCTCGGCGCTGGGAGCGGCCTACGTCACGCTGGCCCAGAAGGAGCAGGTGCATCTCATCCTTCTGCAGGCCTTCGCGGCCAGCGCCGACCCGGCGGTCGGGCCTGCCGCTCGCGCGGGTTTCGAGGAACTGCTCGACTTCCTGCTGCACACCGCAAACCTCTCCGCAGACGAGGCCGAGACGTTCCTCGCGCGCGGCATGCTCATCAACACGGTGATGGCGATCGACCTCCCCACCGGTGCGAGCTCCGACGCGAAGGATCTGATCGCGCGGGTTCTCAAAAGCTCGACGTCGTAGGGGGCCGAAGATGAATGCGCGCACCACACGAGAGGTCGCATCCGGGGTGTTCTTCACGGAGGGCCCGGCATCGAACTGGGTCGTGCTGGTCGGGGAGGGCACCGCGACGCTGATCGACACCGGCTACCCCGCCGACGCGGCGCTGCTCGACGATTCGCTCGCGGAGGCTGCGAACGGCGCTCCGCTGCGGAACATCCTGGTGACGCACGGGCACTCCGACCACATCGGCTCGGTTCGCCGCCTCACCGAGGCCGGAGACGTGACCGTCTGGGCCGCGCGCGAGGAGATCCCGAACATCACCCGCGCCGAGCTCCATCAGATCGGCATCCGCCAGATCATCCCGCACCTGTGGCGACCTCGTTATCTCGCGTGGACCCTCCACGCCGTGCGCGCAGGCGGCCTGAAGGATCCCGGCATTCGAGGCGGCATCCGGGTCCTCGATCCGGATGCCGCGGTTCGGCTGAGCGGGCACACCGTCGTTCCCCGCCTCACCCCCGGGCACACGCCCGGCCATCTCGTGTTCGAGCTCCCGGAACAGCGGATCCTCGTGACCGGCGACGCCCTCATCACCGGACATCCCACGTCGACGACATCGGGCCGGCAGATGCTGGAGCCGATGTGGCACTGGGACGCCGACCGGGCCCGCAGAGAAGCCGACACCCTGCTCGCCGATCCGCGGATCATCCTGCCGGGTCACGGCCCCGCCGAAGGGATCTGACCCGAGCCGTACGTCAGACGACGGATTCTCAGGCCGCCGCGGGCGTGCAGGATGACCTTCCAAAGGAAGGCAGACGGATGCACGGCACCACCCCGGGCCCATGACGGTGAAGTTCCGCGTGCCGCTCGTGGCGAGACGCATCGATGAGGTCGACCGAGCCTCGTCACCCCTCGAGCTGCTCTTCGATCTGACGTTCGTCGTGGCGATCGCTCAGGCCGTCGCCCAACTCGTGCACGGCATCGAAGGGGGCGAGGTCGAGTCGGCCCTCATCCCGTTCGGTCTCACGTTCTTCGCCATCTGGTGGGCGTGGATGAACTTCACCTGGTTCTCGTCGGGCTACGACAACGACGATGCCCTCTACCGGGTGACCACGATGGTGCAGATGGTCGGGGTGCTCATTCTGGGTTCCGGCGTTCCGGCTGCATTCGAGGAGGGCGACTATTCGACCCTCACCCTCGGCTACTTCGTGATGAGAGCCGGGCTGATCTCGCAGTGGGTGCGCGCGGCCCACGCTGATCCCGCCCACCGGCGCAGTGCGGTGCGCACGATCGTCGGCTACGGCACCCTGCAGGCCGGCTGGCTCGCGAGGCTCCTCGTGCCCGATCCGTCGGGCCTCTGGGTCTCGGTGGCGCTGATCGCGCTCGAGCTCTCGGTGCCCCTCTGGGCCGCACGCGCAGGCGACCCGGGCTGGAACCCCGGACACATCGCCGAACGCTTCGGTCTGTTCACCATCATCCTGTTGGGCGAGAGCGTGCTCGCGGCGATGACCGGATTCCAGCGCTCGATCACGCAGAACGGGCTGAGCCCGGAGTCGACGGTCGTCGCGCTCTCCGCGGTGGTGACGCTGTTCGCCCTGTGGTGGCTCTACTACCTCCAGCCGTCGGCGGAGGGCCTGGCGCTGCGCCGACGGTTCTCGTACATCTGGGCGTACGGCCACTACATGGTCTTCGCGGCCCTCGCCGTGCTGGGCGCCGGCTTGGAGGTCGCCGTGGCGGCGACGAACGACCACACCGCGATCTCCTCATGGGTCATGGGATCAGCGGTCACCACACCGATCGCGGCCTTCCTCGTCACGCTCTGGGCGGTGAACGCACAACTGGTTCCGGCACTGGCGCTTCGTGCCCGCGTGCTGCTCCCCGCGGCACTGGTCGCGGCCGTGCTCCCGCTCTGGGCGGAGCAGCTGCACCCTGTCGGCGTCGTCGCCCTCGGAGCGATCACCTGCGCCGCGGCCGTGGTCGTGGCATCCCGAGACCAGCTCGGGCGTGCGGTCGACGACCGCCCCGGTGAGGGTTCGGCTCAGGGGTGATCGTTCGGGCGCGGCAGGGTTCCGTGCTGGATGAGTTGCTCGTAGACGCGCTCCATGATGCCCGCGAGCTGTTCGAGGTCGGACCCGTCGAGGGCGTCCAGGAAGATCGACTTCACCAGCTCGACGTGAGAGGGCGTTGCGGCGTGCAACGCCCGCCATCCTTCTGCAGTCAGACGCACGTCGGTGGCACGACGATCGTCGACCCCCGTGGTGGTCTCGAGGAGGGACCGTGTCTGCATCCGCCGCACGTGGTGCGAGGTGCGGCTCCGTTCCCAGCCCAGACGCGTCGCGAGAGCCGCGATGCGCATCGTTCCGCTCGGCTCGCTCGTGAGTGCCACGAGAACGTCGTAGTCGGGAAGGGAGAGGTCGCTGTCGGCCTGCAACTGCCGGTTCATCTCGTACCGAAGGCGCAGCTGCACCTTCATGTACGCGTACCAGGCCCGGATCTGCTCGTCGCTCATCAGCGAGTACGGAGAGCCCTCGGGCGGATTCTGCTGGGGCCCCGTCACCGGAAGTAGCCACCCTGTTCGAGGGCATCCCGCAGCTGCGACCGACTCGAGATGGCGAGCTTCGGGAACGTCTTGTAGAGGTGCGTGCTCACCGTGCGATGCGAGAGGTACACCCTGTCTGCGATCTCCTTGTTGCTCATGCCCTTGGCCGCCAGGAGGGCGACCTGGAGCTCTTGGGGGGTCAGGGGTGAGAACTCGGCTGCCGCCGGCCCTCGGCGCGGGGCTTCCCCCGCCGCTCGCAGTTCGGCGGCCGCCCTCTCGGCGAGCCCCACCGCGGAGCTCGCGTCGAAGGCGTCCATCGCCCGCTTGAGGTGCGGGCGGGCTTCGACGGGGCGCCGCTCCCTCCGCAGCCACTCACCGAACAGGAGCTCGGTGCGCGCCAGCGAGAACGGCGACTCGCTGAATTCTCCCATGCCGATCGCGGCCGCGAAGTGCTCTTCCGCTTTCTTCACGTTGCCCTCCGAATCCGACAGCAGGGCCTTGCTGCGGGCGACCAGCGAGCCGAGGAACGGGGAACGGTAGGCGCGCGCTGCACCGTCGGCCGCCTCGACGCTGTCGCGGACGGTGTCGGCCCGGCCCGCCCGCACCGCGGCCTCCGTGCGATCGGCGATGGCCCACAGACCTCTCGTCGGGTGGACCGTGACATGCGTGAGATCGATGAGCGCGTCGCGGTACCGGTTCTCGGCGAGCGCCACGATTCCGGCGGCCCAGCGCGCATCCGCGGTGGCCATGGCCAGCGGATGCACCGAGGCGAGCGCCTGCTGACGCTGCAGAGTGGCAGCGGTCATCTCCGAATCGCCGAGGGTCGCGTACCCCCGGGCGATGGTGGCGATGCACATCCCCTCCACCAGGGGCTGCGCGGTGTCGTGCGCCATCCGGGCGGCGAATTCGGCCTCGGCCAGCCCCTCCCTGATGCGTCCGCGGAGCATCAGCAGGGTCGCCTTGCCCCGCAGCGCCTGTGCCTCGTCGGCCGGGGCCCCGCGTTCGTGGAAGCGTTCTCGAGCGAGCCCCCAGCAGGTCAGAGCCGTCTCGATGTCGTGCAGCGACTCTGCAGCGATCGCCAGGCTCAACATGCCGATCGGCGACTGGTCCAGCTCTGGAACGAGCTGCGGGAGCGCAGATCTCACATCCTCATCGACCTGGCCGAGCGGCGACATCAGCGCCAGAACGATCGGCTTGAGCGGGTTCTGGGTGTGGATGGCCCGCACCTGCCGCTCGACCTTGCGCCATTCCGTCGGCGGGAGGTTACGGCCTCGAACGGTCATGGCCGCGGCCCACAGCACGTCCATCCGACGGTCGGCGTTCTCGGGCCCCGACAGCCTCGCGATCGTGCGTTCGATGTCGGCCGGCGAGTGCCCGGTCAAGCCGGTCGTCAGCGCCAGACCGTTGCGGGTGGTGGCCAGGAGCGCGATCGTCTCCGGGCGGGTGGCGATGCGCTCCGCCTCCTCGACCGATTCGAGGGCGTCGGCGCCGAGACCCGCGGCCCGGGAGACGTCGGCGGCCCGGGCGAGGCGGGCTGCTCGGCCGTCCTGCGATTCCGAGAGCTCGGCGGCGCGCTGGTAGGCCGCGGCGGCTTCGACGAGAGCCCCCCGCAGTTGGGCCTGCGCTCCCGCGTCCTCCAGGTCCTGCGCAACGGAGTCGTTGCGTTCGAAGGTCGACGCCGCCTTGTGCCACGCCGCGCGCGCCGGGTCGCGAACCGTCTGGGCGAGCACGGAATGCGCCCTCTGCAGAGCCTCGGTCGGCGAGGCGCCCAGGATGGCGGCGCGAAGCAGGGGGTGGCGGAAGTGCGGCCGCTCATCGACCACGCGGAGCATGCCGGACGTCTCCAGGGGTGCCAGGTCGGCGAGGTCGAGTCCCATGATCCGGGCCGCATCCAGCACGTCGGGCATGCGGGAGTCGTCGGCGACAGCGGCGAGCAGCAACAGCGTGCGGCTTCGCTCGGGCACGTCGACCAGCTGACCGAGGAACGCCTGTTCCAGCCTCTGAGTGGTCGGGATGACGCTGCGGAGCCCGGTTCTCCTCGACGGCCCGCCCACCGCGATCGCCAGTTCGCGGAGCGCCAACGGGTTGCCGCCGGCTTCTCGCAGCACGCGGCCCCTCTGCGCTTCGCTCAGCTCGGGCGACACCTCGGCCAGCAGTTCTCGTGATGCGGCGTCGCCGAGCGGGCCCAGGAGCATCCGGTCAAGGCCCGGGAAGCCGATCTCCCCGTTCCACGTGGGGCGGGCGGTGGCGACGAGAGACACGTGCGAACCGCCCAGGCGCAGACCGATGAACTCCACCACGTGCTGCGTGGACTTGTCGACCCACTGCAGGTCCTCCACCGCGATGAACAGAGGTGTCGAGGAGGCCACCTCCTCGAGCAGGCCCAAGGCTGCCACGCTGACGAGCAGCCTGTCCGGAGAGGAGCCTTCGGCCAGGCCGAAGGCCGACTCCAGAGCATCCCGCTGCCGGCTGGGAAGACGGTTCCGGTGGCGGAGCACAGGCTGCAGCATCTGGTGCAGGGCGGCATACCCGACCGGCGACGCTCGCTCCAGCCCCGTGCAGGTCAGAACCCGGTAGTGGCCGTCGACCGCTCGATCCGTGATCTCGGTGAGAAGCGCGGATTTGCCGATACCGGCGTCGCCCTCGAGGAGAACCGCCACTCCAACCGGCTTCGAGTGGATCACCGCGTCTTCGAGCTCCTTCAGCTCGGCCGAACGGCCGATCAGGGGCCCTCCACCGGAGCTCGACGCCATGGTCAGTGACATTTCACCATTCTAGGCGGAAGACCGACGGAAGTCGACAGGTGACGCCGAGAGGACGAGAAGGTACGTCAGGTCACGGATGACGCCGAACACCGGCCCCTGCAGATTGGTCGAGACAACCCATTCGTCATTGGAGGCATCATGGCCGGAAATCCGAAGAACATCGCACTCGAACCTGCGGCGCAGGAGTTCGCCGACGCGACATCCGCTCCCCCGTTCCTCTACCAGCTCACGCCCGAGCAGGGGCGCAAGGCCGTCGACTCCGTGCAGGATTCACCCATCGAGAAGCCTGAGGTGCAGGACGAGTGGATCGACATCGCCGGAGGGCCGACCGGAACGGTGAGGCTGCGGATCGTCAAGCCGCTCGACGCCCAGGGCGATCTGCCGGTCATCCTGTACATCCACGGTGCCGGCTGGGTGTTCGGCGACGCCCACACTCACGACCGCCTCGTGCGCGATCTCGCGATCGGCTCGAACGCGGCCGTCGTCTTTCCGGAGTACGACCGCTCACCCGAGGCGAAGTACCCGGTCGCCATCGAGCAGTCGTACGCCGCAGCGCAGTGGGTCGTCACCGATGGCGCGAGCAGGGGCCTGGATGCGAGCCGGATCGCCGTGTCGGGCGACTCCGTCGGCGGCAACATGGCCATCGCCGTCGCCCTCCTCGCGAAACAGCGCGGAGACGTGGCGATCTCGAAGATGGTGCTCTTCTATCCGGTGACGAACGCCGCCTTCGACACGGAGTCGTACGACGAGTTCGAGGTGGGCTACTTCCTCGGCCGCGAGGGCATGCGCTGGTTCTGGGATCAGTACACCCTCGACGAGGCCCAGCGCGCCGAGAGCACGGCCTCACCCCTCCGGGCGAGCCTCGACGAGCTCGCCGGCCTGCCCGACACCCTCATCATCACGGGCGAGGCCGACGTGCTCCGCGACGAGGGCGAGGCGTTCGCCGCACGGCTGCGCGAAGCCGGGGTGCCGACGGCGAATGTGCGCTTCGGCGGCATCACGCACGACTTCGTGATGGTCAACTCGTTGCACGGCACCGAGTCGGCCAAGCACGCGCTCTGGCTGGCGAACGCCTCCCTCGCCGACGCGTTCCGCTGAGCCCGGCGGCCGGGCGCTACTCGAGCGCCCGGCCCGCCATCTCCCACAACCGATCCGCATTCTCGGGGTCGAGGGCGTAGCGCGCGACACCGGTCGAGTGGCCGTCGCCCGATTCGACCACCTCCGCCTCCTGGTTGTCCTCGAAGTAGGCGCCCGAGACGCCGGCCACGAGCGGCGACGCGGCCAGCAGAACGGATGTCGCGGCACCCTGTGCGGGCGTCTTGAAGAACGCCTGCTCGATCCGATTCCCGTTCTCGTCCATCGCACCCATGGCCCGGAGGGTGTCATCGTCGAGATGGCGCTGGAGGTTCGTCGTGATCCAGCCGGGCATCACGGCGTTGGCGGTGACGCCATCCGTCTTCCACCGGGAGGCGATACCGGCCGCCAGCAGCACGTCGGCTGTCTTCGACTGCGAGTAGGCGTTCCACCGGTCGTACGGGCGGTCGACGTAGTGCGGGTCGTCGAAGTCGACCGCCGCTCGCAGATGGGCGGTCGAGCTCAGAGCCACCACCCTCCCTCCGGCCGAGGCGAGCGCCGCGTGCAGCCCTACCGCGAGAGCGAAGTGCCCGAGGTAGTTGGTGGCCAGCTGCAGCTCCCAGCCGTGGGAGTCGACCTCCCTCGTGGGCAGCGCCATGATGCCGGCGTTCGCCACGAGCCCGTCGAGCCCTCCGGCCCAGTCGTCGACGAAGCGCTCGATGCTCGCCGGCGCGCTCAGATCCAGCGGCCGCAGCGAGATGCTCCCGCCCGAACCGCCCTCGAGCGACGCGAAGGCGCCTTGTGCAGCTTCCGGGTTGCGCACTCCGACGACCACGCGGGCACCGCGACGGGCGAGAGCGGATGTCGTCTCCCGACCGATCCCCGACGCGCCGCCGGTCACCACGAACGTCTTTCCGACGAGGTCGAGGCCGTCGAGAACCTCGTCGGCCGTCGCCTTCGCGCCGAAGGGTGTGGTCACGCGCTCACTCATGCGAGGCGCCTTCGTTCTTCTCCTCGGCGAGCCGCTCGAGGAACCGTGCCAGCTCGAGCGGCATGTCTCCTGGCTTCCGGGCGGTGATGAACTGCCCGTCTTCGACGACGGGTTCGTCGACGTACTCGGCACCCGCTGCACGCACCTCGGGGGCGACGTCCTTCCACGAGGTCATCCGGCGCCCGTTCGCGAGCCCCGCGGAGATGAGCACCTGAGGGCCGTGGCACACGGCACCGACGAGACGGCCGGTGGCGGCGAAGTCGGAGACGAAGGCGAGCGCCTCGGGAAGCTCCCTGAGCTCCGACGGCGCAAGCCCGCCGGGAATGAAGAGGGCGTCGTAGTCGGCAGCCCGGGCCCCGATGATCGGCTGCACGCCCGTGCGGAGCGCCAGCCCCTTGTAGCCGGTGACCTCGATACCGTCGGGCGCCAGCACGTCGACGTCGTAGCCGGCCTCGGTGAAGCGGTAGTAGGGGTAGAAGAACTCGACGTCCTCCACGCGGTCGGCGGTCAGGATGGCGATCCTGCCCAGCGGCCGGGCGTTCTCTCTGATCGCCGCGCGGTTGTCGGAGACGGCGAAGTCGGTGGTGGTGCTCATGGCAACGATTCCTTTCGGTGATGTTTCACCTATCGCGAACCAGAACGCTCGACAGGCGTCGAACATTCCCGGGCACGGGTTCGTCGCGCGCTCGGGAGACCAGGGGTGTCAGCCCTGCTGCCGCGTCAGCCGAGTGAGCTCGTCGGCCACCGCGGTCACGACGGCATCGTCTCGGAGCAGCACCCTCACGTCGCTGGTGCCGTTCTGCCGGATCGACGCCTCGATCGCCTCGGCGACGGCCGCCGCCCGCCCGGCTTCGATCGCGTGAGGGTGAACATACGAGCGCCGCGCCACGGCACGCGTGTTGCCCAGCAGCTGAGCGGCCGCGTCGTAGGCGATGAGATCCGGCCGCCTCGAGGCCACCAGGGTCGGGGAGGTCGCACCTCCGCTCACCGCGGCGGCCGCGGCCGTCCCGCCCCAGGTTCTGAAGGTCTTCGCCGTGGCCGGCGCGGTCGTCGCGCCATGGATGTAGGAGTTCACGGCGGCGCTGTTGACGAGGTAATGACCACCGCCGGCCGAGGCGACGGCGAAGACCGGCTGGTCGACGGAGGCGCCGATCAGTAGATCGGCCATGACCCGCGCTACCTGCTCGTCCTCGATGGCCAGGTGCCACGGGCGGTGCTCCTTGCCGATGAACGTGAACTGGATCTCGGCGCCGCTCACCCGCACATGGTCTCGGGTGAGCGTGGTCAGACCGTAGGTGTGGTTGTCGCGGGCGTACCGACTCGTGCCCACCCGGAAGAGCCCCCGATCGATCAGCCGAACCGCCGCCGCCGTCGCCCGCTTGACCCGATGGGAGATCGTGTCGTCCGGCAGGTGTTCGAGGTGCCGCTCGACCTGCGTGCGGAGGTGCGGGAGCGTGCTCCCGAAAGGCAGCAGGTGCGCGAACTTGTCCTCGGCGGCCTCGCTCTCGGCCGTCGCCGAGTAGCGGTACTGCGTGCGGCCGCGAGCATCGATCCCGGTGGCCTGCACTCGCGCCTCGGCGTCGGGCGACGCCCAGACGTCTCGCCACGCGGGCGGTAGGCGGAGACCGCGCAGGCGCGCGAGCACGTCCTCATCCGTGACGGGCTCGCCGATGTCGTCGACCCATCCGTCGGTCGTCGAATCGGCTCGGTGCAGCCCCGATGCGCGGCACAGCCGCGCTGCGGACGACGGTGAAGACGGCATGCTCAACGGTATCCAGTGCGGGTTCGTACGCCGTACGTCAATTGACGGTTGTGTCGCCGCGGCGGTCTGCGGGAGGTTGCTGATGTGAACAGAACCATCATCGACAGGCGGGCCGTATGAGCTCCGACGACTGGGTCGCAGAGCGCCTGGAGATCCGCGACGTCATCGATCGCTACGCCCACCACGCGGATCGGCGGCAGCCGAAGGAGCAGGCAGCCGTCTTCACCGCCGATGGAACGGTGCTGCTGTACGAAGGCGACCCGAATGCCACAGCACCCGTGCAGACGGTGTCGGGCCGGGATGACCTCACGTCGACCTTCGCGGGGCTGATCGCACAGTACGACGCGACGACGTACCTCAACGGTCAGTCGACCATCGAAAGAACCGGGCCGGCCTCCGCGACGGGCGAGACCTACTGCCTGGCGTACCACGTGCTCCGGGAGAACGATCAGCGGATGCTGCTGACCATGTCGATCCGCTACCTCGACAGCTTCACCAAGATCGACGGCAGCTGGCTCATCGCCGAACGCAAGCTGATCTTCGACTGGACCGACCGACGCCCGTCGCACCCATAGCGACCTCCGATCCTCACGAACCTCGCGACCCTCACGAAAGAGAGACCATGACCGACAGCACCGAAGACCTGATGAACGCCAACCTCCTCGAGGTGTTCGGCCAGCGCGACCCCGCACTGCGGCGAGCAGCGATCGAACGCACCTACACCGACGACGTGGTGTTCCTCGATCCCGACGAGATCGTCGAAGGCTACGACGCGCTCGACACCAAAGCCGGCAAGCTCCTCGACGACGCACCCGGCTTCGTGTTCTCGCCCGGCGGTCCCGTGTACGTCAATCACGACATGGGGTACCTGGCGTGGAACTTCGGCCCCGAGGGCCAACCGCCCGTCGTTCGTGGCGTGGACACGTGCTTCATCCGCGACGGCCGCATCGCGAAGGTCTACACCCTGCTCCTGATGGGCTGAGGGCTCACCGCTCGAGGGTTCGGGCGGAGGCATCCGTCGGGGCCACAGTGGCGCGGCGGGGCAGCGCGATCAGCGACAGCAGCGCAGTGAGAGCGGATGCACCGAGCACGATCCCCATCACCACAGACGTACCGGCACCACCCACGACCGCCCCCGCCACGAGGGTGCCCGCTCCGACCCCGAGCGTCATGGCACTGACGACCCAGCCGTTCGCCTCGGTGAGGGCGGCGGCGGGGCTGAGCTGCGAGATCCGTTCGAACACCTGGCCCAGGGTCGGCGGGAGCATCACCCCCGAGACGCCGGCGACGACGAGGTACGCCCACGTGGGGAGCGCGGTCGCGGCGAGCGGCAGATAGCCGATAGCGAGAAGCACCCCGCACAGGGCGAGGAGCCGCGCCGGGGTGGAGCCGAGGGGCCGGACGCCGACGATCGTCGCGCCGATGAGGGCGCCGACCGCGTTCACGGCAAGCATCCACCCGGCGAGCCCCTCGCTCGAGCGCGCCGCCTCCGAGGCGGTCGCGACGATCGTCAGCGCACCCACAGGCACGCCGATGCCGAACGTGAACGCCGCGACCCGCGCGACAGCCGGGATGAGGATGGGCGAGCGTCGGCCGGGGTGGGCCGCGACATCCGTACGCCGGTGAATCGGGGCAGCTCGTGGGGCGGGGTTGATGACGAAGGCGAGCGCGCCGACCAGACCGAGCGCTCCCGCGAAGAGCAGGTTGCCGACGGGGCCGAACGCCGCGATGCCGGCCACGGTGAGCAGCGGGCCGAGGATGAAGATGATCTCCTGGGCGCCCGCATCCAGGCTGAAGGCCGCCTTCAGCTGCGGGCCCGGAGTGACGAGTCGCGGCCACAACGCCCGAAGGGCCGGCTCGAGCGGCGGCGTGAACACTCCGGCGGCCGCGGCGAGCGCCACCGCCAGGCCGGGCAGCGGTTCGAGCGTCAGGGCCATTCCGGTGAACGCGAGAAAGCTCAGGATGCCGCTGACGGTGAGAACGGTCACCTGTCCGAAGCGGTCGATCAGTCGTCCGAGAAGCGGCTGGCCCACCGCGCCGGCGACCACGTAGACCGCGGTGATGAGCCCGGCGAAGGCGAAGTCGCCGCTCGTCGAGCGCACGAGCTGCACGATCGCGAGAGCGGCCATGGCGCCGGGCAGGCGACCGAGCAGCGAGGTGACGAGCAGGTAGCCGGTGTGCCTGGTGCGCAGCACGTCGACGACGGGGTAGGAGGAGCGGGTCACCTACCCAGTCTGGTGGAGGTCGGTGCCGCGGCCGTGCGCGCTCGTCACGACGTGATCAGCAGAGTCACCAGACCGATGAGGAGCGGCACGACCACCCCCGCGAGGGTCAGATACGACAGCACGAGTCCGATGCTCGACATCGCCGTGGCGCCCTCGCGACGCCGGGCGAGATGCCCGACCACGACTCCCACCACCGGAACCGCGTAGGCGAGCGTCGTGAGAATCGCGATCGCCAGCGGTGCACCCGGCCAGACCCAGGCGAGCAACGGGTAGCTCAGCACGAATTGCGCCACCGCGAACACGCCCACGAGCAAGGCGCTCCAACTCAAGAAGCCCGTCGTCGGCCTCACCTTTCCCGCCACAGTTGTCGAACTCATGGAAGAACCCTAGGAGCCGAGCCTGAAAAACGCCGCTCAGTCCACACCGCCGGGATCACGCGCGCTGAGACCTGTGAGCCTTGACGCCGTCGGGGCGGTTCGCCAGCATGGCGCCATGAGCCTCTCCATCACCTGCCCGGTCGAGAGCGTCGAGCGCGCGACCGCCTTCTACTCCGACGCCGCTCCGGCCACCGCGGAGTGACCCGCACCGACAGGCTCTACGCCCTCGTGGAGGAGCTGCGGGCCGTGGCACCCCGCCCCCGGAGCGCTCGCTGGCTCGCCGAGAGGTTCGGGGTGAGCTCGCGAACGATCGAACGGGATCTGTCGGCGTTGCAGCAGAGCGGCGTGCCCATCTGGGCGGAGCCCGGCCGCACCGGCGGGTACTGCCTCGACACGGCGCACACTCTGGCACCCCTCGGGTTCACGGTCGACGAGGCCCTGGCCGTGATGGTCGCCTTGGGCACATTGGGCACGAGCCCGTTCCGCGATGCCGCCGACTCGGCCCTGCGCAAGGTCATCGCCGTCACGGAGGATCGCAGCCTGCAGCAGACCGCAGAGCTCGCGACCCGCATCCACCTGCTGAGCGGCGAAGCCCCGGATGTCGCGCCGCCGAGCCTCGCCCGCGCACTGCGCACCGGGCACGTCCTCCGCCTCTCCTACATCGACCGAGAGGGAGCCGCGACCGTGCGAGACGTCGAGCCCATGGGATTCGTGGGCAAGGGTGACGACTGGTACCTGATCGCATGGTGCCGCCTTCGCGACGGCCTCCGAGCGTTCCGCGGAGACCGCATCGCCCAGGCGGAGCCGCAGGCCGAGCGGCCACCGCGGCGACCGCTCCACGCGGAGGATCTCGGCATCGTCGACGGGCGGCTGCGAGAAGTCGGTCCGAGCGGAGATCGGCCCTGAACACCGACACGACGGAGTTCAGGGGCTGCCGGGAAACACCGACACGACGGTGTCGCCGGGTATGCCGAGAATGGCGTCGTCGGGCCGGATGGCGCGGCTGAGAGGAAGACCATGGAACTCGCATCGATCCGCATCATCACGCACGACGTCGACCGGCTCGCCGGCTTCTACGAGGCGGTGACCGGCACGTCCGCGTCACGCCCCGCACCGGTGTTCGCCGAGTTCCGAACAGCGTCGGGCACCCTGGCGATCGCGAGCACCGCCACGGTCGCCATGCTGGGCGACGCCGCACCGAAGCCGGGAAGCAACGACTCGGTCATCATCGAGTTCCTCGTCGCCGACGTCGACGCGGAGTTCGCCCGCCTGCAGGGTCGTCTCGATGACGTCGTGCTCCAGCCGACCACCATGCCGTGGGGAAACCGGTCGGTTCTCTTCCGGGATCCCGACGGCAACCTCGTGAACCTCTTCAGCCGCCCGGCGGCATGAGGCCGGTGCCTCGCCGAGTCGGCGCCACACCGACCGATCAGGCGAGCAGCGCGTGCAGGCCCGTCGCGATCGCGTAGATGCCGACCCCGGCGAGCGCCCCCACCACCGTGCCGTTGATGCGGATGAACTGCAGGTCGCGGCCCACCTGCAGTTCGATCTTCTGCGTGGTCTCGCGGGCATCCCACCGCTGCACCGTGTCGCTGATCACCGAGGCGAGGTCGTGGCGGTACTTCTGCACCGCATACCCCGCCGCGTCGGCGATCCACGCGTCGATCTTCGCCGAGAGCGTGCGGTCGTTCGAGAGCCGCACGCCCACATCCACCAGAGCGGATGCCGCCGCCGACCGCAGCTCGCTCCTCGGGTCGGCGAGCGACTCCGCGAGGCTCGCCTTCACCGCGTTCCACAGCTGGCCGGCGAACGAGCGCAGCCGGGGGCTCTCGAGGAACTCGGTCTTGACCTGCTCCACCCGGCCGGCCATCTCGGGATCGTGCTGCAGCCGGTCGGTGAGATCGACGAGGTAGCCGTCGATCGCCAGCCGAAGCGGATGCTCGGGGTCGTCTCGCACGGCCTGCAACAGGCCGACGAGCTCCCGGTGGGCGCGGTCGTCGGCGAGGCCACCGACGAACCCGGGAACCCAGCGGGGCATCCGGGTGGACACGACCGTACCGAGCGCATCCGGATGCGCGACGAGCCAGGTCTCCGCGGCATCCACGAGAGCGTCCACGATCGCGCGCTGCTGGTCGGCGGCCACGAGCTCCGACCCGACGCGGCCGAGCGTGGGCGCCCAGTCCTGGTCGAAGAGGTGCTTGCGGGCCAGCCTCTCGATCAGGCTCTCCACGTCGCCGTCGCTGAGGAAGCGCAGCAGCCCCTGCGCCATCACGGCTCCCTCGGCGCTCGCCCGCTCCGCATTCACCGGATCGGCGAGCCACTCCCCCAGCCGGTCGGCCACGCTGAAGGTGGCGAGCTTGCTGCGCACCACCTCGTCGGAGAGGAAGTTCTCCTCGACGAACTCGCCGAGGCTCACTCCGATCTCGTCTTTGCGGTTCGGGATGATCGCGGTGTGCGGGATGCGCAGCCCGAGCGGATGCCGGAACAGCGCGGTCACGGCGAACCAGTCGGCGAGGGCACCCACCATGGCGCCTTCGGCCGCGGCCCGCACGTACCCGAGCCACGGGTACTGGTCTTGCAGGGCGAAAGCGACCGCGAACACGATCGCCGAGATCACCAGAAGGGATGTCGCGATCGTCTTCATCCGCCGGAGCGCGGCTCGACGCCCGAGGTCGGCCTCGCCGAGCTGGGGGTCGCGCGTGGTGCTGGTCATCGTGTTCCTCCCGGACGCCGCTCAGACCACCGTAGGTCACACGGGCGACGCGCATCCGTCGGGCACGCGACACCGACGCACCGCCGTCGCCTGGCGGCCAGGCGATCCCTCGGCTTGAATGAGCACGACGAGGGAGCGAATCAGGTGAGCAATTCAGAGGTGCGCCCGTGGTGGCTGTCGATCGCGCGTCCACTGGGGTTCGTGCTCGCTACGATCGGCGCTCTCGGGTTGCTGGCGACCCTCGCCGAGGTGGGTGAGGCCCCGTCGGCCGCGACGTTCTTCGGGCTCGTGGGCGGACCCCTGATTGTCGTGGCCGGCTACCAGATCGGCACCGGTGGCGCCAAGGGTCGGCCTCGGCCTGGAGTGCCGGTGCGGGTGCTGGTGTTCGCGGCCCTGCCGATCGCCCTCGCGGGTCTGATCGTGCTCGCAGCTGGGCGATAGCGCTTCAGCCTTCAGGGCCGCGCATCCGGCAACGACTGCGGTCAGGCGTGCTCGCAAGTCACTTGTCGTCGATGATCGACATGAAGCCCGCGAAGGCGAAGATGCCCGGCACCGCATAGAGCAGCACCAGTGTGAACACCCAGCCCACCCTCCCGAGCAGTGGCCAGAGTCCGCGGCTGCGGTAGGCGTTGCTCAGACGGCGGCCGTCGGGGCCGATGATGCGGGCCGGGCGGGTGTACTGGCGGGGCACGCGATCGTCCCGGTAGGCGGCCGCGCGCTTGGCGATGCGGAGGGCGACACCGCTCAGGATCGTCTCGATGCGCGCCCACGTGGCGGCATCCGAGTAGTCGGCCGCCGACGGCGTGGAGAAGATCACCCGGTCGTCGATGATCTCGACGTCGAAGGCCGAGGCGTCGTCGATGAGGGCGGCCATCACATCCGGGGTCAGCGCGTAGAGCGCATCGGTGCCGTAGGTGGTCGGCGCGTAGGCGGCGAAGTGGCGGTCGAAGTCGCCCTCGAGCGAGAGGCGCTGCTGCCGGTCGACGCTCGTGGGCAGGTCGCCGGGCGAGCGGCCGTTCGCCAACGAGTCGAGGTAGAGGTGCGGCAGCGCCGAGGGCAGCTTGACCGCGAGGTAGCCGCGCGTCACGGGTTTTCCGTGAAGTCCGGTGCGGAAGACGAGGTTGCCGAACTCGACCCCCGCGCCGCCGAGCGCCGTGAAACGCGGGTAGGCGGATGCGCGCCCAGCCGGCTGCGCGATGAGAGTCGGCAGCGGCGAGCCCGAGCGAGGCTGCGGCTCGAAGCCGTTCGCCAGCGCGGTGAGGGTCTGGCGCCACTCGGCGAGCCGGGCGCGGGGAGAAGGCGGGCGCCTCGACCAGCGCTGGAGCAGCAGGGCTCCGGCCATCCCGAGCAGCAGCACGAGCACGGCGATCGCGAGGTCGCGCCAGTCGTCTGGGCCGGTGTCGTTGTCGCCGTAGCCGTCGACCCGGATGCCGATGGCCATGAACGCGATGAAGCAGTACCAGAGCAGCAGGCTCCAGGTGACGTGCACGAGCATGCGGCGCCAGGTGGGCAGCCACGGTGGCCGGGCGGTGCGGCGCTGGGTCGCCATCGCTGCGGCGACCTCGGCCGGAGGGGCGGTGAGCCAGTGTGCGTCCACGGGTATTCACCGTACCGAGGTCGGGCGCGAAGCGGCGAACCGCCGGGCTCGGTCGGCTAGCCTTTCGGCATGACGAAACCGGCCGAAACCGACGACGTGTCGATCGGCGGGGACAGCATCAGGCTCGGGCAGTTCGTGAAGTTCGCCGGTCTGCTTGACAGCGGCGGAACAGGCAAGGAGGCCATCATCGACGGCTTCGTGACCGTGAACGGCGAGGTCGACCGGCGCCGTGGCAGGCAGCTCCAGCTCGGCGACGTCGTGGGCTTCGAGGGCCGCCGAGCACGAGTCTGCCCGTAAGGCGTCTACCCGCGACGTCACCGAGCCGTCGCAAACCGCCCTGCCAGCGGCCCCAGAGGGCGACTTGCGACGGCTCGGCGGCGGGGGGCGTGGGTGTGAGGGGCGACTGGGACAACGTGGTCTAGTGGGAATGCGACGAACGACGGATGCGCGCCGTCGGGGGCCGGGCGTACGCTTCGAACGACGGCATCATGCCGCCGGTGAGAGGAGATTCAGATGGCAATCGACGACGACGACATCACGACCGACGCAGCTGCAGGCGGAGAGGGCACCGCTGACGGCGGGGCCAACCCGGGCGGGCACGACGGCGGGGCCGACGGCTCGGCCGACGAGGGCGAGGGCACCGCAGACGGCGGCGCGAACGCCGACGGTCACGACGGCGGGGCCGACGGCTCGGCCGACGAGGGCGAGGGCACCGCTGACGGCGGCGCCAACCCCGGTGGCCACGACGGCGGGGCAGACGGCTCGGCGTGACGATCGAGTTCGAGCGCGGGTCGGTCGCCCGGCCCGCGCTCTCCCGCTGCATCTCGGTCGCTCCTGAGGAGTTCGACCGTGAGTTCTGGGGGCGGAAGCCCTTGCTGTCTCGCTCGGAGACCCTGCCCGAGGCGTTCGGCGACCTGATCACCGAGGCCGCGGTCGACGAGCTCGTGAGCGAGCGCGGACTGCGCACCCCGTTCATTCGCATGGCCCACGAGGGCTCCGTGCTGGCTCCGTCGACGTACACCGCCCCGGGCGGGTTCGGCGCCGAAGTGGGCGACCAGGTGAGCTCCGAGAAGGTGCTCGCCGAGTTCGCCGCCGGTGCCACGATCGTGCTGCAGGGGCTGCACCGCACCTGGCCGCCGCTGATCGACTTCACCCGGCACCTGGTCGACGACCTCGGGCATCCGATCCAGGTGAACGCCTACATCACGCCGGCCTCGTCGCGCGGCTTCGATCCGCACTACGACGTGCACGACGTGTTCGTGCTGCAGATCGCCGGCGAGAAGCACTGGCGCATCCACTCCCCCGTGCACCCCGACCCGCTTCGCGACCAGCCCTGGGGCGACCATCGTGCCGCGGTCGCCGAGGCCGCCACGCACGAACCGGTGATCGATGCTGTGTTCCGGCCGGGCGACGCGCTCTACCTGCCCCGAGGCTGGATCCACTCGGCCGAAGCCCTCGGCGGCACCAGCGTGCACCTCACCATCGGCGTCGCCGCGTACACCCGCGCCGACGTGGTGCAGGCGCTCATCGCATCGCTCGGCGACGTGGCTGCGCTGCGGTCGTCGCTGCCGGCCGGGCTCGACTTCTCCGACCCGGAGGCCCTGCGCTCCGTCGTCGACGAGACGCTGACGGCCCTTCAATCGGCGTTCGCCGACATGGCGAGTGCTGAAGCCGTTGCGACGACTCCGGATGCGTCATCCGCCCCGGATGCGGCCGTCACCGTCTCGAAGAGCCTCGCCTCGCGCTTCGCCGCCGCCACCCGCCCCGAGCCGGTGTCGCCGTTGGCGACCGTCGAGTTCATCTCGGCCCTCGACGCGGGTTCGCGCGTGCGCTGGCGCGGCTCGCTGCACGCCGCCGTCGATCTCTCGACCGATGGCGAGACCGTGCGCATCCGCACCGCTCAGAAGACCGTGTCGCTTCCGGCCGAGGCCGAGGCCGCCGTGCACCGGTTGCACCAGGGCGGTGAGGTGTCGCTCGCTGAGCTGCCGGGCCTCGACGTCGCCAGCGCGGTGGTCGTCGCGCGGCGCCTGCTGCGCGAGGGCATCCTGGTTCCGGCGTGACGGCAACCGCTCTGCCGGCCACGGGGTGGGCCCCCTGCAGCGACCGGTCGCGCGAGCGCGCCGACCCGCTGTTCGCCACGGGGTCGCGCGGGCTGCAGTGGTTCCTGATCGAGGTGACGAGCGGGTGGGGCACGCGGGCCCTGCTCGACCCGCCGTTCGATCCCGAGCTGGGGCGGGCGCTGGTGACGCGCATCGAGAGCGGCGGGCTGCGTGCGCTCGCCATCCGGCGAACGGGCCGCCATCCGGAGCGCGTCGGTGAGCAGTCGAGCTGGCGCTGGGCCTTCGTCGACTCCCGGCCCGGGCACGAGACCGTGCGGTGGGGTGCGGTGTCGACGCCCGAGGAGCTGCTGCGGGTGCCGCTCGACGGATCGACCGGCACGGCCTCCGACCGGCCCCTGTTCGCGGTGTGCGCCCACGCCCGCCACGACCGCTGCTGCGCGGTTCGCGGGCGCCAGGCCGCCACCGCCCTGGCCGAAGCCTTTCCCGAGGAGACCTGGGAGTGCTCGCACCTCGGCGGCGACCGCTTCGCCGGAACGATGGTGCTCTTCCCGCACGGCCTCTATTACGGGCGGGTCGACGACGGCGATGCCGCGCGGGTGGCCTCGGCCTACCTCGACGGCCGGGTGGTGGAGGAGTTCTACCGTGGGCGGAGCTCGCTCACGCATCCGGTGCAGGCCGCGCAGCACTTCGCGCGGGAGGCCCTGGGCGACGACCGCCTGGCCGCCTATTCCCCGCTCGACGAGCAGTGGAACGGGGCCGACGGCGAGAGCGCTCGCTGGCACGTCCACCTCGACGGCGGCGAGGCCGGGCGCATCGCCGTGGAGCTGGCCGAGGAGCTCTCGGAGCCGCTCCTGTCGACCTGCGACACCACGCGTCCGGGGCGTGTGCGGCAATGGCGGCTGGTGTCGCTCTCGACCGACTTCGTTGTTCCGACAACCGACTTACACTGAGAGCATGGATGAGGCACGCTGGCTGACCGCTCGGCAACTGCGGGCCTGGATCCGGTTGGAGGCGGTGGTCGAACTGCTGCCCTCGGTGCTCGACCAGCAGCTGCAGCACGACGCCTCGCTCACCCACTTCGAGTACATCGTGCTCGCCAAACTCAGCGAAGCACCCGACCACGTGCTGCGGATGACGGCTCTCGCGGCCACCACGAACTCCACGCTCCCCCGCCTCTCGCACGTGGCGTCGCGACTCGAGGGCCGCGGCTTCATCGAGCGCGCGCCGTGCCCGGGCGACCGGCGGGCCACCAACGCGCACCTCACCGAGGCGGGCTGGCAGAAGGTCGTCGAGGCGGCTCCCGGTCACGTGGAAACGGTGCGGTCGCACGTGATCGACCTGCTCTCCGACGAGGAGGTGGGGCAGCTCGACGCCATCATGGCGCGGTTGCTGCAGAAGCTCGACCCCGAGAACACGCTGCGCGTCATCCCCTGACCCGACCGGGGGCTCAAGGATGCCCTCGCCGTTGTCGGCGGCCGGGTGGAGACTGATGGCGTGCCGGAGCTGCCCGAAGTCCATGCCCTCGCGGTCGACCTGAACGGCCGGCTGGCGGGGCGACGTGTCGATCACGTCGAGCTGGTGTCGTTCGCGGCCCTGAAGACCTTCGACCCGCCCGTCACGGCGCTCTCCGGTACCACCGTCGAACGTGTCGAGCGGCACGGCAAGTTCCTCGACCTCACGCTGGCGGCCGACGACGGCACGCGGCTCCACCTCGTCACCCACCTCGCCCGCGCCGGCTGGCTGCGCTGGCGCGACGGCCCGCCACCGCCGCCGAGCGGCAAACCCGGCCGGGGAGCGCTCGCGGCCCGGCTCGTGCTCGACGACGGCACCGGCTTCGACCTCACCGAGGCGGGCACCAAGAAGAGCCTCGCCGTGTACGTCGTGCGCGACCCGGCCGAGGTGCCTGGCATCGCGCGCCTGGGCCCCGACCCCCTCGACGACGCCTTCACGCTCGAGGTCTTCACGGGCATCCTGAGCCGCGCGGGCCGCGCCCAGATCAAGGGCGTCCTGCGCAACCAGGCCACCATCGCGGGCATCGGCAACGCCTATTCCGACGAGATCCTGCACACCGCCCGGATGTCGCCGTTCAAGCCGGCGGCCATGACCGACGGCGAGGTCGCCACCCTCTACACCGCGTTGCAATCGACCCTGCGCGACGCGGTGCGGCGGGCGGAGGGCCTGGCGGCCTCGGAACTGAAGGCCGAGAAGAAGTCGGGCCTGGCCGTGCACGGCCGCACCGGCCAGGCCTGCCCGGTGTGCGGCGACACCATCCGCCAGGTCACCTACGCCGACTCGAGCCTGCAGTACTGCCCCACCTGCCAGACCGGTGGCAAGCCGCTGGCCGACCGAGTGCTCTCCCGCCTGCTCAAGTAGCGGCAGCGGGTCAACAGGGCTTGAGGTTCGCGACCTCCGCGCTCAGCGACGCCGGCCCGCCGATCAGGGTCACCCGACTGACTCCCTGCTGACGCATCTGGTCGAGGACGGCCGGCGGCACGCAGTCCTTCTGCGAGAGGTAGAGGGGAGCTTCGAGCGCCCCGGCCCATGCCCCACCCGACAGTGCATCCGGATAGTTCGAGCCGGTCACGAGAAAGGCCTGCGAACTCCTCACGAAGGCGCTGGCGTTGATCGCGACCGAGGCGGCGAAGCGGTCGGCTCCGCCGAAGCGTGTGGTCGGGGCGATGAACGCCAAGTCCGACTCGATGGCGAGGGACACCGATACCGGGCCACCCGCGATCGAGATGCTCTCGGGTGCGATCGATCGCAGGAGCGCCTCGGTTGGGTCGTCCAGTCCGGTGCTCGTGCCGTTCACCAGCAGCACCGGAGCATCCTGCGCTCCCGCCGCGGCACCTGCGCTAAGGGCATCGGGGAAGGTCGACCCGGTTGCGACGTACACGGTCGCCGGCGAATCACCGGCCCATTCGGTGGCCACCGCTCGCGACAGGGCGAAGCGGTCGGCGCCGGTGATTCGGCGCACGGAGTAGTCGCGCTCGAGGTCGGTGATCACGGCGTTCGCGACCGAGTTCGGGCCCCCCACCACCACGATCGAGGTGGGCGCCAGACGGGCGAGCTCGTCGCGCACCTCGCCGGGGAGTGATGTCTTGGTGGTCAGCAGGAGTGGCGCGTTCGAATGGGTGGCGAGCGGGCCCGCGGAGAGGGCGTCGGAGAAGTTCTCGCCGCTGACGAGGAAGACGGTGTCCGCACCGTCCGGGTGGGACTGCTTCGAAACGTTCACGGCCACCTCGTAGCGATCGCTCCCGGAGATCCGGGCCGCCGGAGTCGGGATGGACGACGGCGGGACCACCTGATCGAGGATCGTGACACCCGCGACGGAGACCACGATGGTCGAGCCTCCCGCGACCTGCGTCAGCGGGACACGGAGAGTGGCTCCGCCCTTCAGCGTGTAGGCGGTGTGCGTTCCGTCGACCGTGACGTCGAACACCCGGGAGAGTGTCTCCCCGGTGAAGCGGTTCTCACCGAACTGGTTCCGGTTGTCGAGATAGAGCATGCTGCGCTCCGGACGCTTGGCGTCGAGCACGGTCTTCGCCGCAGCAGGGCCGGGCGGCGGATACTCCCCCACCATCGTGGAGGTCTCGGTGTCCCCGTCGGTCGACTCGACCTCGTACACGGTCAGTCGATTCGGGTAGGCGACACCGCTGAACGGGATGGACAGCGAGCCGCCCGCCGAGACCGAGTAGCGCTTGTCGCTCACCGACGCGCCGCTTCGGGGCCCGATGATGACGCGGTAGTTCTCTGCGGCGACAGGGCTGGCGACGATCTCGACGGTGCCGGTCGGCGAATCCGTTCCGTCGGGTACGATCTCGACCGTGGTGGCCGGAGGCTCGTTGCCCATCACCACCGGAACCACGTATTCCACCCGCTGGGTGCCGACAGAGCCGCCGAGCGTCAACGCGGCTGCGCCAGGCGCGTTCGCGTCGTAGTAGTTCAACGGCACCGTCACCACGGCGACTGCCGGGTCGCCGGTGCGACTGACCGCCGCTCCGGAACCCGAGCCATCGACGCCGGGGTCGGGACGGACGCCGGCCTGCAGACCGGAGACCGTCGTGAGGTCGCTCGGAACGGTGACGACCACCGTGTCACCGGGCCCGGCAGCCAGCGCCGCCTGTCCGGTGGCGAACCGCGTGATCTCCGACCCGGTGAACGATCGCATCGACAGGGTGAAGGACTCGGCCGACGGCGGTCCGCCCGTGTAGACCGTGAACGCCCCGGAGGCGGTGAACGCCTCGCCCACGCCGACTCCCGCCCCTGGCGGTGGAGTCGGAGCGCCGACAGGCGCGGGACCGCGGGCGGAGATCGTGAGGGTGAGGCTGGCCCCGGTCAGGGTGCCGGCTACCGGAACGGTGAATGACCCGGTGGCCGCGTCGACCGGCACGGTGCCCGATGTTGCGACCTCGGGCGGCGCGGGCTGGAGGCGGTAGTCGACCGTTTCGAGGCCCTGCTGGGCCGCATCCGGAGGCAGTACCAACCGCACGGACTGGGTGTCGGCTCGAAGCCCGGGCTGGCCGTCGAGCGAACCCGAGGTGGAGTGGAAGTAGTACGGGCTCACAACCTCGACGTCGTGCTCGCTCGGTGCCCAGGCCGCTGCGGCTGGCTGCGGAACGGACTCGGCCGTCGACGACCGAGGTTCTGCCCCGACGGCCATACCCTGGGCGACGGGCGCGAGCACCACGATGGAGACTGCCACGAAGGTCGCGACGGCTCCGGCCGCCAGACGTGAGCGCTGATGACGAGCTGCGGTTGTCATTCGAACAGGCCCCCGCCCGCTTGTTCCCCTGGTTTCGCTCGACGCGAGCGGCTGACGATATGTTCTCACGGCACGGGTGTGCAAGGCGAGGGGCTGCATGCGGTCGCCCTCAAAAGATCCCCGAATCGGCACGTGCCGATTTCCCGAACCGGGCGTACGTTCGACTTCGCTGTTCGAGCTGCGGGAGGTAACGATGTCTGAGACGACCGGGGAGAAGAAGTCGGTTCGGAGCCTGGTTCCGGCCCGGCTGGATCGGCTCCCGTGGACGCGGTTCCATTGGATGATCCTCTTCGGTCTCGGCGTCTCCTGGATCCTCGACGGCCTCGAGATCCAGATCATCGCCTCGAACGGTTTCCAGAAGTCGCTCGGCATGGACTCGGCGCAGGTGGGCCTCGCCGGCACCATCTACCTCGTCGGCCAGGTGGTGGGCGCCCTGGTGTTCGGCCGGCTCGCCGACAAGTGGGGCCGCAAGAAGCTCTTCATCATCACCCTCGGCATCTACCTCGTCGGCTCCGCGCTGGCCGGCCTGTCGCCGAACATGGAGTTCCTGTTCGCGATGCGCTTCATCGCCGGCCTTGGCATCGGCGGTGAGTACGCGGCCATCAACTCCGCCATCGACGAACTCATCCCGAGCCACTACCGGGGCCGCGTCGACATCGCCATCAACGGCACCTACTGGGGCGGGGCGGCGCTCGGCTCGGTGGCCAACCTCTTCTTCTTGAACCCCGACAACTTCGGCGAGAACATCGGCTGGCGGCTCGCGTTCTTCATCGGCCCGGTGGTGGGCCTGGTGATGATCTACATGCGCCGCCACATCCCTGAGAGCCCCCGCTGGCAGATGACGCACGGCAAGGAGGAGATCGCCGAGAAGACCGTCGACGACATCGAGGCCCGGGTCGAGAAATCCACCGGCAAGAAGCTCGATCCGGTTCCCGACAGCCAGGCGGTGGAGGTGACACCCATCGCACGGGTGCCGTTCCGGCGCATCGCCTCGGTGCTCGTGCGCGACTACCCGAACCGCACGCTCGTGGGCCTCACGATGATGATCACGCAGTCGTTCCTCTACAACGCCATCTTCTTCACCTACGCGCTGGCGCTGCAGAACTTCTACGGCGTCGCCAACGACGCGGTGCAGTACTTCTTCTTCCCGTTCGCCATCGGCAACCTCATCGGCCCGCTGGTGCTCGGCCCCCTGTTCGACACCTGGGGCCGCCGCAAGATGATCCTGCTCACCTACGGGGTGTCGGGCATCGTGCTCACGGTCTCGGCGTTCCTCTTCCAGGCCGATGTGCTGAACGCCACCACGCAGACCATCTTCTGGTGCGTCGCGTTCTTCTTCGCCAGCGCCGGCGCGTCCTCGGCCTACCTGACGGTGAGCGAGCTGTTCCCGCTCGAGATCCGCTCGCAGGTGATCTCGTACTTCTTCTCGATCGCGCAGATCTGCGGTTCGGTGGCCCCGCTGCTGTTCGGCATCCTGATCGGCGACGGCGCCGACCGCGGCCCCATCACCATCGGGTACATCGGTGCCGGCGTCATCATGATCCTCGGCGGCATCATCGCCTTCATCTTCGGCGTCAACTCCGAGCGCAAGTCCCTCGAGACCATCACGAGCCCGCTCTCACTCGTCTCGGGCGGCAAGGCCACGGTCGAGGGCGAGCGAACCACCAAGGGGCGCTGAGCGGCATCCGGCACCCGTCGCCCTCCGCTCGAGTGCTTGAGGGGGCGACGGATGCCCGGCTGCCGCCGGGTCGCGCTTACGCCCGAGCTGCTCGTCGGCGCAGCAGCACGAGGCCGGCGCCGAGCAGCAGCCCGAGGGTTCCGACCGCCACCCACGGCAGCGGCTCGGCACCCGTGGAGGCGAGGCCGGCCGGCGTCGAGCCGTTCCCCGTGGGTGACGCCGGCGAGGGGCCGGGCGTGGGCGTCGGGCCGGGTGTCGGCACGGCCACCGGTGCCGCCGTCACCGTGAACGCGGTGCTCGCGATCGCGGTGCCCGGGTCGGCCGCCGTGCTCAGGGTGATCGTGTGCGCGCCCGCTGCGGCATCCGCCGGGATGGTGACCCCCGCGAGCGTCAGCGTGCCGTCGGTGCCCGCCACGGCGGAGCCGAGCGTCACCGGGTCGGAGTGCAGTACCACCAGGTACTGGGTGCCCGCGGCGAGCCCCGTGCCCCGGATGGTGGTGGTGCCGCCGGCCTGCACCGTCGACGGCGTGGCCGTGACGGTCGGCGTGGTCTCGGCGGGCGGGTTCGGGCCCTGCGGTCCGAGCTGCAGGTCGCAGGCGATGGTGCCCGACCAGAGCGAGTGCCCGCCGTTGTTGCCGTCGTCGGCCCGGATGACCTCTTTCACCCCGTTCTCGCAGGTGGAGTTCGGTGCGATCGCGAAACCCTCGAGGTTGTAGTCGGGCAGGCCGGTGGGCCGGTTGTAGACGCGGTCGACGGCGAAGGCGCCGTCGGTGCCGATCTTCAGCAGCGTCGTGGAGCCGGCGGAGGAGTTGTCGGCGACCGCCCAGATGCGCTGCGCATCCGGGTCCCACTGCGTCTCCTGGATCATCGGCAGCCCGGTGGCGATCGAACCCACGCGGTGGAAGGAGCCGTCGTCGTTCAGCGCGTAGGCGTACAGGTGACCGTTCTTCTCCAGCGCGGCGAAGAACAGGCCCGTGCCGTGACCGGCGTAGTCGGCCGGGTCGTAGGCGGCGCCGGTGCTCTGGTCGACGAAGCCGTTCGCGGTGAGGTACGAGTCCGGAACCCAGGTGATGCCCTCAAAGCCGAGGTTCGAGTCGGCGCTGCCCGTGGTGCTGATCGCGTCGGCGAGGTCGGCCGTGAGCACCCACTGCGTGGTGGGCTGCAGGATGGCGCCGGTGGCGTTCGGGTCGTACCGGAGCACGCTCTCCAGTGGCACTCCGCTCGCAGTGTTGTCGCGCTCGGTGGTGATGTAGAGGAACCCGTCGGGGCCCACGGTGATGCCCTCGGAGTCGGGCTGGCCGCCACCGCTCGGGAACACGATGTCCTTGCCGCCGGCCCAGCCGTTCGTGGTGTCGGGCACCCAGAGGTCGCCGCTCTTCACGAGACGGTAGAGGTGGCTCTTGTTCTTCACGGCCCACAGCACGCCGGGGGCGCTCGGGTCGATGTCGAGCCCCGACACGTCCTGGCCCGAGAGCGACGAGACGAACTGGCACTCGTTGTCGGAGACCTTCCAGTCCTGGCTGCCCGGCCAGGCGATGCCGCCGGCGATGGCCGGGCCGCTGCCCGAGGCGCCCTCGGTCTGGCAGGGCACGCCGCCGCCGTTGTCGGGGTTGCTCGGCGGGATGATCTGGCCGGCGCAGGCCTCGCCGTTCGAGACGCCCCAGCTGGAGGCGGCCGTGTGCGCCCAGGCACCGGTCGCGTCGCCGCAGCGCGACCACGAACCCGGCTGGGCGTCGTTCGCGCCCCAGCCGACCGAGTCGACGATGGTGGAGCCGTCGGCGAGGTACACCTTCACCGAGTCGCCGCCCGAGCTCAGGCCCTGGTTCGACAGCAGCACGAGGTAGCCGTGGGCCGGCACGACGGTGCCGTTCGGGGCGGCGAGCGCGGCCGGGTTGCTCGTGCTGTCGGCCTGCTTCCAAGCGGACACGTCGACATCCGTGTCGCCGGTGTTCACGAGCTCGTAAGCGTCGTGGGTGGGGTCGTCGTTCGCCGAGGTGACCTCGTTGAGCTTGACGGATTTCCAGGCGTCGTCGCCCTCGCCCGGGTCGACGGGGCCCACGTCGGGGTTCAGTTCGCCCTTGGAGGGTGCCGCCTGCTGCACGAACTCACCGGTGCCGTTGGGCAGGCGGCCGTAGGTGTCGAGGTGCAGGTCGCCCCACTCGTAGGAGTCGAGCACCTTCGTGCCGCCCGGGGCCGACAGGGTGAGCTGGTCACTCTTCTTGAGCTTGAAGGTCGACGACTGGGCCACCACCACGCCGCCGGGCGCGACCACGGTGCCGTCCGGCACGGTGAGGGTGACGCCGTTCTGGCGGCCGGTGAGCACGGCGCCCGCGGCATCCAGCGGCTGCGTGCTGGTGTTGATCAGCTCGACCCAGTCGGGGTTCTCGTCGGTCTGGATCTCGTTCAGGCGCAGCCAGTCGAAGGCGGAGCCGAAGCGGCTCACGCCGGGCGAGCCGATGATGCCGCTCTCCGACGTCCAGCTGCCCTCGGCGTCACCGGCGGTCGACTTGGTCCAGCCCGCGGCGTCGTTCGTGCCGATGACCGCCTCGGTCGAGGGCCAGGCGCTCGCGGTGTCGGTGCGCGGGCCGGCGCCGGCCTGGTCGTCGTAGCTCAGGGTGTCGACGAGCGTGTCCGCCGCGTCGTAGAGGTTGATGGCGTCGGCGCGGCCGAGGTTCACCGTGTTGCCGCCGATCACGGGCACCGTCTCGGGCACGCCCCACTCGGCGCGGAAGTCGGCGGCGGAGGCCTGGCTCAGGATGAACGACTCCCCCGGCGTCACGACGCCCGCGGCGCTCAGGTCGACGTCGCCGGGCTTCGCGCCGCTGTCGGAGAACGACCAGCCGGCCAGATCGACGGATGCGGCATCCAGGTTCGTGAACTCCACGAACTCCGAGCCGTTGTACGCCCACTCGGTGATGCGCACCTGCGGTGAGGCGGCGGCGTCGGCGGTCTCGGCGGCCATCGCGGCGCCCGGCACCGCGATCAGTCCGGCGAGAACGAGGCCGGATCCGGCGAGAAGGGCGAGCGGGCGCGATACAGGGTTCAGCACCCTTTAAATGTGGTCACGCCAAGCGAACAGGAGGTGACCGGAGAACTACCAGCGCCTGAACGCCCCACCTGAGTCGCCCCTGCGCTCACCCCGGATGCACGAAACCCCGCCTCACGGGGAGACGGGGATTCGTGGTGGTGGAGCTAAGGGGATTCGAACCCCTGACCTTCTCATTGCGAACGAGACGCGCTACCAACTGCGCCATAGCCCCGCTGACGTCGAAACGACAACCCCGATATTCTACGACGAAACCGCAGCCGATTGCGAACCGGCCGCGGGCGATCGCCACCGGCCGAGCAGCAGGATGGCGGCCGACAGCAGCACCACGCCGATCACCGCCGTCGGCAGGTCCATGAAGAACTCCATCACGAGGAACGGCGGCACGAACGCCAGCACCGTCGCCACCGCCACCACCGAGGTGGGCGGCGTGGCTCCCACCTCGCGCGGCGCCTCCCACCGCCCCACGATGAACGACAGGCCGAACACCGCGGCCAGCACGAGCACGAACATCACCGGTCGCGTCCACCACCACGCCGCGCTGGCCGGCTCCGGCGAGGCACCGGGCACGAGCAGCAGCGCCCCCGACACCAGCAGGATGACCGGCAGGTGCCAGAGATAGATCGTCATCAGCCGGGTGCCCACGAGAAACACCACGGCCCGCGCCGCGTGTGTGTTCATCAGGCGGGCGAGTGCCGGCCGCAGCAACCTCAGGATGCACGCCTGCGCCACCGCGAGCGCCACCAGCGGCAGCGTGGGCGGGTTGAGGTTGGTGAGCATGTCGTCGGCGTACGGGCCCCACGTGGTGAGCGGCACCAGGCTGGCATAGGCGACGGCCGCGACGGCCACCAGCGTGTACCAGCGCCGGGCCGCGAACCAGCCGTCGGCGTAGAAGAAGCCGATCTGCTGCACCAGCAGCCACACGAAGAAGAGGTTGACCAGCCCGATCTCGTCGATCCCCGTGCTGTAGCGCAGCGCATCCACCGCCACCGCCCCGGCAAGCAGAACGAGCAGAGTCGCCCGAGGGGCCCGGATGTGCCAGCCGGCCATCAACGGCACGAGAGCCTGGCAGAGCGTGTACGCCGCGAGGAACCACAGCGGCGAGGCCGCCCCCACCACGGCCACGTCGACGAGCGCGGGATCGACCCCGAAGAGACGTGCTCCCCCGATGGCCACCACGTAGAACACGAACAGCGGAAGCGCCGGCTGCGCGAGCCGCAGCACGCGGTTGCGCACGTAGCCCGCCGCGGTTCCGCCGCGTCGGCGGAGGCTCCGCCACGCGGTGATCGACGCGAACCCGCCCACCACGAAGAACAGCGGCATGATCTGGCCCGCCCAGGTGGCCAACGCGAACCACCACTGCTCCTCCAGCGGCCTCGACACCACGATCGAGCCGTCGGGCCCGGGGCCGACACCCACCATGAGGAGGTGGATCAGCACCACCAGCAGCACACAGAACACCCGCGCCAGGTCGAGCGTGAGGTCGCGCTTGGAGAGATCGATCGAGGCAGCGCCCGAGGCGGACTGCGATGTCGTCGAGGGGGCGCGAACTCCGGCGTCACTCATGCCGCAATCCTAAGAGGCGCACCCATCGCTGCACCGGCATGCGGCCGCCGCTCCGGTGGTGAGTCGCGCCCGGATCGGCCGCTCAGCCGGCGCGGCGGCGAGCGAGCACCGCGTCGAGGTCGAGGTGCGACTCGGTGTCGCCCTCCACGATGCCCATACGCGAGAACCGCGACGGCACCGCCGCGACGACCGGGGCTGCGGGAGCGACCGGAAGCTCGGTGACGGTCTCACCGGCGGCGTCGAGCCGCGCGCGCAGTGCCGCCTCCGACTGGGCCGCGGCCCGGCGCAGCGACTCGTGGTGGCCGGGGTCGGCACGCTCCCGCGAGGCCCGCGCCGTGGCCTCGGCGAGCTCGGCGGTACGGGAGGTGTCGAGGTACTCGTCGTCAGCCGCGTCGTCGGCGTCACCGAGCCCGAGCGGAGCGGCCGCCGCCCGTGCGAGGTACAGCGGACGGGGTACCGCCACCGGCACCCAGCCCGACGCGATGTCGCCTGCGGTGCGCTCGTCCGCATCCGTCGCCGTCTCCTCGAACGACGAGGCGGCATCCGTCGAGCCCTGCTCGAACGAGTCGCCGAAGTCGACGAGGTCCGGTGATTCGAGGGCCAGGTCGGCGTAGGCGATGGGCAGTCGCAGACGGCGGCCGGCCTTGGCCAGCCGCACGAGCACGGCCACGCTGGCGACGGTGGCGATCACGCCGCCGATGAGGATGATCCAGGCGCCGGTGTAGACCGCCTGCATGCCGCCGAGAACCGCGACCGAGAGCGACACGGCGAGCACGAGCGAGGTGACGGCGCGCGAGCGTCGCAGCCGGTCGGCGGTGCGCACGGCGACCGGAACCGCGTGCAGCTCGCGCTGAGCCGAACGGTGCTTCAGGATGCGCTCCTGCTCGGCGATGCTGCGGGCGTTGGCCTCGATGCGCACCTCCTGCGGCACCTCGGCCGTCTCGGCCAGGATGCGCAGCGTCTGCTGCAGTCGCACCGCGTTGCGCTCGGTGGCGAGGTACTGACGGCTGCGGAACCACGACGGCAGCAGATAGGCGAGCCACAGCACCGCCGCGAGGGCGATGATGAACCCTCCGCTGAGCCAGTCCGTCGTCATGGCTCTACGGTACGGGCGCGGGCCGTCGCTGCCTCTGAACGCGGGGCGCGTGTCGGGTGGGAATCAGCTCCGCGTGATCGGAAGAGGCGTGCGGGCGGCGACGCGGTCGCTCTCCGGCACCGAGCCGTCGCCCGCGGGCACCCGGCCCTCCTGCCACCGGCGCAGCACGCCGACGGGCAGTTCCTCGCGCACGAGCGCGAAGCAGAAGTGGTCGCGCCAGTCGCCGTTGATGTGGATGAACCGGCGCCGGAGCCCCTCGTAACGGAACCCGAGCTTCTCCACCACCCGCAGGCTCGGCGCGTTCTCGGGGCGGATGCAGATCTCGATGCGGTGGAGCCCCACCGAGAAGAAGCAGTAGTCGCTCGCCAGCGCCGTGCTGATGGGCGTGATGTTCTTGCCCGCGAAGCGCTCGGACACCCAGTAGCCGATCGACGCCGAGCCCACCGAGCCGTAGCTGATCGACGACACGTTCAGCTGCCCGGCCACCTCGCCCTCGTACTCGATCAAGAAGGGCAGACCGAGGCCGGCTCGCGCATTGGCCTGAAGCGAACGGATGCTCGCGCGGGTGTCGAACGACATCGGGCCCTGCGGGTTGGTCGCCTCCCACGTGCGCAACCACGGCCGGTTCTCGATCAGTTCGCGCTCGAGCACCTTGGCGTCGCGCACGCGGATCGGCCGGAGCGTGACGGCGCCCTCGGTCAGTGTGGGAACGAACATCTGTCGAACTTTACGCGTGCGCGCGCCTGATCAGAGGCCGGACACGAACTCCTGCAGCCACGGCCGGAGGTCTGGGCCGAGGTCGCTGCGGTCGCTGGCCAGCTGCACGATGGCCTTGATGTAGTCGAGCTTGTCGCCGGTGTCGTAGCGACGGCCGTCGAACACCACGCCGTAGACGCCGCCCGCGATCGTGTCGTCCTTCGCGAGCGTCAGCAGCGCATCCGTCAGCTGGATCTCGCCGCCCTTGCCGGGAGCGGTGTTCTCGAGGATGCCGAACACCTCGGGCTGCAGCACGTAGCGGCCGATCACGGCCAGGTTCGACGGCGCGGTGCCGGCATCGGGCTTCTCGACGAGGTCGACGACCTTCACGATGTCGGCCTCGTCGGTGGGCTCCACGGAGGCCACACCGTAGAGGTGCGTCATCGAGGGGTCGACCTCCATCAGGGCGATCACGGTGGCGGTGCGGCTCTCCTGCACCTCGAGCATGCGCTTGAGCAGGGCGTCGCGCGCGTCGATGATGTCGTCGCCGAGCAGCACGGCGAAGGGCTCGTGGCCCACGTGCATGCGCGAGCGGAGAACGGCGTGGCCGAGGCCCAGCGGGTCGCCCTGACGCACGTAGTGCATCTCGGCGAGGGCGGTCGACTCGTTGACGACCCGCAGCATCTCGCCCTTGCCCTTCTGCTCCAGGGTCGATTCGAGCTCGTACACGCGGTCGAAGTGGTTCTCGATGGCGGCCTTGTTGCGCCCGGTCACCACGAGCACGTCGTTGAGACCGGCGCTGACGGCCTCCTCCACCACGTACTGGATGGCCGGCTTGTCGACCACCGGGAGCATCTCCTTCGGCATCGCCTTGGTGGCGGGAAGGAAGCGCGTACCGAGGCCGGCTGCCGGAATAACTGCTTTCGTCAAAGGTGTCCCCATGCTCCGAAGCATATCCAGGTTCATCGGGGTCACGCTGACGACGGACTCGCCGGAGCCGTCAGACGGGCGGGCCGGCGGGCGGGCCGGTCGCTTTGAGGCGCTCGATGAAGGCGATCATGTCGACCTCGTCGTCGGGGATGGCACCCGTGGTGAGCGTCTCGTAGTAGAGGCCGTCGGCGATCAGGATCGCGGCACGCGCCACCAGAGGATCGCCCAGGTCGGCCAGGAGGAGTGCGTAGCTCGCCGCGCGCAGCTCGGCGATCGCCGTGCGGGCGCGGTCGTTGTCGTGCGCGAGCAACCCCACCGCCACCGTCACCCGGTCGAGCGGGCTGTCGACGTAGTCGCGCAACGGGAGGTAGTACGCGGCGGCGCCGCCCGGTGCGGTTCGCATCTTCTCGAGGTCGACGGCCGAGAGCACCTCGAGGCGGTCGACCAGGGCGTCTTCCAGGATGCGTCGTGAACCGAAATGGTAGAGCAGCCCGCCCTTGGTGACACCGGCCCGCCGGGCCACGTCGTCGAGGCTGGCCGAGCTGCCCCGCGTCTGAACCAGGAGGTCTTGGAAGGCGGTGAGGATCGCCTCGCGCGCGCTGTCTCGGTGCTGGGCCACGGTGGAAGTTTACTACACCAGTTGGTATAGTGAATTTTGCTGTGCCGAGTGGTGCAGTAAAACTCGATCGTCACGGAACATCCCATGCAGTCCCGCACCGCCCCCACCCCGTCGGCCACCACCGCAGCTCCCCGCTACGGCCATCGCTACCTCGCCCTGGTGCTGTTGATGCTGCCCGTGCTGCTGGTGTCGATCGACAACACGGTGCTGAGCTTCGCCCTGCCCGCGATCAGCCGCGACCTCGCCCCGTCGAGCACCACGCTGCTCTGGGTGGTCGACGTCTACCCGCTCATCCTCGCCGGGCTCCTCGTGGCCATGGGCACCGTCGGCGACCGGGTGGGGCGGCGCCGGCTGCTGATGATCGGCGCCACCGGCTTCGCCCTGGTGTCGGCCGCCGCCGCGTTCGCGCCCAGCGCCGAGTGGCTCATCGCCGCCCGCGCCCTGATGGCCTTCTTCGGCGCCATGCTGATGCCGTCGACCCTGTCGCTGCTGCGCAACATCTTCACCGACCCCCGCGAGCGCACGATGGCGATCGCCATCTGGGCCGGCGGCTTCGCGGCGGGTTCGAGCATCGGCCCGATCGTGGGCGGCGTGCTGCTCGAGCACTTCGCCTGGGGTTCGGTGTTCCTGCTCGCGGTGCCGGTGCTCATCCCCCTGCTCGCGCTCGGCTTCGTGTTCATCCCCGAGTCGCGCGATCCGGCGCCCGGCCGGATCGACCTGCTCAGCGTCGCGCTCTCGCTGGCCGCGCTCACCCCCTTCGTGTTCGGCATCAAGCAGCTCGCGCACGACGGGCTGAACCCGATCGGCGTCGTCGCGGTGGTGGCGGGCATCGGGGTCGGGGTGCTGTTCGTGCGGCGTCAGCAGCGCATCCCGAACCCGCTGCTGGACCTGCGGCTGTTCGCCAACGCACCCTTCGCCGGGTCGATCCTGGCGAACTTCCTCAGCGTGTTCAGCCTCGTCGGGTTCCTCTTCTTCGCGTCGCAGCACCTGCAGCTCGTGCTCGGTCTCACCCCGCTCGACTCGGGGCTGCTGTTGCTGCCCGCCACCGTGGTGGGCATCGTCGCCGGCATGCTGGCCGCTGTGATGGTGCGGCGCCTGGCTCCGCGCAGCGTGGTGCTCGCCGGGCTGAGCTGCACCGCGGCGGGGTTCGCGGTGATCATCCTGTTCCGCCACGATCTCACCGCACTCGTGGTGGCGGCGGCCTTCGTGGTGCTGTCGTTCGGCGTCTCGTTCGCCGAGACCATCTCGAACGACGTCATCCTCGCGTCGGTACCCGAGGAGAAGGCGGGGGCTGCCGCGGGCATCTCCGAGACGGCCTACGAACTCGGTGTTGTGCTCGGCACCGCCGTGCTCGGCGCCGTGCTGTCGGCGTTCTACCGGGCCGGCGTCGTGGTGCCCTCCGGGCTCGGCGACGACGCGGCGCGGGGTGCGGGCGAGACCCTCGGCGGTGCGGTGGCCGCTGCGTCGTCGGGCGCCCTGTCGGCCGATGCCTCGGCGCAGCTGCTGGCCTCGGCGAGGGCGGCGTTCGACAGCGGCGTCTGGGTCACCTCGGCCATCGCGCTGGTGTTCATCGCCACCGCCTGGCTCATCGTGCACCGCACGCTGCGCAGTGTCCCGAGTGCCTCGCGGCAGAACTAGAATCAGGGAATGGCCACCGACCTGAGCAACGACAAGCGGGCCCTGCGCGCCGAGCTGCGTGAACGCCGGCGCACCCGGCCCGCGCACGTGGTCGACGCCGCCGAGGCCGGCTTCACCGAGAACCTCATCAAGGTCGCGAGCGACACGGATGCGCGGGTCATCTCCGCCTACCTGTCCACCTCCTTCGAACCCAACACCCGGCCCTTCATCAACTGGGCCCTGGCCGACGGCCGACGGGTGCTGCTGCCGATCGCCCGCCAAGACGGGCTGCTCGACTGGGCGGAGGCCGACGGCGAGACCGAGACCGAGGGTCTCTACGGCCTGCCGGAGCCGGTCGGCGGCATCCTCGGCCCGATCGCGGTGAACGACGCCGACCTCATCGTCATCCCGGCCTCGGCCGTCGACTCCCGGGGCACCCGCATGGGCTGGGGCCGCGGGTACTTCGACCGCACGCTCGGCTCGATGGAGAAGTGCCCGCCCGTGTTCGCGGTCGTGTTCGACGACGAGATCCTCGACGAGGTGCCCCGCGAGGTGCACGACGCCCCTGTCGACGGGGCGGTCACGCCCACCCGCATCATCCGCTTCACCCGCTGAACCCGCCGGGCCGGCAGCCCGCACCACTGTTCATCCGCTCGCTTCACCCGGAGGCTTCCGTGCCCACCTACTCCTACCGCTGCACCGAGTGCGACAACGCGTTCGACATCCAGCAGGCCTTCACCGACGACACCCTCTCGGTCTGCGACGTGTGCGGCGGCAAGCTGCGCAAGGTGTTCAGCCCGGTGGGCGTGACGTTCAACGGCTCCGGGTTCTACCGCACCGATTCGCGGGCGAAGCCGGGTGGCGGGTCGGACTCGAAGTCGAGTTCGTCGTCGTCGGGGTCGTCGTCGGACTCGAAGTCGTCGGGGTCGTCATCCTCGTCCTCCTCCGACTCCGGCGGCTCCTCGAAGCCCGCCGCGGCCTCCTCGTCGTCGTCCTCCACGGGAGCCTCCTCCTAAACTGGTTCCCATGTTCAAGGGATTCAAGGAGTTCATCCTCCGCGGAAACGTCATCGACCTCGCGGTCGCCGTGGTCATCGGCGCCGCCTTCACCGCGGTGGTCGGCTCCATCGTCACGAACGTCTTCAACCCGATCATCGGCGCACTGTTCAAGGCCGATTCGCTCGACAACGCAGCCATCGTCACCATCGGCGAGGCGCAGATCAAGTTCGGCGCCGTGCTCGGCGCGATCATCCAGTTCCTGATCGTCGCGGCGATCGTCTACTTCGTGTTCGTGCTGCCGATCAACCACCTCAAGAAGGCCGCCTTCGCCATCAAGAAGACGCCGGCCGAGTCCCTGTCCGAGGAGAAGGAAGAGCTCCCGCCCACCGAGACCGAGCTGCTCATCCAGATCCGCGACCTCCTGGCGAACGACCGCGCCATCGCGGCGGGCGAACCCCCAGCCGCCGACCACCTCCCCAAGCACTGAACCCACCCCCGCGACTCGTCAATGCGTCTGCACCGGATTCAGGGCGGCGTCGACGGTACAGCCCGCCTCCCCGGCAGCGAGGGTCACGTCTTGGGGATGCCACACGCGCACCGTACCGTCCGCATGTCGAACACCCATCACGCAGTCCGTCGTCGACGAGATTCCCACGGCGGCTGCCAGGAGGCGGCCCCTCGCCAGTGATTCACGGGTGAGGTGCGACCCGTTGAGATCATTGCGAGGCACGGAGTCGTCGGGGAAGGCGTCTGCCAGCGCCGATTCGAGAGTCTCGGGGGCGGCGGCCGTGAGCACGGCCGTGAGTTTCTCGTAGGCATCATCCGGAAGAGCCGGAACGGGGGCCGGACTCGGCGGCGGCGTCGCGGGAGCCTCCGGACACGAGACCCGATCGGCCGTCGTGGGAGTCCACTCGAAGAAGGCGAACACCCGGAACGCGTAACAATCCGAGGCGTCACCGGCCTCGTGGTTGCCGCTTCCGAACGAGGCTCCGTTCTGGGCCTCGACGTGGGCGGTGATACGCAGCACGAAGCGAGCACCGTCCTCGTCCCGGGTCATCCCGTCCCAGGACAGCGCCTCGGCCACGATCCGGGCGGATCCGGTGACGGCGACATCCGATCCCTGGCTCGAATAGCGGTAGGCGAAGTCGGATGCCAGCACGTTGCGCGGGCGTGAGTCGTCGATCTCGGTCGCGATCCGAGTGGCTTCGGCAGCAACGGCATCCCGCGCGACGTCGTCTCCGGAGGGCTCGGCGAAGATCAGTGAGCACCCGGCCGACAGCACGGTCACGGCGGCACCGAGCACGAGGAGTCCCGCGCGGCGCGCACCGACGCGCCTGGCCTGCGTCGATGGTCTCCCCGTCATCCGATCCCCCGATCCTCGTGGGTTCAGTATCGGATGCCGCTCATGCCGACTCGGGAATGTCGCGGGGTGCGGGCTACCAGTGCGGCGGCACGTCTCGTTTGAGGCGGTCGTCGTTGGGGCCCGAGGAGCCCGCTGCTGCAGGTCGGTCGCCCCAGGACTCGTCGGTGTCCTCCGCCGCCCGCACGGGGGCGCGCTCGGGCAGCGCCTGCGGGGTGGGGTCGCTGCCGGGCGCGGCCGTGGTCGACACGCGGCGCCGGCCGGTGCGACGGATGCCCGGCGGCGTCCCGCCACCGGGAGCATCCGGCGGCCCACCGGCCGCGTGACGACCCACGGTCAGACGCGCACCGTGATCGGCGACGTCTCGACGAGGGCGAGCTCGCGCACGCCGATCACCGAGGCGATCCGGGCGGCCACGGCCTCCGGGTTGGTGAACAGCTCGAACGAGTGCACCCGCAGGTAGTGCCAGCCCAGACGGCGCAGCATGTCGGGACGAAGCCGCAGCGACTCGCGGAGCGAGGTGGAGTGAACCACCGCATCCGTCTCGATCGCGATGGCCCGGCCGTCGTGCGACGCCACGAGCGTGAGCTTGCCACGGTGCTCGAACGCCACCTCGAGGCCTCGGGCGCCGAGGCGCCGGGCGAGGTCGATGAGCAGGGCGTCGCCGGGGCTCGAGAACGTGTCGGGCGTGGGGCCCGACTCGGCCTCCTGCAGGATCTGGCGCAGCGCCACGACCCCGAAGTTCATGCGGTCCTCGTCGATGTCGGAGGGCATGAAGCAGCTGACGATGTCCATGGATCGACGGGCCCTCGTCATACCGACCGCAAGCAGTCGCTCGCCACCGGGACGAGCGAGCCCGCCGAAGTTCGTGAGCACGCGGCCGTGCGCCGTCTTGCCGTAGCCCACCGAGAAGATCACCCGATCGCGGCTCTGCGCCACCGACTGCTCGAGCGTGGCCACCATGAACGGCTCGGCACGCTCCTTCAGGATGAAGTCGGCCAGGTCGCTGCGCTTGGCGAACGCCGCCAGCACGGCCTGCTGCACGCGCACCGCGTGCCGGGGCGAGGCCGTGATGACCATCAGCGACTCGCGCGGGTAGTTGATGGCGTGGTCGAGCACGAGGCCCACCACCTCGTCGACCTCGGCGTCGACGCTCTCGACGGCACCCGTCTCGGAGTCGGGCATGCCGCCGCGACCCTCGACGTAGTGCAGCGCCAGGCTGCCGTGACCGAGGAAGGTGCCGGCCCAGGGCAGCGAGTCGATCTTGCCGCCGTAGAAGCGGTGGTTCACCAGTTCGGCGAGGTCTTCGCCGCCGGCACGGTAGCTGCGGGTGAGAGAGAGGGTGGGCACCAGGTCGGCCAGGCGCGCGAGCGCCGAGTCGGCGTGCAACTCCTCCACGATCTCGGCGTCGACGGCCGTGCGCGTGCGCAGGTCGTCGATGGGCCGGATGGCCACCTCGAAGTGCGAAGGCGTCTGCGTCACCGGGTCGCCGAACGCCACCACCTGGCGGCCTCGACGGATCGCGCCGACGTTCTCGGCCAGCGTGGTGGCGCCGGCGTCGACCAGCACCACGGTGTCGAAGGTGATGGCGTCGGTGATCTGCGGCACCTCGTACGGCGAGGCGAGCCACACCGGGGCGAGCGCCTTGCCGAGGTGCGGCGCGGCCTGGTGCAGGTTCGCCGAGGTCACCTTGTCGGTGCGCAGCAGGTCTTTGAGGGCGGTGGCCTCCATCGGGTGGTCGACGATGCCGACGCTCCAGGTCTCCGCCAGCTGCCAGGCGAGCAGCTGCCCGTTCATCGAGGCGTGCGCTTCGTCGACCAGCCGGAAGTCGCCCTCGAGCCGGTCGAGCACCCCCGTGTTCGCACCGAGCAGCGCGCGGTCGGCCGAGAGCATGAGCTCCAGCACCGACTGCCACCAGGCGAGCTCGAGCTCGTCGGGCACGGCCGCTTCGGGAACGTGGCGGTTCGACAGGTCGACGAGCAGCGGGTCGAGCGAGTGCTCGTGCAGCGAGTCGAGCAGGGCGGTGCGCTCCTGCAGGTTCGCGAGAACCTCGGAGTCGGCGGCCAGGCCCTCCACCATGCCGATCAGCTGGTCGATCGGCAGGGCGGCGAGGTGCTGGGCGGTGCCCACGCGGCCGAGCGGCAGATCGAGCTGCGCGAGGTCTTCGGTGACGCGCTGGAAGGCGACCTGCACGTCGTTGATGCCCACGGGGATCTCCGGCGGGATGCCCGCGGCGGCGTAGCGGTACCAGAGCGTGCGCTGCTGCTGGATGCGGCGGAGCGCCTCGTTGATGTCGCCGATGTGCACACCGGGGCGCACGTATTCGCGGGCGAGGGCCTTGAGCCGGCGACGGGATGTCGACGACATCTGCGGCGCATCCCGGCGCGGCGAGGTGGCGGCGATGAGGTCGGTGAGCGAGCGGTCGAACACCACCGGCAGGAACTTGTCGAGCGTCTCGCGCAGGTCGGCGAGCAGTCGCAGGTAGGTGCCGAGCTCGTTCAGCGAGGTGAACGGGCGCATGCGGGTCTGACCGATGAGGTCGTAGGCGCCGGTGAGCAGTCGCGGCAGGTCGGAGCGGTCGAGTCGCTTGGCGAGCTGGTGCGCCTTGTGCGCGTCGTCGCTCGACGTGAACTGCGCGCCGTACCAGGGCGAGTCGTCGGGCCCGTAGCGGAACTGGCCGAGCTCGGCGGCGCGGCTGAGCGTCTTGGCCGCCTTGGCACGCCCGGTGGCGAGCGACTCGAGGGCCGCCCGGTCGAGCCGGGCCGTGGTGGAGGGCGGGTTGGGCAGCAGGGCCAGCCGGGCGAGCTCGCGCAGGGCGTCGAGCACGGAGACCTTGAGTGTGGGGTCGACCCGCGACATCGAGGAGCGGTAGTCCAGCAGCACACCGCGCAGGCGCACGAGGGCCTCGTCGATGTCGGCCACCTTGGGCTGCGACGCCTTCTCGTTGCGCCCGATCGACTGGATCAGGTCGCGACGCAGCGTGCGCGGCGACACCGCGATGCCGGGCAGCCCCACGTCGCTGAGCCGGCGGCTGATGCCGCTGAGGCTCAGCCGGCGCGGGCTCACCACGAGCACCCGCTTGTTCTGCGACACGAGGGCGCCGATGGCGTTCACGATGGTCTGGGTGCCGCCGGTACCCGGCAGCGTCTTCACCACGATGGAGTTTCCGCCCGAGATCTGGGCGATCACGTTCTCCTGCTCGCTGTCGGCGTCCAGCAGCAGGGTGTCGGTGCCGGGGGCCCGGTGGTCCTGCGGCGAAGGCTCCACGGGGTGGTAGCCCTCCTGCACGGCGCGCCGTGAGCTGAAGTTGCCGGCCAGGGCGTCGAGCACCGGATGCGCGAGGTCGCCACTGTCGGCCAGCATCGCACTCGAGACATCCGCGAACGACGACACCACGAGGCGCGGCTGCACCGCGAACCAGGGCAGGTGGGAGGTGAGGCTGCGCAGCCGGTCGATCACGGGCTGCGGCTTGAAGACGCCGCTGGACTGGGCCAGCGCGACGAGGCTCTCGCCGTCGATCGTGATGTGGAACTGCTCCTGCAGGGCCCGCGCGAGCACGGGGTTCACGAACGGCGTACCGCGGAGCTTGAGCTCGAAATCACGACCGTAGCGGCGCACCGAGATCGGGCGCAGCAGCACCGGAGCGCGGAACTGCTTGGCCTCCGCCTCGGAACCGTCGGCGTTCGGCGCCCGCCACTCGGCCAGGCCGATGGCCAGGTGCACGGAGTCGATCCCGCGCACGGAGCGCAGCTCGACCCCCTTGTCGGTGATGGCACCCGCCGCGATCCGGGCGTTGCGGAGGGCCAGCTCGTCGCGGATGAGGCTCGACAGCAGCGTCGAGTTACCCGTGATGAACTGCGCCAGACCACCCGGATGCGTGGTGCTGAGCTCGATTCGCGACCGCGGGGAGTCGTCGAAGGCGATCAGCGGCGACTCGCCACCGAGAGCTCCGATCTCCGCGCGCCACTGATCCCGAGCGGGTTCGACGAGGCTCTCGGTCGTGAACACCTGTCCGATCGGGCCACCGGCAGTGGACTGCCCGGCGCGGCCCCAGGCCGACTCGACGGAGTCGGGGGCAGACGTCGGATCGTCTGCTTCTCGTTTCTTATCGGCACGCCACACACCGCCACAGTACGTGCGACCTCGCCGAACAGGCCGCAATTGCGGGCGAGTTTCGCGAAGTTCCGGGGCAGAAGGGCCCTCAATGCGGAATATTCTCCCCGCAGGACCCGCTGAACAGATCGATATGACTGCGCTCTCGGTACTCGATCTCATCCCCGTCCGCTCCCGCCAGACGACGGGAGACGCCGTCGCCGCGAGCCTCGAGCTCGTGCGCGCGGCCGAACGGCTCGGCTTCACCCGCTACTGGGTGGCGGAGCACCACAACATGCTCTCGGTGGCGTCGACCTCGCCGGCCACGCTGATCGCGCACTTCGCGGCGGCCACCGAGCGCATCCGGCTCGGCTCGGGCGGCGTCATGCTGCCCAACCACGCCCCGCTCACCATCGCCGAGCAGTTCGCCCTGCTCGAGGCCATGCACCCCGGGCGCATCGACCTGGGGCTCGGGCGTGCTCCGGGCTCCGACCCGGTCACGGCCTACATGCTGCGCGGTCAGCGGTCGACGACGGATGCCGACCCCGCAGCCTCGTTCCCCACCGACGTCGAGACGGTGGCGGCGCTGCTCGGTTCCGATCGCGCCGGCGGCCAGGAGTTCGGCGACGACCAGCCCTCGGTGGGACTGGACATCAGGGGCCGGTCGTACGAGCTGAAGGCGACCCCGCGCATCCGCACCGCCCCCGACCTGTGGCTGCTGGGGTCGAGCGACTACAGCGCCACCCTGGCGGCGAAGCTCGGCACGGCGTTCGTGTTCGCGAACCACTTCGGCCAGCCCGGCATCGAGCGTGCACTGGCGATCTACCGCGACACCTTCCAGCCGTCCGAGGCGCTGGCGGCCCCGAAGACCCTGCTCACGGTGAACACCTCCGTGGCGGCCACCGCCGACGAGGCCTACCGGCGAGCACTCCCCCAGCTGATCACCATGGCGCGGCTGCGCACCGGCGGAGCCCTGCTGCCACAGCTCACGGTGGAGGAGGCCGCGGCCACGGTGCTCAGCCCCCTGGAGGAGCAGTCGGTGTCCGACCAGTCCCGGGTGTGGCTGATCGGAACGCCGGAGCAGGTGGAGGGCCGCATCCGTGCCCTCTCGGAGCGCCACGGCGTCGACGAGGTGATGGTGTCGCCGGTCGGCGGTGCGCTCGAGTCCGACGGGCCGCGCGAGTCGCCCGCGCGCATCGAGACCCTCGAGCTCATCGCCAGCCGGTTCCCGGAGCTCTCGCTCCAGCCCGTGGGCTGAGGCCGCCAGCCCGTGTGGCGGTGACGGCTACACGACGCCCGAGGTGCCGAGCAGGGTGCCCACCGCGAAGGTCGCCGCGAGGGCGAGCGCTCCGCCGATCACCACCCGGAGCGTGGCGCGCAGCACCCGGGCGCGCCCGATCCACGCGCTCGTCGCCCCGGTGAGGGCCAAGGCGACGAGCACCACGGTGACCGTGAGCGGGATGCGCACCTCGGCCGGCAGCAGCAGGATGGCCAGGAACGGCAGCAGCGCACCGATCGTGAAGGCGATCGCCGAGGCCCCTGCGGCCTGCCACGGGCTCGGCAGGTCGTCCTGGTCGATGTTCAGTTCGGCCTGGAGGTGGGCGGCGAGCGCGTCGTGGGCCGTGAGCTCCCTGGCCACGGCCGCCGCGGTCTCGGGGCTCAGGCCCCGGGCCCGGTAGAGGCCCGCCAGCTCTTCGAGCTCGGCCTCGGGCATCTCGGCGAGCTCCTGGCGCTCTTTCGCGATGAGCGAGCGCTGACTGTCGGACTGGCTGCTCACCGACACGTACTCGCCGAGCGCCATCGAGATGGCACCGCCCACCAGGGCAGCCGCCCCGGCTGTCGCGACGGGGCCGAGTCCGGCGCCGCCGTCGGGCGGCAGGGCCGCCGCCACCCCGATCACGACGGCCGCCACCGAGACGATGCCGTCGTTGGCCCCGAGAACCCCGGCACGCAGCCAGTTCAGCCGGGCCGCCGTGCCGTCGGCGTGCGGCTCGGCCGGGTGCCCGCCGGGGGTGATGGCTGAGGTCATGACTCATGAAAGCACAGCAGCCGGGGTAGAACGAGCGTTCCCGTAGACTGCGGGGATGCCCGAATCCGTCGTCGCCTCCCGGGCCTCGACCGCCCGGGTGTCGGCAGCCCGCGAGCGACTGCTGCGCGTCGCCTCCGAGCTGTTCTACCGTGAGGGCATCCACCGAGTGGGCCTCGACCGGGTGCTCACCGAGGCGCAGGTGACGCGCGCCACGATGTACCGCTATTTTCCGGGCAAGGAGGCCCTCGTCGCGGCTTACCTCACGCGCGAGGACGAGACGGTACGCGCCCAGGTGAAAGCCACCCGGCAGGCGGCCACCCCTCCCCATGCCGACGAGCCGGAGCCGCGCGCCTTCCTCGAACTCCTGATCGAGGCGATCGCCGACGACATCGTGCGTCACCACGACCGTGGCTGCCCGTTCATCAACGCGGCCGTCGAGTACCCGGATGCGCACAGCCCGATCCGCGAGATCGTCACGCGGCACCGCGTCTGGTTCCGCAGCACGCTCGGCGATGCGCTCGCGGCGGCCGGCACCGTACCGGCCGATTCCGGGGCTGCCGCCGGAGCCCTGGTGCTGCTCCGCGACGCGGCCCTGGTGGGCGCCTACCTCGACGGTGCCGAGATCGTGCGCCCCGTGTTCATCGCCCAGGCCCGTGCCGCCGCCGGCCTCTGACCAGCATTTCCGCAGCGTCATCCCGGCCGGGTGAGCGACCGACCTGCGTCAGAAGTGCGAGATTCCGTAGAGCGGCGCCACGGGCTGCAGCAGCGCGCGCACCCGCTGCACCGCTCCGGGCGTGAGCGGCCGGAGCCGACCCGCCGCCGCCAGCACCCGCGGATCGGCTCCACCCAGGTACAACGCCCCCAGCGCCGCCGCATCCAGCACTGCATCGGCCTCGGCCGAGTCGTCGCGGCGCACCTCGGCCCGGCCCGACGTCACCCGCAGCTCGAACGTGCCTGCGGCGTAGCCGAGCGCATCCGTCACCTGCAGCACCACCCGGCCGTCGGCCAGGTAGCCCCGGGCCTCGAATGCGCTCTTCACGTCGAGCACCCGCAGCCACACCCAGTCCTCCACGAAGCCGGTGCGAACCAGGCGCGAATCGGTGATGGCCCAGGGCAGCGGATCGTCGACGGGGGCGAACTCCCACTCCACCCGCGTCACCAGGTCGACGGATGCGAGAAAGTCCCACAGTCCCAGATAGGCCGCGTCGTCAGCCGCCACGAGGTCGATGATCTCGAGCGCGTGCGGTTCCGTCTCCCAGCCCTTGAACTTGTACGACACGTAGCCGTCGACCGTTCCGCTGTCGTCGTAGTGCGCGGCCGCGTAGACCGCGGGGTCGGGCTCGCCCTTGTCGTCGTCGGCACCGCTCACCCTGTCCCAGTACTTGGCGTGCCGATCGATCGACCCCGGATGCGCGGCGTGGAACCGTGCGAACACCTCCGGCCCCAGGGTGCGCAGCTCGGCGGCCTCGATGAGCTCGCACCGCCCGCTCGGCTCCTCGATCATCCGGAACCGCGCGTCGGTGGTGACCACCACGTGGCGCACCCAGGTGGCCTCGCCGAAGCCGAACCGGCGGTAGATGCCGGCCTCCGACGCGGTGAGGGCGGCCACGGCGTAGCCGTCGTCGACCGCCTGCTTCAGATCGGCGGTCATCATGCCCCTGAGCAGTCCGCGGCGGCGGTGCGTGGGGCGCACGGTGACGTTGGAGACGAGGTGCACCGGCAGGAGCTCGGGCCCGCCGACGTTGAGGGTGCCCGGGAACCAGGCGAACGTGGCCACGGGGGTGTCGGCCCCGAGGGCACCGGCCGGAGCCGTCGGCGCGTAGGCGCCGGTGAGGCGGCGGCCGTCGGCGGCCAGGCGCTCGGCGGAGCGGGCGAGCACCTTCGCGCTCATGCGCGGGTCGTGGAAGCCCCGGTTCTCGGCGTCGATCCACGCGGCGGTGGCCGGGTCGGCGGCGCCGGCGGCGTCGAGTGCTGCGGGGAAGGTGCGGAGGTCGTAGTCATCGATGGAACCCATGGCTCAAGGCTATTGGCTCCCTCCGACTCTGCGAGCGGGGGCCGTTCGCCGCTCGCTGTCGGCCACCGTGCACCGAAGGCTGAGCAACGCCACCGACTGCCGAACTGCCGGTTAACGAATGGTGGAGAGGGCCGAAGCCCTCCCCACCACAGAGCCTAGCAACCCGCGGAGGGCGACGCCAATCAGCGGCTGAGCAGCCCGGCGCGCTCCGGATGCTCGTCGAACCACTTGCCCACGTACCAGCACATGGGCACCACCCGGTACGAGGTGTTCTCCTCCACGTCGTCGACGGCGAACGCCACGATCTCGCCGGCGTAGCCGTGACCGCGCTGCTTCGGGTCGGTGAAGGTGTGGGTGAACGAGATCTGCTCGCCGCCGACCACGTAGTCGACTGCACTCACGAGGTCGCCGTCGACCCGCATCACGTAGCGGTTGGCCTCGGTGTCGTGCTGGAATTCGCGTGCCATTCCTTCACCCTACGCCCGCGTTCAGCGCGGCAGGCCGGCCTCGTCGAGCTGCACCAGGCCGGCGTACTCGGTGTCGAGCGCCGCCTCCAGCTGATCCTCCTGGGCGATCGACCCGGTGAGCGCCGCCTCGCGATCGGCGTACGACGTGGCCCGCCCGTCGAGCTCGACCTGCAGCCCCGCGAGGTAATCTCCCCAGGGTTCGGCGAACTCGCCGTCGTCGCCCACGCGGTAGAGCCGCGACTGCTCGTCGGCCGGCCGCGCCTCGTAGTCGGTCACCTGACCGGCCAGCATCTCCCGATCGGTGGCGAGCTGAGCCGTGTCGGCGTCGAGCTGCGCCCGTTCCTGCGCGTTCGCCTGCGTGAGGGCACTCAGCTCGGTGGCGTGCGTCTCGTAGGCCGCCCATCCGTTCGTCAGGGTCGACTGCAGGGTGGAGTCGAGGTCGGCAATGGTCTGCCGCGCCGTGAAGTACCGCGCATAGAAGGCCTCGAGCTCGGGGTCGAGAGGGCCGGCGCCGGTGTTCTGGCTGCCGAGGTAGGCGAACAGCTCGGTGGCACGGTTGAACCGGTCGTCGCCGACCGAGCCGGTGATCTGCTCCTGCACGGGGTCGTCGGCCGGGATGCGCGAATACTGCGCTTCGAGCAGCGGGCGCAGCGTGCCCTGCTCGTCGTCGGTGAGGCGTGCCCACACGGCGTGCAGCAGTTCGTGGGCGGCCGTGGTCGTCATCTGCGAGTCGAGCCGGGCGTCTTCGGGGTGGAAGATCGCGATCCTCTCCGGGGGCGAGGAGTAGCAGCCGATCGGGTCTTCTGAGCCGTCAGCCGGCGCATCCGGGTCGCCGCAGACGGCGAGGAACAGGGTGGCGTCGAGCACCTCGGGCCGGGCGGCGTAGAAGATCTGCTGGCCCTCGTCGGTGAGCTGCAGGCCGGTGGCGATGGCACTCACGGCGAGGCTCGGCTGATAGGGCGCGTCGAGGGCGGCACCCCGCTGCCCGAGGGAGCCGAACGCCCCGGTGAGGTGGAAGGCCACGCCACCGGCGAGCAGCATCGCGAAGAACACGATCGAGAGCACGGCTCCGCGCCGACGGCGGCGCTGGGCCGCCAGGTCGCGCACCCACGGGCTGTTCTCCTGCACGAGGCGCTCCCACGCGGCGTGCTCGGAGCTGCCCTCCGCGAGCCGCTCGCCGTACTGCGGCGCACGGGATCTGTCGGCGGCCCCCTCGTCGGCGGCACTCGCCGCCGCGTCGGGCGTCGGCTGCCCGTGTCGGGGCCTCGGCTGTTCCGGTCCCCCCGGTTCGAACAACGTCACCTGCGGATTATGGCAGACCCGGATGTCGCCGCTGAGCCGTCTCACCATCGCGACTCCGGGCATCCGTTCGGCGGATAATGGCGGCATGACCGGCGCCGCCCCCACGTCCACCCTCGAGGGCTGGGTGCGCGCCCCGTTCTCCGATGGCACCCGCACCTACGACTGCTACGAGAAGGGGTCAGGCCCCGGGGTCGTGCTCATCCCGGAGCTGCCCGGCATCACGCCGGAGGTGCTGGGCCTCGCCGAGCATCTGGTCGACGAGGGGTTCACGGTCGTCGCGCCCTCGCCGTTCGGCGTGCCGGAGAAGGAGGGAACGCCCGGGTACACGCTGCGCACGGTCGCGCGCATCTGCGTCAGCGCCGAGTTCGGGGCTTTCGCGCTGAATTTGGAGCGTCCGATCACGACGTTCTTCCGGGCGGTCGCCGCCGACCTGAACGCCCGCACGCCCGGCGCCGGGGTGGGCGTGATCGGGATGTGCTTCACCGCGGGTTTCGCACTGGCGACCGCGGTCGACGACTCGGTGCTCGCATCCGTCGTCAGCCAGCCGGCGGCGCCCTTCCCCCTCGGGAAGGCGCGGCAGGCCGACCCGGGCCTCTCGTCGTCGGAGCTCGACGTGGTTGCGGCGCGAGCGACCGGCGCCGGCTTCTGCGCACTGGGTCTGCGGTTCTCGGAGGACCCCAACTCGCCGCGCCCGCGCTTCGAGACCCTCGCGCGACGCCTCGGAGACGCCTTCGAGGTGATCGAGCTCGACTCCTCCCCCGGCAACGCCGGCGGCTTCTCGCGCCGCGCGCACTCGGTGCTCACCAGCGAGGTGCGGGAGACGCCGGGGCATCCGGCGCTGGCGGCGCGGGAGCGGGTGGTCGCGTTCCTGCGCGAGCGGCTCGCGGCGAAGGCCTGACGCGCGGCCGACCCGAACCCACGCCCTGATGCGGCGGTCGCCCAGAACGCCACTGTGAGCGGAGCGCCGGCCTCCATGCCGCAGCACTTCGAGTTCGCCAGCGGAACGCTGGGTGACGTACGACCGTGCAGGCACCTCATCCCCGGGCCCGGCTCTCGGCGCAGCCAGCCCGGCTGCTCGGCCTGGTCTTCACGGGTCGTGCTGGCCGCTGTTCTTCTCGTCACCGTGGCCGTCTCCTCCGCGATGCTGGGCCGTTCACAGGCTCAGATGTGGTCTGTGGTCTGCGGTCGTCGGCCTGCTGTCGCTCGCCGGCCCAACAGACGACGATGACGCGTCAGTGCGAGCTCACTCATCCGTCGGTGAATCTCTCGAAAAGGCAACCACATCCATCTCGGGCAAGCGCGGCGCGCGCGGCAGTCCCGGTCGGGTCTCGGGAGCTTTGTGTTCCGGGTGTGGGGTGCTGCCGCGCGCTTCGCGCTTGCCCTCGATGACCGTGGCTGGGTCGGGCGGATGTCGGCCGGTTGTGGTAGCGCGGTAACGACGGAGAATCGTGGGTTGATCTGGTGTTTTGATTGATTCTCGGGTGCCGCCGCGATACAATTGAGGCACGCTCATGAACCAGTCTGTTGCTTTCAACCCCGTTCCGTCCGATCCCACCGCTGGTGGGACTCGGGAGTCGATGCTGCGCGGCATCGGAGCGGATGCGGACGAGGTGGCAGTGATCCAACGCGAGCAGGCGATGTTGGATGCGCGGGCGGTGGTTCGGTTGGCGGCGGCGGCGCGGAAGGCGAACTGGGTCGCCGGGTTGCCGGGTGGGTCGTTGCAGCATGCGCGTCGGTCGTTGGTCGCGGAGATCGCAACCACGTTGCGCATTCCGGAACGCACTGCTGGGCAGCGGATCGATGACGCGGAGATGCTGTGCGACTTCCTGCCGCTGACCTTGGAGGCCCTCGAGCGGGGTGAGATCACGTATCGGCACGCGCAGGCGGTGGTGCGGCAGGCCCGCACCCTCCCCGAAGGCGCTCGCGCCGAGTTCGAAACGATCGCGCTCGTGAACGCGGAGTCCCAGACGCCGACCCAGTTGTCCACGCATGCCCGGAACGTGCGGGAGCGGATGCACCCGGACTCGATCGATACCCGCCACCACGAGGCCCGGGACGAGCGGGGCGTGTGGGTGGAGAAGGAACTCGACGGGATGGCCACGCTGGTGTGTCACCTGCCCGCCGTGTCAGCACTCGCGATCGACGACACTCTCGATCAGCTCGCCCGCGGGTTGCGGGCACCCGACGAAGCCCGCACTCACGCGCAGCTCCGCGCCGACAGCCTCACCGACCTCCTCCTGGATCGGGACGGCGAAACCGCCACCCGAGCCCGGGGGATCACGGCGAACATCGCCGTCACCGTCCCCGTGATGACGCTGCTGGGTCACGGCGCGGAGGCTGGGGAGTTGGCGGGTTATGGGCCGATCGATACCGACACGGCCCGCCGCCTGGTCGCGGGGGCGCCGTCGGTTCTGCGGATCCTGACCGACCCGGCCACCGGCACCCGGTTCACCGTCGGCCGAGAACGCTACAAAGTCCCGGCCGACCTTCGTGCGGCGGTGATCATGGATGACCAGACCTGCCGGTTCCCGGGCTGCACCCGAGACGCCGCCCGATGCGACCTGGACCACACCGTCGATTGGGCCAACGGTGGTCACACCAGTTTGGACAACCTCGCCGCACTATGTCGAAGGCATCACACGCTGAAACACCAAACCGACTGGCAAGTCACCGGCGGGGAAGGCCGAGCGTTGCACTGGACCTCACCCTCGGGCGCCCGCCACACCACCACGCCACCCGAACACCCACCCACGCGACACGCAACACCCACCGCGACACCCGCTGCCGCGCGCATCCCGGGATCCGTCCGACCCCTGCCCGACACCCCGCCCTTCTGAGCAGGCGAATGGAGCCACAGTCGTAACCGCTCGCAGAACACGCAGCGGCGAGATCATGAGCGCCTCAGGTGCTGATCGCAGGCACAAAGAAGACGATCTCAGCGCGCAAATCGGAGCCATGAACAAATAGCTGGTGCCCCTGGAGGGACTCGAACCCCCAACCCTTTCCTTAGGACGGAACTGCTCTTCCATTGAGCTACAGAGGCTGACCCGCTCAGTTTAGCGGGCCGACCCGGGAAGCGGGGAGGCTTTGCTAGACGACCGGTCTATTTTGTTCTAGGATCATAACCATGACCCTCACCGCCAAGGCCGAGCTCACGCGCGATGCCATCCTCGCCGCCGGCGAGGAGCTCATCCTCGCCAAGGGCTTCACCGGCGTCGGCCTGCAGGAGATCCTCTCCACCTGCGGCGTCCCGAAGGGCTCGTTCTACCACTACTTCGCTTCGAAGGAGGGGTTCGGCGTCGCGGTGCTCGACCGCTACGTCGAGACCTACCTCGAAGCGGTGGGCGCACTGCTCGAGCGGCCGGGAACGGCCCACGAGCGGCTGACGCTCCTGGCCGAGGCCTGGGCCGGTCGCGTGGGCAGCGCCTCCGCCGACCGGTGCCTCGTGGTGAAGCTCGCCGCCGAGGTGTCCGACTTCTCGGAGCCCATGCGGCTGTCACTCGCCGGCGGTGTCGGCCGTCTCGTCGACCTGCTCGCATCCGTCGTCGCCGTCGGCCAGGCCGAGGGGTCGGTCACGAGCGGCCGACCCGCCCGCGAGCTCGCCGAGTCGCTCTACGAGCTCTGGCTCGGAGCCGCGCTGCTGGATCGACTGGCCCGCGACGGCTCGCCGTTCGACTCCGCGCTGCGCACGACCGCCGTGCTGCTCGACTGAGCAGACCAGCAGGCCGGGCGGCGCCCACGCCCCCGCCGACACAACCGCCAACGTCCATCCATCCGATCCCCACCCGAAGGAGCCGCACCATGCGCGCACTCACCCACTCCACGTTCGCCGACGCCACCGAGGTGCTCGACGTCGTCGAGCTCCCCCTGCCCACCCCCGGCCCCGGCGAGGTGCGCGTGCGCACCGTGCTCTCCCCCATCCACAACCATGACCTCTGGACGATCCGTGGCACCTACGGCTTCAAGCCCGAGCTCCCCGCCGCAGCCGGCACCGAGGCTGTGGGCATCGTCGACGCGCTCGGCGACGGCGTCAGCGGTCTCACCGTGGGCCAGCGGGTCGCCACCGGCGGCACCTTCGGCGTGTGGGCCGAGTACTTCGTGGCGAAGGCCGCCGGACTCGTGCCGGTGCCCGACTCGGTGAGCGACGAGACCGCCGCGCAGCTCATCTCGATGCCGTTCAGTGCCCTCAGCCTTCTCGACTTCCTCGACGTTCAGCCCGGCGAATGGATCGTGCAGAACACGGCCAACGGCGCCGTGGGCAAGCTCGTCGCCCAGTTCGCCGCCGCCCGGGGCGTGAAGGTGCTCGGCCTCGTGCGCCGCGCCGCCGGTGTCGACGAGCTGGCCGCCCTCGGCATCCACGACATCGTGGCCACCGACGACGACGGCTGGCGCGAGCGCGTCGCCGCCGTACTCGACGGCGCGAGCCCCCGCGCCGCCGTCGACTCCGTGGGCGGTCCGGCTGCCGGCGACTTGCTGTCGCTGCTCGGCGACGGCGGCACCCTCGTGTCGTTCGGCGCCATGGCCTCGGGAGCGCTCGAGCTCTCCTCGGGCGACCTCATCTTCAAGCAGGCCACGGTGAAGGGCTTCTGGGGCAGCCGCGTGAGCCAGGACATGGATGCCGCCAAGCGTGGTGCCCTGTTCGGCGAACTCATCCAGCGCATCAGCTCGGGCGAGGTCGACCTGCCCGTGGAGGCCGTGTTCCCGATCGACGAGGCGCGCGCCGCCGCCGCCGCGAGCGCGGTTCCCGGTCGCGCCGGGAAGATCCTGCTCAGCTTCTGATCGACGTCGCCGTGCGGGCGCGGGAGAGATCCGGGGCCCGCACGGCACTCACGCCGCGATCAGGAACGGGTCCCACTCGGGTTCGGTGCGCTCCGCACCCTTGATGGTCCAACCCGCCTGATGCGGCATCCGGGGCGAGACCCGCAACGACCAGCCCATCTCGGCCGGTGTGCGATCACCCTTGATGTTGTTGCAACGCAGGCAGCACGCCACCAGGTTCTCCCAGGTGTCCTTGCCTCCGCGCGAGCGCGGGTGCACGTGGTCGATGGTGGTGGCGGATGCGCCGCAGTAGCCGCAGCGCTGCCCGTCACGGCGAAGCACGCCCCGCCTCGACACCGGCATCATCCGGTTGGTGGGAACCCGCACGTAGCGGGTGAGCAGGATGACCGCGGGTCGGTCGAACTCCTCATGGATGCCGAGCACCGGATGCTCGGCGTCGCTCGCCAGCACCCGCGCCTTGTCGTTCATCACGAGCACCAGGGCCCGTTTGAACGACACGACTCCGAGCGGTTCAAATCCTGCGTTGAGTACCAGTGTTCGCATGCTCTCCCTTTCGAACACACCTGGACGGCTTCCAGGTGTCCGACCTGCATCCGTTCGACGACGAACCGAGAAGACGGGTGGGCAACAAAAAAGGCGCCGTCACAATGACAGCGCCTTACTCACAGAGCTCGATATCTGGCTCTGACTCAGCCCACTCGTGTGCCGGCGCACGCGGAGCACGAGGCGATCCGTGGTGGGGATGCTCCTGCCCTGCGTCATCTGGCTCTCCTGGTGTGTGTGGCGAACAGAGCCCCAGATTACGACAGAATCGGCGCACCACCTACAGGTGATACGCCGATTCGGCTGCCGGTAACGAAGTGTTTACACGTTCGTCGGCGACGCGGGAGGGTTAGACGATCCGCACGAAGTAGTAGCTGCCCCAGAGCGGACGGTGCTCCACGTAGCGGCCCCAGTCGGGCGAGTCGATCGATCCACCGGCACCGTCGTAGATGCCCACGTGGCCGATGGGCCAGATGATGAGGTCGCCGGCCTGAGCATCGGCGGGTGAGATCGGGATGCCCATGGCGGCCTGGTTGCTCACCACACGCGGCAGGTAGATGCCGAACTGGCCGAACACGTACTGGGTGAGTCCGTCGCAGCCGAAGCTGGTGTCGGGGCTCGCTCCGCTGCCGTAGGGAACCTTGCCCACGAACTGCTCGGCGTACGCCACCACAGCGGCACCGCTATAGGCGCCCGACGGCGGGTTGACGGTGAACGGGCTGTTCGCGGCGCTGGTCTCGGTGTCGGCGGATGCGGCAGCCGATGCTGCGGCGGCCTCGCGAGCCGCGGCGGCTTCGGTGGCGGCCACGGCGGCAGCCGCGCGATCCCGGCTGGCCTGCAGGTCTTCGGGGGTGGGTGCGGTGTAGTTGTCGCGGCTCACGGCCAGTGCGGCCGAGGCATCCGGCACCACCAGGGTCTGGTTGCCCGACAGCTCGCCGTCGGTGGCGACACCGGCGTCGAAGCTGCCGCCACCGCCGAAGGCGTAGGCGGGCAGGGCCATGGTGGCCACGAGCGCGGCGGCGAAGGTCATCACCACGGCGCGCACGGCGTTCTTCTTCGTGGGGCGCGAGATGCGGGGGCGGCGAACGGCCGGCAGGCGCGTGGCCAGGGCGGCGGGCGCCTTGACCTCGAGCGCCGTCACCGCGGCCTTCGCCTCGGCCGACGGAGCGGCCACGGCGAGCACGAGCTCCTTCGAGGGAGCGTCGGCCGCGGAAGCGGCCTGTGCGGCCGGCGTCTTCGCTGCCGCAGCTTCCTCCGCCCGGCGCAACTCACGCCGGGTCAGCGGAGCGGAGGGGGTGGAAGAGCTGTTCAGTCTTTCGGGGTTCTGCTCTGATGCGAGCGAATCACCAAGTGGGGCCAAGATCTAGTCCTCCGGCACCTCACGCAGCCAAAGAAAGCTGCTCCCGTCCACACCGAGTTCCGTGTGCCGTCAGCGACCAAGAGACGGGAGTGCGAGGTGTCTTGGCCCGTGTCCGCCACTATTCGGGAGTCGGCGGACTCGTAAGACGATACGGGAGGGTTCGGGCTTTGTCACTTCAGAAAGGCCCTTTTTAACATTTTGGTAACGCCGATGCGGCGGGGAGGGGCTCAGATGCCAACGAATATGTGGCTTGCGACCTCATTGGGCAGTTCGATCCCCTCGGCGAAACCTTCAACCTCGACCAGAACGTAGGAACCCGCCGACGTGAACGCGGCGCTGTTCCCCGGAACCACGCCCGCCTGCTTGAGCTGCAGCAGAAGCTCGGGGTCGACCTGAGCCGGTTCGCCGAGGCGCCGGATGATCTTCGTCTGCGGGCCCACGGCTCCGTGCACCAGCGTGACGATGTTCACGACGCCCTTGGTGAAGGGGATCGACGCCTCTTCGCCGAACTGGTCGAGCCCGGGAATCGGGTTGCCGTACGGGGACTCGGTCGGGTGGTCGAGCATGTCCAGGATGCGCAGTTCGACCTGCTCGCTCATCACGTGCTCCCAGCGGCAGGCCTCGTCGTGCACCAGCTCCCACTCGAGACCGATCACGTCGCTCAGCAGGCGCTCGGCCAGGCGGTGCTTACGCATCACCGAGATGGCCTTCTTGCGGCCGAGCTCGGTGAGCTCGAGATGACGGTCGAGCGACACCACCACCAGGCCGTCCCGCTCCATGCGCCCGACGGTCTGCGACACGGTAGGGCCCGAGTGACCGAGGCGCTCCGAGATGCGGGCGCGCAGCGGATTGATGTTCTCCTCCTCGAGTTCGAGGATGGTGCGGAGATACATCTCGGTGGTGTCGATGAGATCTGCCAAGTGATTTTCTCCCTGCGCACGTGTGAGGCGTACCTAACCCAGCCTACTGTTCCGCCACGGCATCGAGGCGGTCACCCGCGTCGATACTATGGTCTGCATGGCCGAGATCCAGATTCCCACCGACCGACTGCCCGTTGACGGACGCTTCGGCTGCGGCCCGTCGAAGGTGCGGCCCGGCCAGCTCGAAGACCTCGTGACGCGAGGCGCCTCCCTGCTGGGCACGAGCCACCGGCAGGCGCCCGTGAAGAACCTCGTCGGCTCGGTGCGCGACGGTCTCTCGTCGCTGTTCTCGCTGCCCGAGGGGTACGAGGTCGTGCTCGGCAACGGCGGCTCGACCGCGTTCTGGGATGCGGCGTCGTTCGGGCTCATCCAGAAGCGCGCCGAGAACCTGTCGTTCGGTGAGTTCGGCTCCAAGTTCGCGGCCGCGGCCGGTGCGCCGTGGCTCGAGACGCCCCACGTGGTGAAGTCGGAAGCCGGCTCCCGGGGCGAGATCGAGGTGCTGGAGGGCGTGGACGTGTACGCCTGGCCGCACAACGAGACTTCGACGGGCGTGATGGCGCCGGTGAAGCGCGTGCACGGCGATGCCGGAGCCCTCACCGTGGTCGACGCCACGAGCGCGGCGGGCGGAATCGACTTCGACGCCGCCGAGGCCGACGTCTACTACTTCGCTCCGCAGAAGAACTTCGCCTCGGATGGCGGGCTCTGGTTCGCCCTCATGTCGCCGGCGGCACTCGAGCGGGTCGAGACGGTCGCGTCATCCGGTCGCTACATCCCCGAGTTCTTGAGCCTGAAGAACGCGGTCGACAACTCGCGCCTGAACCAGACCCTGAACACGCCTGCCATCGCGACCCTCGTGATGCTCGACGACCAGGTGTCGTGGATCAACGGCAACGGCGGCCTGGCCTGGGCCTCGGCCCGCACCACCGAGTCGTCGTCGGCGCTGTACGAGTGGGCCGAGGGCGTCTCGTACGCCCGGCCGTTCGTGGCCGAGCCGTCGCACCGCTCACAGGTGGTCGTCACCATCGACTTCGACGACGACGTGGATGCCGCAGCGGTCGCGAAGGTGCTGCGTCAGAACGGCATCGTCGACACCGAGCCCTACCGCAAGCTCGGCCGCAACCAGCTGCGCGTGGCGACGTTCGTGGCCATCGAGCCGTCCGACGTGAAGCAGCTCATCGCCTCGATCGAGTACGTGGTGGAGTCGCTCGCCTCCTGACCCACCCTCCCGGGCTCCCCGGTCGGGTGAACGCTCGGCACCCCCGCGACTCGTCCCATTCGGGCGCGAAACGGGGGTTTTCCGCGCGATTCGGGACGAGTCGCGCGGGTGGCGGGTCACCAGCGGCGGCGGGCGGGGCCTTCGGCGTGGGGGTCGTCGGGGTCTTCGTCGTCGTCTTCGTAGCCGTCGTCGTCATCGTCATCGTCATCGTCATCGTCGGATGCGTCGGTGTCAGAGGTGTCGGCGTCGAAGGTGGCGGTGTCGAGGGCTGCGGCCGACTCGAGGTCGGCGTCGTCGGAGATGTGCTCGTCGATGTCGGCGACGTCGTCGTCGAGGTCGAGATCCTCGTCGGAGTCGTCATCGTCGTCGAGGTCGGAGTCGTCATCCGAATCGTCGTCGAGGTCATCGTCGTCGTCCGACTCGTCATCGTCGTCGGAGTCGTCGTCATCGAGGTCGTCGTCCTCCGAGACCAGCTCGCCGGCGGCCTGCGCCGCGGCCAGCTCCTGCGCCAACTGGTACTCGGCGAGGCGCTCCGACCACGGCACCCAGTCGGGCGCGATCAACGCGCCCTCACCCGGGAGCATCTCGATCTCGAGCACCGAAGGCTCGGCGGAATCGTCGATGCGGGCCATCGTCACGGTCCAGTGCCAGCCCGGGTAGCCGCGCAGCTTCGAGGCGAAGTGCAGGCTCAGCACGTGATCCTCTTCGGCCCGGTGCCCGATCACCTCGCCGATGCTCGACCCGGGAGTGATCTCCTTCAGCGCCGCCCGGGCGACACCCGCCGCGGCCAGCAGCACCTCGTCGACCACGGGCTCGGGCTTCGCAGCCTCGGCCGAGGCGACGACATCCGTCACCTCGACGAGCTCCACGTTCGCCGCGTCGACTGCCGCTGCCGCCTCACCCTCCGGCACCTCGACGACGTCGAAGTCGATCTCCACAGCGTCACCCGACGTGGGCACGCCGACGACCTCGACGGCCGACGCATCCGCCGCCCGATCCTCAGGCATCACGCGTCCAGCTCGTCGGCGACCTTGCGCAGCAGGGCCGCGATCTTGCGGCTGTGGGCGTTGTCGGGGTAGCGGCCCCGCTTGAGGTTTCCGCCGATGGAGTCGAGCACCTTCACCAGGTCTTCGACGATCACGGCCATGTCATCCGCGGGCTTCCGCGACATCTTCACCAGGCTCGGCGGAGCCTCGATCACCCGCACCGAGAGTGCCTGGGCGCCCCGCTTGCCGTCGGCGATGCCGAACTCGAGCTTGGCGCCTGCCTTCACGGAGGTGCCGGCCGGAAGCGCCGACGCGTGCAGGAACACCTCTTGGCCGTCATCGGTGCTGATGAAGCCGAAGCCCTTCTCGTCGTCGTAGAACTTGACCTTGCCGGTGGGCATTGCATCTCCTCGTGTAAACGGGCTCGAATACCGCTCGAACCGACTACCAGCCTACCGGTGCCGGTATCCTCGGACTGTGAGTGATGCCGAGAACACCCCGCCGAGCCGAGTGCAGCGTTCGCTGACGTTCATGATCGCGGCGGTCATCGGCCTGTCGGTGCTGGCGTTCATCGCCATCCTGATCGGTCTGGCCACGCACACGCTCGACTACGACCAGCAGGTCTGGCAGATCATCTACTTCGTGCCGTACTTCGGGCTGCCCATCGGGTTCCTGCTCATCTTCGTGCTGTTGATCATCAGCATCCGCCGCCGCCGGCAGGATGCCCGCGGGAGTCGATGAGCGATCCGCTCCCCCTCGTCCGTCGGCTCGGCCGCCTCGACGACGACGCGCTGACCACCCTGCTGGTGGCGCGTCAAGCCGCGCCCCGCGAACTGCGTGACTTCTTCGACCTCGCCGAGGCACTGCTCGAGCCGGCGTCTGTCAGGCAGGCCCTCCGAACCCTCCCGCGCGGCGCTCTCGAGCAGCTCGCCGACGGCTCAGCACCCGAGGCGGGGGCCGAGCTCCTCGAGCTCGCCCTGCTGATCCCGGATGCGGCCGGCACCCCCACGGTGCCCGTCTCGGTGGCCGACACCGCCCGCGCGGTGCTCGCCGAGCATCCGGTGGCCGACGCCCGGCCCGCTGACGACGATCGCCGGGCCGCGGAGCTGCCCGACTCCCTCGTCGGCACGGCCCGCGAGCGCGCTTTCACCGCCATCTCGGCCGTGGCCGAACTCGTGCAGCAGCTGCGACTCGCACCCGCCAGGGTGCGGGCCCGAGGTGGAGTCACGGTGGCCGAGGAGAAGCGACTCGCACCCGCCCTCTCGGTTCCCACCTCCTCGGTGGGCCCGCTCGTGCAGGTCGCCGAGGCCGCCGGGCTCGTCGCCGTCGACGGCGAGGAGTTGCTCTCGACCGAGGCCGCCGACGCCTGGAGCGCCCTCTCCCCCGGCGGGCGGTGGCTCGCCCTCGCCGAGGCCTGGCTCGATGCCCTCGACTCCCCGTTGCCCGCCCATCTCCGCGCCGTCCGGCGCACCGACGCCGCGGCGCTCGTCGACGCCTATCCCGCGGCCGACGAGTCACTGCACACGAGCCTGATCGAGGCCGCCGAGCGCGGCGAGCTGCTCGGCGTGTGGGCTGCGGGTCGCCTCACGGCATTCGGCCGGGCCCTCTTCCTGGCCACGGGCGCCGAGGCGCTCGACACCGAGCTGCCCCCTGAGGTCGACCGCGTCTATCTGCAGCACGACCTGTCGCTGATCGCACCCGGCCCCCTCTCCCCCGCCCTCGACGCACGCCTCCGGCTCCTGGCCGACCTCGAGAACCACGGCGTCGCCTCGGCCTACCGCGTCTCGCAGCAGACCATCGATCGTGCGCTCTCCTCGGGCGAGACCGAGCAGTCACTGCGCGCCTTCCTCGAGCAGCTCTCACTCACCGGCATCCCGCAGGCGGTCGACTACCTGCTCGGTGAGGGCGCCCGCCGCCACGGCCTGGTGCGGGTGCGCGAGCGGGCCGAGTACGACCGCGTCTTCGACGACGGCACTCGCACCATGGTGTCGAGCGACGACGCAGGGGTGCTCGCCGCCCTGGCCGCCGACCAGGCGCTCTCGGCGCTGGCCCTCCGTCCCGCCGGTGCGGCGACGCTCACCACCCGGGCTGCCCCCGCTGCCGCGTACTGGCTGCTGCTCGACGCCCGCTACCCCGTTCTCGCCGAGGACGCCTCGGGGGCCGAGCTCGTGATGAGGCGGGCCCGCGTGCTGGCCGCACCACCCGCGGAGCGCCCGGCATCCGCCACCACCCCCGCCGTGACCGACCTCGTGCTGCGGCTGCGCGACGCCGCCCGCCGCTCGGCCGGGGGCGCTCCTGCCGGCCGCACCACCGCCCCCGGCGATGAGCCCACCGCCGAGGGACCGGCCACTGCCGCGGACACCGCGGCCACCGACGCCGCCGACGCGGCCGACGCCGACGCCCGCGCCTGGACGGCCCGCCGCCTCGACCGCGCCGTTCGCGCCCGCACGCCCGTGTCGATCGAGGTGCGCATGCCCGACGGCGGAACCACCCGGCTCGACGTGGTTCCGCTGAGCCTCGCGAACGGCCGGCTCCGGGTCTCCGACGAGCGGGCGGGCGTGGAACGCACGGTGCCCGTGGCGAACATCGTCGACCTCTCGGCTCTCTGACAGGCGGGCGCGACCGACTCCGCCCCTGCCCACGTAGACTCAACGGTTATGCCCGACGGCCCTCTCATCGTTCAAAGCGACCGCACCGTACTGCTCGAAGTGGCGCATCCCGACGCCGAATCGGCCCGCCACGAACTCGCGGTGTTCGCCGAACTCGAGCGTGCGCCCGAGCACATCCACACCTACCGCATCACCCGGCTGGGGCTCTGGAACGCGCGTGCCGCCGGCCACTCGGCCGACGAGATCCTGGCGACGCTCGAGAGCTATTCGAAGTTCGCGGTGCCGCAGTCGGTGACCATGGAGATCGTCGAGACCATCGGCCGCTACGGCAAGCTCGTGATCGAGCGGCGGCCAGAGGGCGAGCTCACCCTGCGATCGACGGATGCGGCGGTGCTGACCGAGATCACCCGCGCCAAGAAGGTGGCCCCGCTGCTCACCGTCAAGAACGACGACGGCACCTGGAGCATCGAGCAGTGGGCCCGCGGGCAGCTCAAGCAGGAGTTGATCAAGCTCGGCTGGCCCGCCGACGATCTCGCGGGATTCACCCCCGGCACCCCGCACGCGATCGAGCTCGACGAGTCGACCTGGCACCTGCGCGACTACCAGCAGCAGGCGGTGGCGAACTTCGCCGAGCACGGCTCGGGCGTGGTGGTGCTGCCGTGCGGCGCCGGCAAGACGCTCGTGGGCGCGGGCGCGATGGCCGCCGTGAAGACGAACACGCTCATCCTCGTCACCAACACGGTCTCGGCGCGCCAGTGGCGGGCCGAGCTGCTGAAGCGCACCAGCCTCACCGAAGACGAGATCGGCGAGTACTCGGGCCAGGTCAAAGAGGTGAAGCCCGTCACCATCGCCACCTACCAGATCCTCACCGCCAAGCGCGGCGGCGCGTACGCGCACCTCGAACTGCTCGACGCCCTCGACTGGGGCCTTGTGGTGTACGACGAGGTGCACCTGCTGCCGGCGCCGGTGTTCAAGCTCACCGCCGACCTGCAGGCCCGCCGGCGCCTCGGCCTCACGGCCACGCTGGTGCGGGAGGACGGCCGCGAGTCCGACGTGTTCAGCCTCATCGGCCCCAAGCGCTTCGACGCCCCGTGGAAGGAGATCGAGGCCCAGGGCTACATCTCCCCCGCCGAGTGCTTCGAGGTGCGGGTCGACCTCCCGTTCGAGGAGCGCATGGCGTACGCCGCGGCAGCCGACGACGAGCGCTACCGGATGGCGGCGACCGCCCCCGCCAAGCTCGATGCCACGCGCCGTCTGATCGAGCGTCACCGGGGTGAGCGCATCCTGGTGATCGGTCAGTACCTCGATCAGCTCGAGCAGCTCTCCGAGTCGCTCGGCGCGCCGCAGATCACCGGGGCGACCCCGGTGCCCGAGCGCGAGCGGCTGTTCCAGGCCTTCCGCGACGGCGAGGAGAAGATCCTCGTGGTGTCGAAGGTGGCGAACTTCTCCATCGACCTGCCCGAGGCGAGCGTGGCCATCCAGGTCTCCGGTTCGTTCGGCTCACGACAGGAGGAGGCCCAGCGTCTCGGTCGGCTGCTGCGGCCGAAGGAGTCGGGCCTCACCGCCAGCTTCTACACGCTGGTGGCCCGTGACACGGTCGATCAGGAGTTCGCGCAGAACCGCCAGCGGTTCCTCGCCGAGCAGGGGTACGCGTACTCCATCGTCGACGCGGTGGCCGCGTAGCGAGCGACGCTGGGGCCGCGTAGCGACCTGATCGAGACCGTGCCGCCAGCTCCCAGGTTGCACCCAGCGAACCCGCAGAGAATAGTCCGCATGACCGGTCCTCGCATCCTGATCGTCGACGACGAACCCAACATCCGCGACCTGCTCACCACGAGCCTCCGCTTCGCCGGCTTCGCCGTGCGTGCGGTGAGCAACGGTGCGCAGACCATCTCGGCGGTGCTCGAAGAAGAGCCCGACCTCATCATCCTCGACGTGATGCTGCCCGACATGAACGGCTTCGGCGTCACCAAGCGACTGCGGGCGGCGGGCTACACGGCCCCCATCCTCTTCCTCACCGCGAAAGACGACACCGAGGACAAGATCACCGGCCTCACCGTCGGCGGCGACGACTACGTCACGAAGCCCTTCAGCCTCGACGAGATCGTGGCGCGCATCAAGGCCATCCTCCGTCGCACCATGCAGGCCGACGAAGACGCCATCATCCGCGCCGGCGAGCTCACCATGGACCAGGACACGCACGAGGTCTTCGTGGGCGACACAGCGATCGAGCTCTCCCCCACCGAGTTCAAGCTGCTGCGCTACCTCATGCTCAACCCCAACCGCGTGCTGTCGAAGGCGCAGATCCTCGACCACGTGTGGGAGTACGACTTCAACGGCGACGCCGGCATCGTGGAGAGCTACATCTCCTACCTGCGCCGCAAGCTCGACGCCCACACCGAGGAGTCGCTCATCCAGACCAAGCGCGGCTTCGGGTACATGCTGAAGGTGAGCAAGGCGTAGCCTTTCCCTCGACATGCACGCCATCCTGAGGCAGTGGAATTCGATCTCCCTGCGCACGAAGATCACCGGCGTCACCGTTCTGATGCTGACCTTCGGGCTCGTGGTCTCGGGCGTGGGCACGATGGTGGTGCTGCGCACGTACCTGCTGCAGCAGGTCGACTCGCAGCTCGATCAGGCGAGCAAGGATCCGTCGCCGTTCCTCGGGCCTGACGCGTCGACGAACGAGTTCAACATCCAGGACATCACCTCGGCACCGACCGACTACTTCGTGGCTCTGCTGGATGCCGACGGAAACCGCATCGTCAGCAACTGGAGCGACGCCGACCCCGACACCATGCCGGCCGCCACGGTCGACCTCGAGACGGCGAACGAGCTCGGCGGAAAGGTGTTCACGGTCGACTCGATCGACCACGGCGCCGAGTGGCATGCCGTGGCCACCACGGTCTACCTCTTCGGGGGCGACGGCTTCGGCACGGTCGTGATCGCGAAGTCGCTGGTGGAGACCGAGAAGACCACGGCCACCTACCTCTCCATCTTCCTGGCGTTCGGCATCGGTGTGGTCATCCTCGGGGCCATGCTCACGAGGTTGCTGGTCACCTCCACGTTCGGACCGCTGCGCGAGGTCGAGCGCACGGCGGCCGCCATCGCCGACGGCGGGGACTTCAGCCGCCGCATGTCCGACGCCACCCCCGAGACCGAGGTGGGCCGGCTCAACCGGTCGCTCAACACCATGCTCTCCCGCATCGACAGTGCCTTCGCCGACCGCGCGCGCACCATCGATCAGATGCGCCGTTTCGTGGGCGACGCCTCGCACGAGCTCCGCACCCCGCTCGTGTCGGTGCGCGGCTATGCCGAGCTGTACCGCATGGGTGCGCTGCAGACCCCCGACGACGTGGCCCAGGCGATGGAGCGCATCGAGAAAGAGGCCATCCGGATGGGCACGCTGGTCGAAGACCTGCTCGAGCTCGCCCGGCTCGACGAGACGCGCCCGCTGCAGCTGGCGCCCGTCGACCTCGTTCCCCTCACGCTCGATGCGGCGTCGGATGCCCGGGCCGCCAGCCCGGGGCGCGAGGTCTCGGTGCTCACGCCGCAGGGCGCCTCCGAGGTGCCCTTCGCCCCGGTGCTCGAAGGGGCGGTGCCCGGCGACGGCGCCGCGCCCGACGGCGGGGTACCGGCCACCGGCGCCATCGACGTTCAGGACGGCGCGAAGCCCAAGCGCTCGGTGTCCACGTCGACCCGCCCTGTGACGTTCGCGAACGCGGCGATGGCGCGCCTGCGCCGCCGGCCCAAGGGGCCGACGGGCGCAGAAGGCGAGGTCGGCGCATCCCTCGCCCCGGCACCTCCCGGGAGCGGCTTCACCGGCGAGATCGAGTTGCTGACGCCGCCGCGTGCGCTCGTGCTGGCCGAGGAGAACAAGATCCGCCAGGTCATCGCGAACCTCATCGGCAACGCTCTGAGATTCACCGACGGCGACAGCCCGATCGAGCTCGTGGTGCAGGTCGACGAGGCGGCCGGTGTCGCGACCGTCGACATCGTCGACCACGGAGCAGGAATCCCGCCGCAGATCCGGGAGAAGATCTTCCAGCGCTTCTACCGCGCCGACTCCTCGCGTACGCGCGAGACCGGCGGCAGCGGCCTGGGGCTGGCCATCGTGTCGTCGATCGTTGCGGCGCACCACGGCCACGTGGAGGCCCTGGAGACCCCGGGCGGCGGCGCCACCTTCCGCGTCACCCTCCCCCTCATGCCCACCCCCACCTCAGCCTGACCCGCCCCTCCCCCGCCGGGAGCGACGGACTTCTCCCCTGATGCCGGGCAACGACGGATGCCTGCTCCGTCGTTCTCGCGAAACTCCGTCGTTCGGGGCGCCGGCCCCCGAACGAACGGGTGCGAACGCCGAAGGGCGGCCCCCGGAGGGACCGCCCTTGGCGTTGGTACAGCGTGCGGACTAGAAGTCCATGCCACCCGTGGGGTCGCCGGCCGGAGCCGGGTTCTTCTCGGGCTTCTCGGCCACGACGACCTCGGTGGTGAGGAACAGACCGGCGATCGACGCGGCGTTCTGCAGCGCCGAGCGGGTGACCTTGGCCGGGTCGATGATGCCGGCGGCCAGAAGGTCGACGTACTCACCGGTGGCGGCGTTCAGGCCCCAGCCGTAGTCGAGGTCGCGCACCTTGGCGGCGACGACACCCGGCTCCATGCCGGCGTTGAAGGCGATCTGCTTCAGGGGCGCCTCGATGGCGACCTTGACGATGTTCGCACCCGTCGCCTCGTCACCGACGAGATCGAGGTTCGCGAACGCGGTCTTGCCGGCCTGGATGAGGGCGACGCCACCACCGGCGACGATGCCCTCTTCGACGGCGGCCTTCGCGTTGCGCACGGCGTCTTCGATGCGGTGCTTGCGCTCCTTCAGCTCCACCTCGGTGGCGGCACCGGCCTTGATGACCGCGACACCGCCGGCGAGCTTGGCGAGACGCTCCTGGAGCTTCTCACGGTCGTAGTCGCTGTCGGTGTTCTCGATCTCGGCACGGATCTGCGCCACGCGACCGGCGATGGCGTCGGCATCGCCGGCACCCTCGACGATGGTGGTCTCATCCTTGGTGATGACGACCTTGCGGGCCTGACCGAGCAGGTCGAGGGTGACGTTCTCGAGCTTGAGACCGACCTCCTCGGAGATGACCTGGCCACCGGTGAGGATCGCGATGTCCTGCAGCTGAGCCTTACGACGATCTCCGAAGCCGGGAGCCTTGACGGCGACCGACTTGAAGATGCCGCGGATCTTGTTCACGACGAGCGTGGCCAGGGCCTCGCCGTCGACGTCCTCCGCGATGATGAGGAGCTGCTTGCCGGTCTGGATGACCTTGTCGACGATCGGCAGCAGGTCTTTGATGTTCGAGACCTTCGAGTTCACGATCAGGATGTAGGGGTCTTCGAAGACCGCTTCCTGGCGCTCGGGGTCGGTCACGAAGTAGGCCGACAGGTAGCCCTTGTCGAAGCGCATGCCCTCGGTGAGCTCGAGCTCGGTGCCGAAGGTGTTCGACTCCTCGACGGTGACGACGCCTTCCTTGCCCACCTTGTCGATGGCCTCGGCGATGATCGCGCCGATCTCGGGGTCGGCGGCCGAGATGGAAGCGGTCGCAGCGATCTCTTCCTTGGTCTCGATCTCTTTGGCGTTCTTGATCAGCTCGGCGGAGACGGCGGCGACGGCCTTCTCGATGCCCTTCTTGAGGCTGATGGGGTCGGCACCGGCGGCCACGTTGCGGAGGCCCTCCTTGACGAGCGCCTGAGCGAGAACGGTCGCGGTGGTGGTTCCGTCACCCGCGACGTCGTCGGTCTTCTTGGCGACCTCCTTGACGAGCTCGGCACCGATCTTCTCGTACGGGTCGTCGAGCTCGATCTCCTTGGCGATGGACACGCCGTCGTTGGTGATCGTGGGGGCGCCCCACTTCTTCTCGAGGACGACGTTGCGGCCGCGCGGGCCAAGCGTCACCTTGACGGCGTCGGCGAGCGTGTTCAGTCCACGCTCAAGGCCGCGGCGGGCCTCTTCATCGAAAGCAATGATCTTTGCCATGTGTGTTTCTCGTCCTCCCTGGACGTCATCAAAGATTCAGGTGTTAGCACTCGATGTTGCTGAGTGCTAAATCAATATTGGCACTCGCGGTGGCCGAGTGCAAGTGAGGCGGCACCGGCTGCGAGCGAACGGATGCCGGACTCAGGCGGAGGGCGCGACCACGGTGACGTCGCCCGAGAGCGGCACGAGCTCCACCCAAGTGGCTCCTGGTGCGAGCAGCACCGCCGCGCCCTGATCGTCGGCCAGCCGGATCGGCGAGGCCGCGGCATCCTTCGACCACGTGGCGTGCACCGTGCGGCCGCCCGTCGACACCCAGGCCTCGCCCGAGGCGACGAGCACGGCCCGGGGAACCTCCGCGTCGTAGTCGTAGACCTCGTCCACCCGCAGGGTCACGACGTTGGTGGCCGCGAGCTGTGCCTGCTGGGCGTCGAGGTCGGGCGAGCCCTCCTGCGAGCGCAGGAAGGCTCCGGCCGTCTCGTCCCAGCTCCACGAGGGGTACCGCGCATCCGAGAAGACCAGGTCGAGAGAGCTGGTGGGAGTGCCGGCGACGCCGGCTGTCGAGTCGGCTGCACCGGTGGAGTAGTCGAACTGCTGGGTCGGCGCCTCGAGCCCGCGATGCTCGGCCACGAGCTCCGCCGCCCGCGCCATCACGTCGTGCGGGCTCTCGCGGTCGTCGGCACGGAAGAAGGTGTCGTCGGTGCCGTCGTCGCCGTGCACCGCGTTGAACACCGGGGTGTCGCGCATCATCTCGACGAACTGCTCCTGGCCCCCGGAGTACGCCACGATGCCGCCGAGGGGCGAGATGATGTCGGGATCCATCGGCCGGATCGACCGCACGGGGCCGATCAGGTCGGGCACATCCGACTGCCACACCGCCACGTAGCGCGTGAGCCCGCCCTCGACGAGCTCCTCGAACACGATGTCGGCACGCTCGAGACCGAGCTGCGGTCGGGCGTCTTCGTGGTTGTCGATCTTCGCGGCCAGCGACGGGCCGGATGTCGTGCCGGCCGCGACGGGGGTGCCGCGCAACGGAGCCGTGGCAGGCTCCTCGACGGGGACGACCGTGGCAGCGGCCGATGTCTCGACCGGCCCGGGATCACCGCCGACCAGCGAGCACCCGGTGAGGGCGAGCGCGCACGCCAGCAACAGCGTTCCTGAGGCGGCGCGCGCGGCACGCCGTCGTGATCTCTGCACCCGCTCAGGATAGCGAGGGGTGCCGGTTCGACTACGCGAGGCGCACGGACTCGGCCTGCGGACCCTTCGACCCGGTACCGACCTCGAACACGACCGCCTGGCCCTCTTCGAGGACCTTGTAACCCGCCATGTCGATCGCCGAGTAGTGCACGAACACGTCTTGCCCGCCGTCGTCGACGGTGATGAAGCCGTAGCCCTTTTCAGCGTTGAACCACTTCACGGTTCCGTTCGCCATTGTTACTCCCAAGTGCTGTGTTTCAGTCGCGACGTGTTCGCCGCGGCTGATTCCAGATACTAATGAACGGCGAACCGTCGAAACCGGCCTAGGGCGCGAATTCAACAGATCGTGACCGCAACTCAACACAGCGGAAACACGCGCGAAATAATGGGCGCCGGATGCGCGGCGGACGGCCCGCAGGAGGGCTCGGCTACTCGACCGGGGCCTCGTCGACCGGGGTCTCCTCCACGGGGGCCGACTCGGTGAGGCCGGGGCCGGCGTAGTCGGTGCCGAGCACGGCGGTGAGGTCGGCGCCGGGGTAGGACGCGTTGAGCTCCGTGGGCACCCCGCCGAGCAGCTGCGCGAGCCCCAGGGCCGCGGCCTCGTTCGCCGCGTCGGCGTAGTAGACCGTGGTGGTGGGGAAGTCGGTGGAGGTGGCGTTGGCGCGGGAACCGATGTTCCAGCCGGCCGCCGCCGCGGCGTCTCCGACGCGGGTGGCGAGACCGACGTTGTCGGTGCCGTTCAGGATGGTGACCGACTTGGTTCCGTCGGTGACCGGAGTGACGGCCGGAGCCTCGGTGGCGGTGTCGGTGGGAACCGCCGTGGCGGAACTGCCGCCCGCGACATCCGTGAACTGGTTGCGGTCGTCGATCACCGCGAGGTAGATCACACCGGCGGCCACGAGCAGGGCGGTGGCCAGCGCGGCCCAGGCGAGCACCCGCCAGCCACGGCCTCGCGGCACGGGGCCGCGGTGCGCGCCCACGCGACCGGAGTCGGCGGGCAGACGGTCGAAGCTGTCCTCGGGAAAACGTGGCATGGGAGCGGCGTGGGTTTCTAGTCGTCGCGCGACAGCAACCGCGCCGAACGCGCGGCCAGGCGCGCATCGCGCACCCGCTGAAGCCTCTTGATGAGCATCGGATCGTGGGCGAGAGCGGCTGGGGAGTCGATCAGCGCACCGAGAAGTTGATAGTAGCGGGCCGAGGAGAGGCCGAAGGTCTTGCGGATGGCCTGTTCCTTCGCGCCGGCGTGACGCCACCAGCTGCGTTCGAAGCCGAGGATGCGGATGTCGCGCTCGGTGAGCTCCATTCGGTGTCCTCTCCTGTCGAATGTGCCGTCATCCTATTGCCGGCCGCCTTGGCGATAGCCGAACGGCACACCCCGAGAGCGAACGCCGACCGCCGCGCCCGGGGCGGCTGTCAGACTCTCCTGGAATGATCGTTCGCGATCACGACGACCCGACGCATCCCAGGAGCAGCATGAGCTACGAGGTTTACAAGTCCGACGACGAGTGGCAGAGCGAGCTCTCGCCCGAGGAGTTCGCGGTGCTGCGACAGGCCGCCACCGAGCGCCCGTGGACGGGTGAGCTGCTCGAGGAGGACCGCGAGGGCGTCTACCGCTGCAAGGCCTGCTCGGCCGAGCTCTTCCGCAGCACCACGAAGTTCGATTCGCACTGCGGCTGGCCGAGCTTCTACGACGCCTCCGACTCCACGGCGGTGGAGCTCATCGAAGACCGCTCGCTCGGCATGCTGCGCACCGAGGTGCGCTGCGCCCGCTGCGGCTCACACCTCGGCCACCTCTTCGACGATGCTCCGCAGACGCCCACCGGCGACCGGTACTGCATGAACTCCGTCTCCCTCACCTTCGACGCGGCGGAGTAGACGTGGCCGGGGTACGGGAGGCGATGCTGGCTCGGCGCTCGTCGTCGAAGGTGACGGATGCGGCGCCCACGCCCGCCCAGGTGGCTGCGGCCGTCGAGGCGGCCGGCCAGCTCGCCGATCACAGCGGACTGCGGCCGTGGCGCGTGATCGAGATCCGCGGCGACGCGCGCGACCGGCTGGGGCGTGGCCTCGCCAAGGCCGACGGGGTGAAGGGCGAGCACGCGGGCAAGTACGTGGCGAGAGCGCACCGCGCCCCGCTGGTGCTCGCGGTGGTGGTGTCGTTCCGCAAGAAGCACAAGGTTCCCGAGTGGGAGCAAGAGGCCGTGGCCTCCGGCGTGGCCCACGGGCTCTCGCTCGTGCTCGACGACGAGGGTTGGGGCGTATTCTGGCGCACCGGTGAGCTCACGCGCACGAAGGCGGTGCGCAAGGCCCACGATCTCGGCAAGCACGAGGAGCTGCTCGGCTGGCTCTATGTGGGAGGCCTGCCGGAGCGCGGTCGCAAGGCGCGCGCGAAGAGCCGCATCCGGGTCGCGGAGCACCTCTCGGCGCTCTGACCGCCGGGGGCCGCGCCGGCCGGCCCGAGTCGGCCTACGCTTGAGGCACTGTGACTGAACTGGACCGCACTCCAGTCGACGACGACTCCCACACCTCCGTACGTGACTCCGGCGCCGGGCCGGAGCTCATCGAGGTGCCCGCGGTTCGTCGGTGGCTGGCCATCATCGCCCTCGCCCTCGGCGGCTTCGGCATCGGGGTGACCGAATTCGTCACCATGGGGTTGCTGCCCAACATCGCGGCCGACCTGCTGCCTCAGCAGTACGCGGTCGACTCGGCGGGGGCGAACGCGAACGCCGGGCTGCTCGTGTCGGCCTACGCCCTGGGTGTGGTGGTGGGCGCTCCCACCATCGCCGCGGCGGCCGCGCGCTGGCCCCGCAAACGCCTGCTGCTCGTTCTCGTGGCCGTGTTCGTGGTGGGCAACCTGCTTTCGGCCGTGCTGCCGTCGTTCGGGCTCGTGCTCGCCGCCCGCTTCGTGAGCGCCCTTCCGCACGGCGCCTACTTCGGCATCGCCTCGCTCGTGGCGGCATCGCTGGTGGGCCCCGAGAAGCGCGCCCGCGGCGTGGCGTTCGTGCTGTCGGGGCTCACCATCGCGAACGTGGTGGGCGTGCCGTTCGGCACGTTCCTCGGCCAGAACTTCGGATGGCGCAGCGCCTATCTGCTGGTGGGCGTGATCTTCGCCGTCACGTTGGTGGCCATCGCGCTCACGGTGCCGTTCCGGCCGGGCGACCCTTCGGCCACCATGCGCAACGAGCTCAGCGCCTTCACGCGTCTGCAGGTCTGGTTGACGCTGCTGGTGGGCTCGGTGGGGTTCGGCGGCGTCTTCGCCGTGTACACCTACGTCGCGCCGGTGGTGACCGACGTCACGCACCGCGAGGAGGGCTTCGTGCCCTGGGTGCTCGTGTCGTTCGGCATCGGCATGACCATCGGCAACGCCATGGCCGGGTGGCTCACCGACCGCTCGGTGAAACGCTCGCTCGTGATCGGCCTCGTGGGCACGGGCGTGTCGGTGCTCGCCTTCGCGCTGTTCTCCGGCAGCCCGGTGGGCATCATCGTGTCGATCTTCTTCGTCGGCGCGTTCGCCGGGTCGTGCTCTCCGGCCATTCAGACCCGGCTGATGGATGTCTCGCACAACGCCCAGTCGATCGCGGCCGCGCTGAACCACTCGTCGCTCAACATCGGCAACACGCTGGGGGCGTTCCTCGGCGGCGTCGTGATCGCCGCGGGGCTCGGGTACACCGCACCGGCGTTCGTGGGCGTGGGCCTCGCGGCCCTCGGCCTCGTGGTGCTGCTGGTGTCGTTCGCGGTCGACCGCTCACGCGCACAGCGCTGACGGGGCGAGACGGGCCGGCCTCAGAGCAGGTCGGGGTCGGCTCCCGGCCGGAACTCGGCGTCGTCGCGCACGTCGATGCGCTTGTGGCCCTCGTCGGTGGTGGACACCTCGATGCGCGGCGCCGCGTCGGCCTCCGTCGAACCGGGGGCGCTGGTGAGCTGGTCGTGCCGCTTCTCGGCATCTGAACGTTCCTGCATGCCCTCAGTCAACCCCGCCCACCGGATGCCCGCACGCCTGAAGAACCACACGTCGAAGTGGGGCCGGCCACGGGACTCGAACCCGTAACCCCCGCTTTACAAGAGCGGTGCGCTACCAATTGCGCCAGGCCGGCTGGGTGGAACCACCCCATTGTAGCCAGAAGGCCGCCCCGGATCGGGGCGGCCTCGAGGCGTGACTCCGGCTCAGCCGGCAGCGGGCGTGGGGGTCGGGGTGGCGGTGGAGTACGCCTCGCCCGAGACCTGCACCACGAACGCGCTGAACGCATCCGGGTCGGTGAGCGAACCGGTGTACTTCTCGCCGTTCACCAGCACGGTCGGGGTGCCGGTGACCTTCGCCTCGTCGGTGTCGGGGAGGGGGCCTGCGAGAGCACGGGAGGTCGCATCCGCCACCCATCCGCGGAACTGGGTGTCGTCGATGCACGACTCGATGTCGGACTGCGCCGTGACGCCGGCCTGGCTCGCCAGGTCTTTCAGCGTCGCGTCGTCGAGGCCCTCGGTGTTCTCGGTGGGCTGGTTCTGGAACAGCAGCGAGTTGTACTGCCAGTACTGGTCGGGCGAGTAGTTCGCCACGCAGGCCGCCGCGTTGGCCGCACGGGTGGAGTACTTGGTGCCGAGCGACGAGCGGTCGAGGATGGAGAGCGGGTGGATCTCGACGGTGGCGGCTCCCGACTGCACCCACTCCCCCAGCTGGGTGTTGTTCGTGGCCTCGAACTGGCCGCAGTACGGGCACATGTAGTCGAGGTACACGCGGATGTCGACGACGCCGGAGGCCGGGTCGGTGGTGCTCGGCACCGGGTCTTCGCCGGCGGCGAGCGCCGGAGTGGTCTCGGCCACGAAGCCGGTGGAGATCTGGATGCCGTCGCTGGCCATGTTGGCCGGGCCGGGGCCGGCGGGCTTGATGGTCGACACGATCACCAGGGCCACACCCACGATGATCGCGATCACGACGACGCTGAGCGAGGAGATGAGGACGACGCGGTTGCGCACCTCTTTCTTGCGCTGCTCTTCGCGCAGCAGCTTCGCCTTCTCGCGGGCCGCTTCGCGACGCTGGTTCTTCGACTGGCGAGAATCGCCGGATTCGCCGAGGGTCATGGGTGGTGTGCTCCGTGTGCTGGGTGACGTACAGAGGTCTGCCGGTGTACGGGCGCCGTCGAGCCCCTCAGGGCGACGACTTCACAAGGATAGTAGGAACCCAGTCTGAAAGATCGCCAGGCGGCGGCTGTATGCGGGCGCCGTGCGATAATGATGGGTGGACCCCCATCGACGAGGGTTCGAGTTCCATCCATCACAACGGATCGTCCGGCACGTACCTGCCGGTGAAGGAGAAGACGACCATGGCATCCGTCACGTTCGACAAAGCCACCCGCATCTACCCGGGCTCCACGCGCGCCTCGGTCGACAAGCTCGACCTCGAGGTCGCCGACGGCGAGTTCCTGGTGCTCGTCGGCCCCTCCGGCTGCGGAAAGTCCACCTCGCTGCGCATGCTCGCCGGTCTCGAAGAGGTCAACGAGGGCCGCATCCTGATCGGCGACCGCGACGTCACCGACATCCCGCCGAAAGACCGCGACATCGCGATGGTCTTCCAGAACTACGCGCTCTACCCGCACATGACCGTGGCCGAGAACATGGGCTTCGCGCTCAAGATCGCCGGCGTGGGCAAAGACGAGCGGGCCGCCCGCGTGCTCGAGGCCGCCAAGCTGCTCGACCTCGAGCCCTACCTGAGCCGCAAGCCCAAGGCGCTCTCCGGTGGTCAGCGTCAGCGCGTCGCGATGGGCCGCGCGATCGTCCGTCAGCCCCAGGTGTTCCTGATGGACGAGCCGCTGTCGAACCTCGACGCCAAGCTGCGCGTGCAGACCCGCACCCAGATCGCCTCGCTCCAGCGCCGCCTCGGCGTCACCACGGTCTACGTCACGCACGACCAGACCGAGGCGCTCACGATGGGCGACCGCATCGCCGTGCTGAAAGACGGCCTGCTGCAGCAGGTCGGCACCCCGCGCGACCTGTACGAGAAGCCCAACAACGTGTTCGTCGCGGGCTTCATCGGCTCGCCGGCCATGAACCTCTTCCACGCCGACCTCACCGACTCGGGCATCAAGTTCGGCACCTCCATCGTGCCGGTCGACCGTGAGACCCTCGCGAGCTCGTCGGGCACCAGCGCCACCATCGGCGTGCGCCCCGAAGACATCGTGCTCTCCTCCACCCCGGGCGAGGGCCTCGAGGTCACGGTCGACCTGATCGAGGAGCTCGGCGCCGACGGCTACCTCTACGGCCACTCCGAGATCGACGGCAAGCGCACCGACATCGTCACCCGCGTCGACGGCCGCTCGCACCCCTACGCCGGCGACAAGGTGTACCTCACGGCCGCTCCCGGCCACGTGCACCTGTTCGACCTCGAGTCGGGCGAGCGCCTCGGCAACAAGGCCGTGGTCAGCTAACCTCTTGGCCGGCTCCCTCTCCATCACCTCTGCCACGGTAGATCCGGGTCTCCTGGATCTACCGTGGCAGCAGCCTCTCGACGAATGGGCCGACGAGTACATCGCGGCCCTCCCCAAGGGCATCTCGCGTCACCTCGTGCGCTTCGCCCACCTCTCCGGTCACGTCATCGCCATCAAGGAGACGACGGATGAGATGGCCAAGCGCGAGTACGACATGCTGCGCACTCTGCAGCGTCTCGACGTGCCCTGCGTCGACCCGCTGGCGGTCATCACCAACCGCCACACCGACGACGGCGACGTGCTCAACTCGGCGCTCGTCACCCGGCACCTGAAGTTCTCGCTGCCCTACCGGGCGCTGTTCTCGCAGCAGCTGCGGCCCGACACGGCCACGCGTCTGGTCGACGCCCTGGCCGTGCTGCTCGTGCGCCTGCACGTGATCGGCTTCTTCTGGGGCGACGTGTCGCTCTCGAACACGCTGTTCCGCCGCGATGCGGGCGCGTTCGCCGCCTACCTGGTGGATGCGGAGACCGGTCAGCTCTATGAGGGCGGCCTGTCGAACGGGCAGCGCGAGAACGACCTGGAGATCGCCCGCGTGAACATCGCGGGCGAGCTGATGGACCTGGAGGCCGGCGGCCGCATCGACGAGGAGCTCGACCCCATCCGGGTGTCGAACGGCATCGTGGCGGCCTACCGCTCGCTCTGGAAGGAGCTCACCGGCTCCGAGTCGTTCAGCTCCTCCGAGCGCTGGCGCATCAACGAGCGGGTCGACCGGCTGAACGACCTCGGCTTCGACATCGAGGAACTCGCCATCAAGACCACCGAGGGCGGCACCACGGTGCGCATCCAGCCCAAGGTGGTGGATGCGGGGCACCACCAGCGCCGCCTGCTCCGGCTCACCGGGCTCGACGCCCAGGAGAACCAGGCCCGCCGTCTGCTCAACGACCTCGACTCGTACACCGCCAAGTACGGCCGCAAGACCTACGACGAGGAGATGCTCTCGCACGAGTGGCTCGCGAAGGTGTTCGAACCCGTCATCCGTGCCATCCCGCGCGATCTCAAGGGCAAGCTCGAGCCGGCGGAGATCTTCCACCAGTTGCTCGAGCACCGCTGGTACATGAGCCAGGCGCAGAACCGCGACGTGCCGCTGGCCGAGGCGCTGTCGTCGTACATCGACGACATCCTGCGCCACCGCCGCGACGAAGCGACCGTGATCGAGCCCCCCACGGGCACCATCACGCTCGCCATCCCGGTTCAGGATGCCCCGGCCGACGACGAGGACTGGCGCCTCAAGGTCTGACAGCTCCCCCGAGTTGGGGGGGGGGGGGGGGGGGGGGGGGGGGGGGGGGGGGGGGGGGGGGGGGGGGG